>JAKPXO010000168.1 GCA_029567505.1 Acidobacteriota bacterium
AGAGCCGCGTGACGGGCGTCCTCCGCGCGGGGTTCAATCCCTCCCTCGGCGTCGCCGCGATGCCGAGCCTCCACGTCGGGATCGACGCGCTGCTGCTCCTCTGGTGCTTCCGGCGCGCCCGCCCGCTCGCGGCGGTGTTCCTCGCGGCGCTGCTTCTCACGTTCCTCGGGTCGATCGTGACCGGCTGGCACTACGCGGTCGACGCCTACGTCGGCGGCCTGCTCGCCGCCGTCTCGTTCGTTGCCTCGAGAAGGGTGTCGCTCCACCTCTCCGACCCGGAGGAGAGCCCGCCGTCGAAAACGCCGCTCCAGGGAGTCGACCCATGACCCTCGACATCTCCCTCGAGCCCGCGCTCGACCGCGCCGCCCGCGCCGTCGACGACGCGGACGCGATCCTCGTCACGGCGGGAGCCGGGATGGGGGTCGACTCCGGCCTCCCTGACTTCCGCGGCCCCGAAGGTTTCTGGCGCGCCTACCCCGCCTTCCGCGACCTCGGCCTCCGCTTCGAGCAGCTCGCGAGCCCGCACTGGTTTTTCCGGGACCCCGCGCTCGCCTGGGGCTTCTACGGCCACCGCCTCGGCCTCTACCGCGAGACGGTTCCCCACGAGGGCTTCCGCACGCTCCTGCGCTGGGCCTCGGAGACGAGGCACGGCGCGTTCGTCTTCACCTCGAACGTCGACGGCCAGTTCCAGAAGGCGGGCTTCCCCGACGGGCGCGTCGCGGAGTGCCACGGCTCCATCCACCACCTCCAGTGCCTCCGCGGCTGCGGCGAGCCGATCCGCTCCGCGGAGGGCGTCGACGTCGAGGTCGACGCGGCCTCCTGCCGTGCCCGCGAGCCGTTCCCGACGTGCCCCGGCTGCCGCGGCCTCGCGCGCCCGAACATCCTCCTCTTCGGCGACCTCGGCTGGGACGACGCGCGGACCTCGGCCCAGATGGAGACGCTCGGAGACTGGCTCGACGGCGTCTCCGGCCCGCTCGTCGTCCTCGAGCTCGGCGCGGGGACGAGCGTCCCCTCCGTCCGGACGTTCTCCGAGCGGGCGGTGCAGGGCACGCGGCGGACCCTCGTGAGGATCAACCCTCGAGAGCCGGAGCTCGGCCGCGATTTCGGGGCGCCCGCCTCGGATTCTCTCGAGCATCTCTTCTCGGCCTCGAGGCACGCCGCGCGCCCGACCGGGATCTCGCTTCCTCTCGGCGCCCTGGAGGCGATCCGCGCGATCGACGCCCGGCGCGCCGCCGGCCGCCGTTGACGTCCCGCCGTCCGGGCCCCCGGGCCGCCCCCTTCGCGGGCTGTCGCGTTTGCACGTGTGCTGATACCATGCTCTGATCCGAAACGATTACCCGGGAAATGGTGAGAATTCATCAGGTCCGGGCCGGTAAACTCCTCGTCGGAGGAGGCACCATGCCCGCCCTGAAGGAAAGACCGAAACCGTTCGTCCTCCCCGAGTTTTGCAAGGGCTGCGGACGCTGCATCAGCGCCTGCCCGAAGCACTGCATCTCGATGGGGACCGAGATCAACCCGAAGACCGGGCTCACGCCGATCGTCCTCGACCTGACGAACTGCAACGGGTGCGGACTCTGCATCGACGCCTGCCCCGAGCCCTACGGACTTCAGCAGACCCCGGCCGACGCCGACTACGAGCTCCAGGACCCCGCGAAGCTCTTCGGCGACCGGATGACCGACGCCCCCGAGCCGGTCGACATCCCCGACCAGGTCGTCCCGCTCCCGAAGATGGAGCCGCTCGTCCTGAAGGGGAACTACGCCGCCGCCGTCGGCGCGCTCCTCGCCGGCTGCCGCCACTTCTTCGGCTATCCGATCACCCCCTCGACCGAGGGCGCCGAGCTGATGGCGAAGCTCATGCCCCACCTCGACGGGACGTTCCTGCAGGCCGTCTCCGAGGTCGCGACCGTCAACATGATGTACGGCTGCGGCGGCGCGGGGATGCGCTCCATGACGTTCACCTCTTCGCCTGGCTTCTCGCTGATGCTCGAGGGGATCAGCTACATGATCGGCGCCGAGGTCCCGGGCGTCTTCATCAACGTCATGCGCGGCGGGCCCGGCCTCGGCAACATCGCCCCCGAGCAGTCGGACATCAAGCTCTGTTGCCGCGGCCTCGGCCACGGCAACACGCACGCCATCGTCCTGACGCCGTCGACCCCGCAGGAGATGCTCGACCTGACGATGCTCGCGTTCGAGCTGACGTTCAAGTACCGCAACCCGGTCGTCATCGCCTCCGACGGCTACCTCGGCCAGATGACCGGCAAGGTCTCTCTCCCCGAGTCGCTGGTGAAGCCGGGCATCCCGAAGTGGGCCGTCTACGGCGACCTCGAGCACCGGCGGAACCTGATCTCCTCGATCTACCTCTCCGAGGTCGACCTCGAGAAGTGGAACGTGGTTCTCAACGCCAAGTACGCGTCGATGCAGGTCGAGCAGCGCGCCGACCTCTACATGTGCGACGACGCCGAGGTGCTCCTCGTCGCGTGCAACACGCCGGCCCGGACCGCGAAGGGGGCCGTCCAGGTCCTCCGCTCCCGCGGCATCAAGGCCGGGCTCTTCCGCCCGGTCACGGTCTGGCCCTTCCCGATCGAGAAGCTGAAGACGGTCCTCCCGAACGCGAAGCGCATCGTCGTCGTCGAGGCCTCGAACGGCCAGCTCGAGGACGAGGTCAAGATCGCGCTCGCGAACGCCCGGATCCGCGAATACCCCGAGATCGAGCACGTGCGCCACTTCGGCGGCGTGCTGCCGCAGATGGAGGAGGTCATCTTGAAAGTCGCCGCGGGGCAGGAGGTGACCGTATGACGACGTCCGCCTTCTACGGCAAGTTCGAGCGCCACTCGCACGGTGAGGGGCTCAAGGGCCACTCCACGCACTACTGCCCGGGCTGCGGCCACGGCCTCGCCCACAAGTACCTCGGAGAGGCGATCGACGAGCTCGGCATCCAGGACAAGACCGTCGCCGTCTCCCCGGTCGGATGCTCCGTCTTCCTCTACTACTACTTCGACGTCGGCAACACGCAGGCCGCCCACGGCCGCGCCCCCGCCGTCGCGATCGGGCACAAGCTCGCGAACCCCGAGTCGATCGTCATCTCCTACCAGGGGGACGGCGACCTCGCCTCCATCGGGCTCGCGGAGATCGTCTCGACGGCCCAGATGGGCATCCCGATCACCGTCATCTTCGTCAACAACGCGATCTACGGCATGACCGGCGGCCAGATGGCCCCGACGACCCTCATGGGCCAGCGTACGGCCACGAGCCCCGACGGCCGCGTCGAGTTCATGGGCCAGCCGATGAAGATGGCCGAGCTGATCGCCGGCCTCGACGGCCCCGTCTACGTCGAGCGGGTCGCCCTCTTCAACCCCAAGCAGAGGAACCGCGCGAAGAAGGCGATCCACAAGGCGCTTCAGAACCAGGTCGAGAAGCGCGGCTTCTCGTTCGTCGAGGTCCTCGCCGAGTGCCCGACCCACCTGAAGGCCACGCCCGAGCAGGCCGAGAAGTGGGTCGAGGAGGCCATGCTCCCGATGTTCCCGCTCGGCGTGAAGAAGGACGAGACCCGCGAACCGTGGTGGGACCGGCCCGCCCCGACGTTCGAGACCGAGCGCGTCCTGAAGGAGATCGGCGCCGGCGAGGAGAAGGCTCCCCGCTACTGCACGTCGTTCCCGTCCCACGTCGCGAAGAACGACATCTCTCTCAAGCTCGCCGGCTCCGGCGGCGACGGCGCGCAGACGGCGGCGATGCTCATCGTCCACGCCGGCATCAACGAGGGCTTCGACGCGACGCACATCCCGGCTTACGGCCCCGAGTCGCGCGGCGGCACCTCCTACGCCGACGTCCACGTCGCCGCCGACGAGGTCCTCTCCCCCGCCTCGCCGAGCCCCGACGTCCTCATCGCGTTCAACATGCCGAGCCTCGTCAAGTTCGGGCCGGACGTCCGGCCGGGCGGGACGATCATCTACGACAGCTCCGTCATCACGGACTACACCCCCGTGAAGAGCGGGGTGAAGATGGTCGGCGTCCCGATGTCGGAGATCGCCAAGGACCTCGGCAAGCTGATGGTCAAGAACATCGTCGCCCTCGGGGCGCTCCAGGCGGCCACCGGGATCTTCCCGAAGGAGACGTTCCTCACCGCCGTCCGCCGCGCCCTGAAGGACAAGTGCGCCATGATCCCGCTCAACGAGCAGGCGTTCGAGTGGGGCGTCAAGGCCGCCTCCGAGGTCACCGTCCCGTGAGCGCGCCCGTGCAGGTGACGCTCTCCCCGGAGGAGTGGAAGCTCGTCTCCTCCCTCCGCGCCATCCCCGAGAGCCCCCTGAAGGAGCGTCTCGACGCCCTCTTCGGAGAGGTCCTCAAGTTCGCCGTCGACCCGAAGTGCTCCGAGTCGCAGGCGGACGGCGTCCCCTGCACGAACACGAACATGGACTGCGACTCCTGTCGCAAGGTGACCGACCTGATCGACACCCTCCGGCGCCGCGTCTCCGCCGGCTAGCCTTCTCCGAGAGCCGCCTTTCCCGCCCGCCGGGGCGGCGAGGGGCCGGGACCTCCCGGCTCCCTCCCGCAACGGCGGGCGGGTCCGTCTTCGGGCTCGTAGAATCGCCGCGTGGCAGATCAGCCCCTCGAGCCCGACTCCCCCGCCGCGCGGATGCGCCTCGCGCTCGAGCTCTCGGCCGTCGCCGACGCCATGCGCGCGCAGCGTTTCCGCCGGGAGCGCCCGAACGCGAGCGAGGACGAGATCGAGGCGCTCATGGAAGCGTGGAGGGGCGAGCGGCCCGGCGCCGAGCTCGGAGACTCCGCGGGCCGCCCCGTGCCGTGGCCCCGCCGCCGATGAGCCCGATCGAGGCGGCCCTCCGGGCAATTGCAGCGGAGCTGGATCGCGCCGTCGCCGACTTCGGTCCCTAGGGACCGGTCAAGCCGTCGGGACGTCGATCCCGCGGAGGACGCTCGCCGGGACCCGCGCGATCTCGCGTCCCTCCTCGTCCCGAACGACGAGGCGACCGTCGACGTCCTCCTCCCGGATGCAGCCGAGGACGGAGAGGACGCCCTTGTCGGCCTCCTCGATCGTCAGGCCCGAGTGCCGCGCGATCCGCCGCGCCACGACGCGCCCGGCCTCCTCCCAGTCGGTGATCCGCCTCGATGGCGACATCGCGGCCCTACCTCGAATCCCCCCGCCGGGACGGCGCCGGGACGCCGAGGTCCTTGCAGATCTTCAGACAGAGGACTTCGTTGACCTCGCGGTGCCGAGGAACCGTGGAGGCCTTCCTCTCGCGCGCGTTCACGAAGACGCTGTGTGCGCCCTCTTCACGCAGCAGGGTGCAGCCGTTGCGCTCCAGGTGGCGGATCAGGTCGAGGCGTTTCAGGCCGTGAGCCTCAGCGGCTCCCGAATGACGTCGCCGTCGCCGATCTCGATCTCGGACATCGCGCGGTTGGCCTCCAGCACGAGCGCGACCGCCTCCTCGAGGTTACGCCGTGCCTCCTCGAGCGTCGCACCCTGCGCGTTGGCCCCGGGCAGCTCCTCCACGAAGGCGATGAAGCCCTCCGGGACCTGGCGATAGACGGCGGTGAACGATACGGTCATCACGTGCCTCAGGCCGATTCTAGTCGGTCAGGCCGCGGCCTCTCGCGGCGCCCGGCTACGCGCGAGGCGCGGCGGCGGCCTGCCAGTGGCGGCCGTCGGAGGCGTCGAACGAGACGAGGAGACCAAGGGAGGCGAGGCTCTCGAGGACGGGCTCCACGTCCTTCGGCTTCGCCTTCGCGAAGGCCGAAGTCACGGCGGCGAGCGAGCGGGGGGACGGCGCGCGGGCCATCAGGTCGCGGACGGCGGCGATCCGCTCGGGGAGCGCCTTCGGCCACGGGAGCGGCGCGGCCGGCTTCGCGGCCGGCTCCTCCTCCTCGTCATCTCCGCCCGGAAGAGTCTCCTGCGTCGCCGCCTTCGCGCCGCCCGGGTTCTGGAACTCGGGGCGGAGCCAGCGGACGAGGCCGCGCCTCTCCTCCTCGGCTCGCTCGGCGTTCAGCGCGACGAGCCGCTCGAGGATCTCCTCGTCGGTCAGCGTCGACGGCCAGCCGTAGGCGTCGAAGACCGCCGCGTCGAGGTCGTCGTGGATCTGCTTCAGGACGGAGACGAGCCCTTGCTCGTGGATCACCTTCTCCTTCGCCGTCAGCGCCTCCCCCGACCGGAGCTTCTCGAGGACGTTGTACATCCCGGTGATCGTGAGGCCGGGATGGAGAGCCTGCTGGCGCTTGCGGTGCGCGTCGAGGGCTTCGCCGAGGGAGCGGATGAGGGCGGTTTGGGCGGGGGTGGAAGGCGGGAAGGGGAAGAGCAAGAAGCATGGCCCGTTCTGATAGCGGGGGTCATTGCCCGCGCCCATTCGCCCGCCTCTCCGAAATGCCCATGTTACATGGACGCGAGAAGAAAGGACGCCGAGGTGCCAGGCATCGTCCGTGGCGATCCCGGCCAAGGAACCATCAGCCAGGGTTCCCGGGAGTGGAAGGAACACGAACGCTCTGTGTTTTGCGACTTCGGAAGTGGCGATGAACCGTCGAAGCCCCTTCAACGCCCGCCGCAGCTTCGGCGCGTTCTCGCCGAACAACCACCAGTTTCGCCGCCTCGTATCCCGCTTGTTCTGATCCCTTTCGGGCTTCACAAGGTGCAAGAGCCGCTGATAACCGGCAGCGAACTCATTTCGCGCTTGCGCCTCGTCCAACCCGTAGAAATCCACGACGTAACGAACGCCTTCGGTCTGCGTCAGATCCCGGCCGGCAACGTAGCGCGGAAGAAAGGCCTCGGCGCGATGATCAACGGCGATCAAGTTGTCGCGTTCATCAGAGGTCAGAAGGAACCCGTCGCCCACGAGTTTGCAGCCCTGAAGGCACAGGTCTTGGTTCGCGACGAGCGCCCGAGTGCCGGAAACCGACGGTCCGGTCGTCAGGTCCGCGTGAATCGTGCCCTTCCGCGATCTGAAATCGACTCGACTTGAACCGTCATCCAGCTGCTCCTCATCGATGAGCGAGAGGAGGATGCCGGCGCCGGAGGATTGGGAGAGAACCGTCATCGCGACCCGAACCGCGGCCCCATCCGTCGAATCGACCCACGGGTGATCTGGTACCGCGAAGGCGAGATGGCATGCCGACGAAGCCACGAGGTGTCGCTGAACCACGCGTCGGTTGAACGTCTGCGTGATGCTGTTCGTCGTGATCAGGCCGAACCGCGTCAGCCTTTCTGCCCGCACCAGCGACGCCGCATGGTTCCACCAGTACATGACGAGGTCCGCCGTCTCCGGCACGTCGTCGTGCGCGCGCCTCAGCGCCTCGACGTAGCCGTCCCCCAGCGCCGTCCGCATCCGCTTGTTCCCCACGAACGGCGGATTCCCCACCACGAACTCCGCCTCCGGCCATTCCGCCTTCCGCGGGTTCACGTACCTTTCCACCACCACCCGCGCGGTCTCGTCGGGGATCGGCTCCCCCGTCACCGGGCTCGGTTTCGTCGTCTCGCCGTCCCAGCGGGTGACGGGCTTCCCCGCCGCGTCCGTCTCCGGCTCGACGCGGTCCCAGGCGAGGACGGCGTCGCGGCACTCGATGTTCCCGTAGTCGCGGAGGACGGGCTCGTCGGGGGCGGTGTCGCCGTGGGTCCGGAAGTGCCACTGGAGCCAGCCGATCCAGAGGACGAGCTCGGCGATCTCCTTGGCCCAGCGCTTCACCTCGATTCCGAGGAGCTGGCGGGGCGTGACGCTGACGCCGTGGAGGTCGAGGAAGCCGCTCGCCCCGGTCTCGGGGCGCAGGTCGCGGAGGAGCCTCACGACCTCGGCCTCCAGCCGCTTGAAGAGGTCGAGCGTCACGTAGAGGAAGTTGCCGGTGCCGCAGGCGGGGTCGAGGACGCGCGTCGCGCAGAGCTTCTCGTGGAAGGCGCGGACGGCCCTCTCGGCCTCGGCGATCTTCGTCTCCGAGCCCTCCTCGACGAGGGTCCTCACGAGCGTCCGCACGACGTCCCACTCGGCGCGGAGCGGCTCCTCGACGGTCGCCCTCACGAGCCGCTCGACGTAGGCGCGCGGCGTGAAGTGGGCGCCGAGGGCGTGGCGCTCCTTCGGGTCGAGGGCCCTTTCGAGGAGCGTCCCGAAGATGGAGGGCTCGACGTTCTTCCAGTCGCAGCGGGCCGCCTCGTGAAGCATCTCGAGCTGGCGGCGCGTGAGGGCGAGGGCCTGCGGCGCCGCGAAGAGGCCGCCGTTGAAGCGGAGGAGCTCCCCCTCGAAGCCGAACGACCCGCCCCGGTTCATCGTCGTCCAGAGCGCCTGGACGTCGGGCGCGAACGTCTCCGGGTGCGGGATCCAGCGCTCGTAGAGGGTCCTCGTGAAGAGGCGGTTCGGGAGGAGGCCGACGTCCTCGGCGAACATCGTGAAGATGGCCCGCATCAGGAACGTCGCGACCGCCTCCGGGGAATGCCCCGCCTCGGCCAGCTCCTTCGAGAGGCCGGCGAGGTGCGCCGCGACCTCGCGCGTGACGGCGGTCGTCCGCCGGAGCGGGTCGAGGGAGAGCGGCTCCTCCCAGACGGCGTGGAGCGTCGGGAGGAGCTCCTCGAGGTCGGCGAAGAAGGTGCGGTTCGCGAGGGCGTTCGGGAACGGGTGGTAGACGCGCGAGCCGTCGAAGGAGGCGTAGAGGTCGACGCAGTGGCCGATGTCGACGACGAGGAGGAACGGGGGCGGGGCGTCGAGCGTCTCGACGTAGCGCTTCGCCTGCCCGAGGGCGTCGGACATCATCCCGTGCCAGGCGTTCGTTCCGCGCCGCGTCCGGCCCGTCCGGGTCGCGTTCGAGCCCTGCTTGGCCTCGAGCAGGAAGCGTCCGTGCCGGTAGAGGTCGATCTTCCCGATCGTCGGCCTGCCGGCCGCGTGAAGGAGGACGGCCGGCTTCTCGTAGACGTAGAGGTCCTTCTCCGCGTCGCCCGTCGCCGGGTCGGGACGGGGCACGCCGAGGAGGTCGCAGAGGTCGTTCAGGAACGGGTCTTTGTTGGCCCGTTCTCCCCCCTCGTTCCCGAGCCAGCGGGCCTGGAAGGCGGCGATGTCCATGAAGGGCGCGGAGGCGCGGGGGGAGGTTAGCAGAGGGGCGCCGGCCGGCGCCCCGCAAAGCCACGTCCCGGGGGACGGTCTCGACGCCTACATTCCCATACCGGAGCCCGATCCCATCCCCAGGCCCGAGTTCATCATGCTCCCCATCACGACGTAGCCGTCGTTCGTCAGGTTGTCGTTCACGACGGCGTAGGCCATGACCATCCCGCCCGCGCCGCGGTCGAGGCGGACCCGGAGCTGCAGGCCGGCACCGCCCGACGGGAAGCGCGAGGCGACGCCAGCGAGGACGTCGTCCACCTGCGTCGACGAGTAGCCGGCGATCCGGAAGGGCCAGCTCTTCGGTCCCGCTCCGGCGGGAGCGCTGCCGTCGGCGTCGACGACGTCCAGCGTCCCGGTCACGGCCGTCGCGGTCGTGTTCACGACGGTGGCGTTCACGCGGGCGCCGGGCTGAGGCAGGAGGCCGAGCATGACCATCTCGAACTGGCGGTCGTCCCAGGTGCCCGCCATCGGCATCGCCGTGAGCGACATGCGCTGGGGCATCCCCATGAACGCGAGACCGTACGCTCCGGCCCCCGATTGGTTGTAGACGCGGGCCACCGCGGCGATCGGGACCGTGGCGCTGATCCGGAGGTTCCCGAACGCTTTCGTCAGGCCGAGCTGCGCGGAGAGGAGGTCCGGGAGGAAGGTCACGGGCTGCGAGAGCGCCACAGTGGCCGTCACGGCCGGATCGGCGGTGGCGGCGTTCGCCGGGTGGAACGCGATCGTCGCCGTGCCGGTGCCGCTCGCGCGGATCCAGAGGTCGGTGACGAAGAAGGCGCCGTTCTTCCCGTCGCCTCGGACTCCGGCCGGGACGATGAGGGATTCGGAGCCATTCGACATCATGTCGCCGGGGCCGTTCCACATCCCACCTCCGCCCATCTGCGCGAGGGCGGGGGACGTGAGCAGCGTCAGGACGAGGAGGCTGGCCGGGCCGAGCGCCTTCTTCATTTCATTCTCCTTTCAGGCGAGGACAGAGCCGTCGAGCCGGAGCCGGCGAGGAACGCCTCGATCTGGCGGGCCTTCTCGAACTCGGCGGGGCTCTTCGGGTTCAGCGCTTCCATCTCCGCGAGCTCCGAGGGCGTCAGCCCGGGAAGGTGGCGGATGAAGTGAACGAGCTCCCACGTGCCGACGTCTTCCTTGGGCGTCCCGTCGCCCCAGGCGGGCATGCCGGTGAGGCGGATTCCGTTCCGGATGATCGAGAAGAGCTCTCCGTCGGTGAGGCGCTGGGTCTCGCCGCCGCGCATGTCGGGCGCGCGCGGATAGAGGCGCTGGCCGATCGGCGTCCGGCCGCTCCCGTCGTTTCCGTGGCAGCCGGCGCAGTGGTCGGCGAAGTGGCGGCGCGCCCGGGTGAGCACCTCGGGGCTCGCGGCGACGGGGTTCGGAACACGGCGTATCGCCTCCGGGGTCGCCCACCGCCGGAAAGCCCGAGCCACGACCTCCTCGGCCCCGGACGGCTCGTCTCGCGCGCTGAAGCCGCGACGGACGGCGGCGGCGAGCGTGTATCCGCCCCACACGGCAGCGAGGGCCGCCGCGACCAGGAGGACTCGTGTCGTCCGCCTCACGGGTCCCCTCCCGCCGTCCGCCTCGTCATCACGCCTTCTTCTTCTCGAGGTGCATGCCGCACTTCGGGCACTTGCCCGGGCCCGCGCTCTTCACTTCCGGGTGCATCGGGCAGGTCCAGACGACCTCCTCCGACGCTCCCATCCGGACCACCTTCGCTTCGAGCCCCGCCTTCCCGTGGGCGACCTCGACGGCCACGCGCAGCCCGGCCTTCAGGTCGGTCCTCTTCGCCTCCGTCGTCCCACGGAAGTAGGTGGTCGCGGAGGTGAGCGTGACCGACACCGTCTTCCCGTCCGGGTCGGCGACGTCGAGGCGATTCCCCTCGATGTGCGCCACCGTGCCGAGGATCGGCTCCATCCCGTGAGCGTGGCCGTCGTGCGCCGTGGCGAGACCCGGCGCGACGCCGAGCGTGAGAGCGAGGGCCGTGAGGGCAAGGGTCCTTCCGCGCATGTCGAATCCTCCTGTCGAGGGGCGTCGGCCGCCGGCGGCGCCCGCGGCCCCTCTCGTGGCCGGAAAAATACGGCTCCGACCTTAGAGAGCGATTAGAGCGGCCCGAAGCACCGTCTCTCATCGGTTTCCAAGGTTCGCCTCCCATCCTCGGGCCATGTGCACGGCGACCCGTCCGGATGCTCTGCTCCTGGTCGAGGACGACGTCTCGCTCGCCATCTGTGTCGCGGAGTTCCTGTCGAGACGCGGACACGACGTCGAGCTCGCTTTCGATCTCGCCTCCGCGTCGTGCGCCCTCGCTCGGCGGGCCTGGCCGGCCGTCGTCACCGACGTCGACCTCTCGGGCCCGAGTGGCGCGGAAGGCCTGGAGGTCGTGACGGCTGCGGCGGCGCTGCGGCCGCGCCCCGCGATCGTCGTCTGGAGCGGGTGCGTGAGCGAGCGCCTCCGGCGCGAGGCGCTCCGGCTCGGCGCGGACGCCGTCCTGGAGAAGGGGAGCCTGTGGGAGCTCGAGGCGGAGTTCGCTCGTCAGCTCGCGAGACGGCAGCCGACCGGGGCGGTTGATGGAGCGGACCGGATGCGGGACCGACCCGCCGCGGAAGGAGGCAGCGAACGCGGGAGACCGGAACGCCCGGCGGAGGCGGCCACGGTGGGGGGAGGCGCGCGGTGAGCGCGACCGAGCCGTTCGTCCCGGCGCTGAGGTTCCATGCCCTCACCGGTCTCTACGACCCCCTGATGTCTTTTCTCGTGAACGAGGCGACGCTCCGGCGCCGCACGTTGAGCCTCCTCCGGCCGGAGCCCGGAGAGAGGGTCCTCGACCTGGGGTGCGGCACGGGCTCCCTCACGGTCCGGCTCAAGCAGGAGTTCCCGCGGGTCGAAGTGGTCGGTTGCGACGTGGACCCGGGAGCGCTCGGTCTGGCCCGGCGGAAGGCCGCCGAGGCCGGGGTCTCGATACGGTGGTGCCTCGGGCCCGCCCACGACCCGCCGCTCCCGGACCGATCGGTGGATCTCGTCACCTCGACGCTGCTCTTCCACCACCTCCGGCCGGACGGCAAGCGCGCTGCGCTGGCCGCCGCCCTGAGGCTGCTCGAGCCGGGCGGACGGCTCGTCGTCGTCGACTTCACGAGGCCATCGGGTTTCCTTCGTCGGATCGCCTTCTCCGGAGTCCGGCTCCTCGACGGTCTCGAGGTCACGGCGGACCACGCGGCGGGGCGGTTCGCGGAGATCGTGGAGTCCGCCGGGTTCGAACGCGTGACGGAGGCCGATCGCCTCGACACGCCCGTCGGCACGATCTCCTTCCTCACCGCGGCCCGCCGCCGCGAGGGTCGCGGCGGATGAGGAGCCTCCGCCTCCGCCTCCGCGCCTGGGTCGTGGTGACGACGACCGTCGCCGTCGGAGCGGTGACGGCGGCGGGAAGCCTCGAGGAGCGACGGCAGATCCGACGCGCCGAGTCGGCGTACATCGGTGCGTTCCTCGAGCACCTGGCTGCGATGCCGGAGCTTCGGAGCGACTCTTCCACGGTGCAAGCGCACCTCGGTGCCCTGTCGGGCTCCCTCGCGAGGGCCGGGGGAAAGGTCGCGCTCGTAGCCTTGAAGCCTTCCGATCCGGTCCCGCTCGGCGCCGGGGCCGTCGCCTGCCAGCGTCTTTCCCTCTCGGACGGCGAGTGGGCGCTGCACTACTGGAGCGACGGCCGATACGTCCGGGCGCAGGTCCGGCGGGCGTTGCTCACGCGGCTCCTGCTCGCCGTCGGCCTCGTCCTCGCCATCGTCGCAGGGCTCGAATGGATGCTCCGTCGAAACCTCCTCCGACCGCTCTCGACGATCTCGCGCCAGATCGAGCGGATCACGGAAGGCGGAGGCTGGCTCGCGCACGTTCCCGACACGGATGAGGAGCTCCAGCGGCTGACACGAGCGCTTCGGGCGCTCGGACCCGGGCTCGAGGAGCAGACTCGCCAGTGGATCGAGACCGAGCGACGCGTCGCCGCGGCGTCGGTCCTCGCGGGAGTCCGGGCGGTGACCCTCGAGCCGCTTCGATCCGCGCAGCTCGAGCTGAGCCTGGCGGAGGCGGCTCTCACCACTGACGCCGCGACGAAGACGCGGCTGCGACGCGCTGCCCGTGCCGTCCACCGGTTGACCGAGACTCTGCGCGACGCGGAGGCCACCTGGTTCCGCGCTCGTGGCGGCGCCGGCGTCTCGACGGACGAGAGCCGTGCCCGAGCGGCGAAAGGGGAGGCCCGTGCTCTTCGCCCGACGGCCTCAGGGAGCGTGGAGCCCGGCTGAGGCCCGCTCCCCTTGCCAGCGCCGCCCGGCGAGCCCCGCTTCCGCGAGGCCGACCTTCCGCATCAGCGAGGCTACGTCGCGGCGACACGTGTCATCGTGACGACGGCCTCGACGAGAGCGGCACCGACCAGGCTGACGTCTACGGAGGAGGCCACAGGGCGGCGGCGAGCCCAGGTCGTGAGACGCTCTCCGGCCGACGGACGAACGGCATTCACGGGGCGTAGCACGCGACGGCGGCGAATCTCGGCGGCGAGGGCCCGGGCGGCGGAAGACCGGGCCGGGGGGCCGCTTCGCCTGGATCCCGCGACTGACGGTCGAGAGGGCTTGCCCGGCGGCTCGGTTGGGGCGGAAGGGCTTCTCCCGGCCGAGCTCCTGGCCCATCCTCCTGACGCTGTTGCCGTCGCGTGCCGGAAAGGGGCTCCGGCCCCTGAGGATCTCGCACAGCAGAATCCCGAGCGAGAAGCCGTCGAAGGCGGTCTCGGCCACGGCGCCTCAGGCCCGCTCGGGTGAGGTGTACGAGGGGGCCCCGGCGACGCCGCGGGCCTCAGCGGCGCCGAGGCGTGCGGCCGTCCTCGAGCGTCTCTTCCTCGTCCATCACCCCGTCCTTCAGGGTCGCGGCTGTTCCGCCGGCGTTCGCCGGGCCGCCCGGAGGGCCGCGCGAAGTCGAGCCGGGCGCGACGAAAGCGGGGGGCTGGCGGCGTCCGCTCCCCCTCGGAGACCTCGAGGCTCTGCGAAGGGACGGGGACGCCGCCGCCGCCTCGGGGGTGACTGCTTTGCCGAGCTCGGCGCGACCCCGAGGCGGGGGCAGAGCCCGGGCTGCCCGTTAGTGCTCTCCGTGTCCGGACCGTCCGGAGCCGCACCCGCCGCCTCGTCTCGGTGGCGCGGCGTCATCGTGTCCTTCGCCCCCGACCCCAGAGGCGACGCCGAGCGTCCGTTCCGCGGCCGCGATCGCGACGTCGAAGCTCTCGGCGAATGCCGGCAGCGACGCGTCTGCGAGGCCACGGAGGTTCGCGACGCTCTCGCGGGCGGCGGCCGACACCTTCCCCGCGAACCCGGAGCCACCGTCCCCCGTGAAGTCCGCGTCCACGAGCGCGGCCCGGAGCCCTCGATGCACGCCGGCATACTCGTCGACCGCACGGTTCAGACGATCGAGGTCGCGTGAGCGGGCGGCTGCCCGAACGGCCCGCAGTGCGGACGCCTCATCGCGGAGCAGAGCCCGAGCGCCGCGGGCGGAGGCGGACGGGGGCTCGGTCCGCGGTGCCGGCCCCGGCTCGCCGTGAACGTGCTCCTGTGCCGGTGCCGAGGCGTTGACCAGCAGGACGAAGAGGAGGATCGCCGGGGTGCGCATCGTTCGCCTCCTCAGAAGACGACGTTCTTGTGGTCCATGCCGCCGCAGCCGTTCTTCGCGAACGGGCGGTTGCAGCCGCCCTTGAAGCAGGCGTCACCCGTGTAGCCGGCCGGCCCGATGAACTTTACCCAGTCGAGGACCGCCGACTTGAGCTCGGCGGCGTTCGCCCCCTTCACGACGAGCATGTAGTTCGAGAGGCCCCAGATCGTCATCGCCATGTTGCACGGGCAGCAGCAGGTCTTCATCGAGAACTTCTTGCAGCAGACCGTCGGGATGGCGGAGAGGACGTCATCTTTGATCTTCTCCTGCTCCGGCGCGAGGCTCATGTCGGCGTACCGCATGAACTCGAGCGTCTGGGCCTTCACGTCCTTGAAGACGGGCGTCTTCGAGGCGGCCCTGGACGGGGCGGTCGGGCCGGCCAGGGCCGAAGCGGAGAGGACGGCGGCCGCGAGGGCGGCGGTCCAGCGAGGGAGGGGGGAGGCGTGATTCATGTCGTGACTCCTGCTTCCGTCAGTTCGGTTCGATCGGTGTCAGGCGGGAAGTGCCGCGCCCTCGAGGCTCGGCTCCGAGTGATCGGGCCCGGGTTTCGGGAGGCTTCGCTGCTTCCAGAGCATGTAGATGGCGGGATAGACGAGGAGCTCCAGGAGAAACGACGTCGCGAGGCCGCCCACCATCGGGGCGGCGATCCGCTTCATGACGTCGGAGCCGGCCCCGACCGACCACATGATCGGGATGAGCCCGAGCATCGCGGCGAAGACGGTCATCGCCTTCGGGCGGACGCGCTTCACGGCGCCGTGGATGATTGCCTCGACCAGCTCGGCCTTGTTCCGCAGGAGACCCCTGGCCTTCGCCTCGTCGTAGGAGAGGTCGAGGAAAAGCAGCATGAAGATGCCCGTCTCGGCGTCGAGGCCCATGAGGGCGATGATCCCGACCCAGACGGCGATCGACGTGTTGTAGCCGAGGATCCAGAGGAACCAGACCGCGCCGATGATCGAGAAGGGGACGGCGAGGAGGACGATGAACGTCTTCATCGCCGACTTCGTGTTCATGTACATCAGGAGCCAGATCAGGACGAGCGTGATCGGGATGACGACCTTCAGGCGTTCCCGCACGCGGATCATGTTCTCGAACTGGCCGCTCCAGACGAGCGTGTACCCCTGCGGGAGCGTGACCCGCTCCGCGACCGCCTTCTTCGCTTCCTCGACGAAGCCGCCGACGTCCTCCTTCGAGGTGTCGAAGTCGACGTAGACGTAGCCCGAGAGGAGCCCGTTCTCGTTCCGGATCATCGAGGGGCCCTGGACGAGCCGGATGTCGGCGAGCTGGCCCATCGGGACCTGGGCTCCCGACATCGTCGGGACGAGGACCCGCTCGAGGCGCGAGACGTCCTCGCGAAGCTCGCGGGGGTAGCGGAGGGAGACGGAGTACCGCTCGCGCCCCTTGATGACCGTCGTGATCGGCTCGCCTCCGATCGCCGTCATCACGACCATGTTCGCGTCGTCGACCGTCAGGCCGTAGCGGGCGAGCTGGTCGCGCTTGAGCTCGAAGTCGATGAAGTAGCCGCCCGCGACCCGCTCGGCGAACGCCGATCGCGTGGCCGGTACGCTCCTCACGGCGGACTCGACCTCCTTGCCGATCCGCTCGATCTCCTCGAGGTCCGAGCCGAAGACCTTGATCCCGATCGGCGTGCGGATCCCGGTCGAGAGCATGTCGATGCGGGCCTTGATCGGCATCGTCCAGGCATTCGTCGTCCCTGGGATCTTCAGCGCCCGGTCCATCTCGTCGACCAGCTCCTCGTGGGAGATCCGGTCCCGCCAGACGTGCCGGAAGACCGACGCGAGCCACTCGGGCGCCCACCCGCTGTACCAGCGTTCGCGGGGGCGCCACTCGCTCTCGGGCTTGAGGATGACGGTCGTCTCCATCATCGAGAACGGGGCCGGGTCGGTCGCGCTGTCGGCGCGGCCGGCCTTCCCGAAGACGCGCTCGACCTCCGGGAACGATCGCAGAATCCGATCCTGCACCTGCAGGAGACGGTCGGCCTCGGTCACCGAGATGCCGGGCAGGGTCGTCGGCATGTAGAGGATGCTCCCCTCGTAGAGGGGCGGCATGAACTCCGAGCCGAGCCTCAGGAAGACCGGCACCGTCGCCGCCATCGCGAGGAGCGCGGCCGCGATCGTCGTCTTCGGGTGCCTCAGGACGAGGCGGCAGGGGGGCTCGTAGATCCGGTGGAGGAGGCGGCTGACGGGGTGCTTCTCCTCCGCGTAGTACGTCCCGACCGTGATCTGGTTGACGACCCAGGCGAGCCACTTCGGCCGGAAGCGGAAGTAGTCCATCCGGGCGAAGAGCATCCGCATCGCGGGGTCGAGGGTGATGGCGAGGAACGCCGCGATCGCCATCGCGAGGTTCTTCGAGTAGGCGAGCGGCTTGAAGAGGCGCCCTTCCTGGTCGACGAGCGTGAAGACGGGGAGGAAGGCGACCGCGATGACGAGGAGCGAGAAGAAGACGGACGGCCCGACCTCCATGAGGGCCTCGAGACGGACCTTGTGGAAGTCTCCGGGCCTCCCCCCGTCGTTCCAGAGCTGGAGCTTCTTGTAGGCGTTCTCGACCTCGACGATCGCCCCGTCGACGAGGACGCCGATCGAGATCGCGATGCCCGCGAGCGACATGATGTTGATCGTCAGCCCCATCTGCCCGAACGGGATGAAAGCGAGGACGACCGAGATCGGGATCGTGAGGATGGGGACGATCGCGCTCGGGAAGTGCCAGAGGAAGATGAGGATGATGATCGAGACGACGATGATCTCCTCGATCAGCTTGGCCTTCAGGTTCTCGACCGAACGCTCGATCAGGTCGGAGCGGTCGTAGGTCGTGACGACCTTGACGCCCTTCGGCAGGGACGGCTCGATGTCCTTCAGCTTCTTCTTCACCCGCTCGATGACGTTGAGGGCGTTCTCCCCGCTCCGCATCACGACGATGCCGCCGACGACATCCCCCTTGCCGTCGAGGTCCGCGATCCCGCGCCGGATCTCGGGGCCGAGCGAGACCCGCCCGACGTCTCCGATGGTGAGCGGCGTACCGCGTTCGTTCGTCTTCAGGACGACCTGCTCGAGGTCCTTCACGCTCTTCAGGTACCCGCGCCCGCGGACCATGTACTCCCGGCCGGAGAGCTCGATGAGCCGCCCGCCCACCTCCTCGTTGCTCATCCGGATCGCCTCGGCGACGCGGGAGAGCGGCACGCCGTAGGCGGAGAGGACGTTCGGGTCGATCGTGACCTGGTATTGCCGCTGCGTCCCGCCGACCGTGGCCACTTCCGCCACGCCCGGCACGGACTGGACCGCGTACTTGAGGAACCAGTCCTGATACGACCTCAGCTCGTCGGTCGTGTTCGTCCCCGACTCGTCGACGAGGGCGTACTGAAAGACCCACCCGACGCTCGTCGCGTCGGAGCCCATCTCGGTCTTGACCCCCTGGGGGAGGCTCCCCTGGATCTTGGAGAGGTATTCGAGGACGCGCGAGCGGGCCCAGTAGAGGTCCGTGCCGTCCTCGAAGATGACGTAGACGTAGGAGAAGCCGAAGTCGGAGGAGCCCCGGATCGTCTTGACCTTCGGCGCGCCCAGGAGCGCGGTGACGATCGGGTAGGTGACCTGGTCCTCGATGATGTCGGGGCTCCGGTCCCACTTCGAATAGATGATGACCTGCGTGTCGGACTGGTCCGGGATCGCGTCGAGGGGCGTGCGCTTCATGACCCAGACGGCGATCAGGACCGCGACGACGTACAGGGAGAGGACGAGGTACTTGTTCTCGGCCGAGAAGCGGATGATCCGCTTGATGACTCCGCCTTCTCCGGGGCTCGCGTGACTCATCGCGGCCTCCTTTAGTGTGCGTGGCCGGCGGGGGGCGGCGCGGGGGCCGGAGCGGCCGCCGGAGCGCGGGCGCCCTCCGGGCTGCCGGCGGGCTTCGCGGCGGGCGCTGGCGCCATCGCGGCGAGGGCCGCCTTCAGGCGCGACTCGGAGTCGACGAGGAAGCTCGCGCCGCGCGCGAGGACGTCGCCGGCCGAAAGGCCCGACGTCACCTCGACGAGGCCCTCGGCCTGGTCGCCGACCTCGATCTCGCGCGGCACAAGGCGGCCCTCCGCCTCCACGAGGAAGACGACCTTGCGCTGGCCGCTGTCGATGACGACGTCGTCGGGAACGACGAGGGCCTGGCGGGGCGCACCCTCGAGGAGGACCTGCGCGAACATCTCCGGCTTGAGCGTCCCGCCCGGGTTCGGCAGCTCGAGGCGGACCTTGACGGTGCGGGTCGCCTCGTCGACGGCCGGGTAGACGTACGTGACGCGTCCCGACCAGGAGCGCCCGGGCCAGTACGCGAGGGTGACGGTCGCCTTCTGCCCGACGGCGAGGCGCGGCAGCTCGTACTCGTAGACGTCGGCGAGCACCCAGACGGTCGAGAGGTCGACGATGTCGAAGAGCGTGTCGGAAGGCATGACCTTCATTCCGTGATAGGCCATTCGGCCCGTCACGAATCCCGAGATCGGGGCGTAGACGTTGAGCGTCCGGGTCGGCTCGCCGCGCCTTTCGAGCGCGTCGACGTCGGCCGGGCGGATGTCCCAGAGGAGGAGCCGCTGCCTCGCGGCGGCGAGGAGGTCCTCCCCTCCCTTCGCCACGCCGTCGGCGCGAGATCCGGCCAGGGACCGCGACGCCGCGAGGGCGAGGAGGTACTCCTTCTGTGTCGCGTAGAGGTCCGGGCTGTAGACCTTCGCGAGGACCTCTCCCTTCCGGACGAACTTCCCGGTGAAGTCCGCGGTGACGTCCTCGACGTACGCCTCGTAGCGCGTGTGGACGTGGTGGACGCGGCGCTCGTCGTACGCGACGCGGCCGACGGTGCGGATCGACGTCGCGAACGGGGCGTGCTCGACCGTGACCGTCCTGAGGCCCAGGAGCTGCCGCTTCGTGGCGTCGATCGTGACCGGCGCGAGCCCGGCCGGCCCCGCGGCGCCGTCGAGCTCGTCCTGGTAGACCGGGACGAAGTCCATCCCCATCGCGTCCTTCTTCGGCGTCGGGGAGGTCTCGTTCGGGTCCATCGGCGAGCGGTGGAACGCGACGCGCCGCTCCCCGGGGGCGGAGGGGGCCGCGGCCTGGGCGGCCGGCTTCTCCTCCTCGATCGGAACGAGCTTCATCCCGCAGATCGGGCAGTCGCCCGGGCCGTCCTTGACGATCTCCGGGTGCATCGGGCACTGATAGCGCTCGACGTGGGCCGAATGGGACCCGCTCTTCGAGCAGGCGGTCAGCAGGGTGACGGAGCCGGCGGCCAGAGCGAGCCCGGCGGCGAGGGCGACGGAGAGAGTCCGCTTGTTCATCTTTCGATTCCTACATCTTTGAGGGAGAGGCCGACGAGGCCGGGCCGGCGGACGGCATGGCCGGAGTCATCGCGCCGGAGCCGCGCTCCAGGGAAAGCTCGTCGAGGTCGGCCCGGGCCCGCAGGAGGCCGGCGAGCCGGCCCACCGCGGAGCGGCGGTCGGCGAAGTAGGTGCCAAGAGCCTCGAGGACGGAGACGAAGGGGACGGAGCCGGTGCGATAGCTCGCGAGCGCCGATTCGACGGAGAGCCGGTCCTGCTCGAGGAGGCCTTCGGCGTCGAGCCGGGCCTCGGCGGCGAGGCGGCGGAGGCGGACCAGGCGCTCTTCCGTCAGGGCCTCGACGAAGCGGCGCAGGGAGGCCTCGGTCGCGGCGGCGGCCGACGTGAGCCGTTCCGCTTCGGCGATGAGGGGGCGCTGCTTCCGTCCCGCCCAGAGCGGGACGGTGACACCGACGCTCGCGGACCACATGAGGGGGAGACGGCCCCGGTTCATGTAGCCGGCGGAGGCGACGAAATCGGGCTTCAGGTTCCGGCGGGCGAGGTCGGCGCCCAGCCGCTCCCGCTCCTTCGCGAGCGCCGCCTCTCGAAGCTCCGGCGTCGCCTCGAGCGCGCGCGCGATCGACTCCCGGGTCGACGGGACGAGCAGCAGCTCACCCGGAACGAGCCGTGCCTCGGTCGGGACGGGCGCGTCCGCCGGGCGGTAGAGGAGCTGGCGGACCTCGGAGAGGGCGGTCTCCTCGGCCGCGCGGTCCGCCTCGCGCTGCTGGGCCAGCCGCGTCCGCTCGGCTTGCGCGCGAAGGACGTCCTGCTGCGTGGCGAGGCCCGCGGCGTAGCGGGCCCGGCTCACCTCCTCGATCCCCTTCCAGGTCGAGAGCTGCTCCTCGACGAGGCGGAGGTTCTCTCGGGCCTCGAGGAGGCCGGCGTAGGCGCGGCGGACGGCGCCCGTGAGCGAAAGGACCGCCCGGTCCGGGAGCGTGGCGGCCCGCTCGGCGTCCTTCGTGGCGATCTCCTCGGCGAGCCGGAGCTTCCCGGGGAACGGGAGCTGCTGCTCGGCCATCAGGGAGAGCCGCGTCATCTCCATCTCGCCCAGCGAGAAGGCCGTGCCGTCGTTCTCGTACGAGAGGGACACCATCGGGTCGGGGAGCGCGCCCGCGGGTCGGACCCGCTCACGTGCGGCGGACGCGAGGTCCCGCGCCGCGCGCAGCTCGGGGTTCTTCTCGAGGGCCTCCGCCACGAGGCGGTCCACCTCGGTGGACGCCGAGGCCTGGGCGTGGAGGAGCTGGATGGGGAGGAGCAGCAGGGCGGCCGAGAAGAGCGCCAGGCTTCGGCCACGCGGTCGTACGGGCATTCGGCACCTCGTGTTCGGTCCGGGAACGGGCGGGGGTTACGGCCGAAGGGACGTGGAGCGATCAGTTCCGCAGGACGCAGTTCCGAAGGTGCAGCGACTCACACTTGCCGGGAGACACCGGCAGGCGGGTTTCCGTTCGGGCGTCTCCGTGAGGGGTGCCCGAGGCGACGAACGGGGAAGCGGTCGCGGGCGGACCGGCCGATGCGCGTTCGACGCTTCCCTCCGTCGCGACGAGAGCGGCGCGCAGCGGCAGAGCGGGACCGACGGTGCAGCCGCACCCGCCGACGCGGGCCAGAGAAGAGCCCGGGTCCTCGCCCTGGCCGTGTCCTTCCGTCGACGGCAGGCACCCGGGGCAGCCGGGGGCGGGACGATCGGCGCCCTGGCAGCAGGGCGAATCCGCCGGACAGACCGAGGCGAGCCCGGGCGGCACGAGGAGGATCGTGAGGACTCCGGCCGTCGCGAGGGCGAGCGCCGCCCGAAGCACGCTTCGGCCCCGGCCGGCCTCCGGCCGCCCTGGCTGAGGCGGGGAGGCGATCGGCGAGAGGGGGGGCGCGCTCATGACTTCCTCGCCGGGAAGGATGCCGCGCGAAGATTAGAGGCGGATTAGCCGGACGATTTCGTGAGAGTCTCGCGCCGGGAGGGACCGCGGTGAGGATCCTGGTCGTCGAGGACGACCCGAAACTGCTCGAGAGCGTCCGCAAGGGACTGAAGGAGGCTGGTTTCGGCGCCGACGGGGCCTCGGACGGGCGCGAAGGCCTCGAGCGAGCCCTGGAGGACGACTACGACGCGCTCGTCCTCGACGTCATGCTCCCCGGACTTTCCGGTCTCGACGTCCTTCGCGAGCTCCGGAAGCGGCGCCGGGCGACGCCCGTCCTCGTCCTGAGCGCCCGCTCGGCCGTCGAAGATCGCGTCCGCGGCCTGGACCTCGGCGCGGACGACTACCTCGCCAAGCCCTTCAGCTTCGCGGAGCTGCTGGCGCGACTCCGGGCGATCACGCGCCGCCCCGCCGTCGAGCCGCAGACCGTCCTCTCGGCCGGCGATCTGACGGTCGACACCGTCCGGCACGAGGCGCGGCGGGGGGGGCAGCTCCTCGAGCTGACCCCGAAGGAGTTCTCGCTCCTCGAGTACCTGGCGCGGCGAAAGGGGGTCGTCCTGACGCGGGCCATGATCCTCGACCACGTCTGGGACCTCGACTACGACGGCGGCTCGAACCTCGTCGAGGTCTACGTCAACTACCTCCGGAAGAAGGTCGACGCGGGGCACGAGGTGAAGCTCATCCACACGGTGCGCGGGGCCGGCTACGTCCTCAGGGAGCCGTCGTGACCCGGCGCCCGGTCTCCTTCCGGACCCGGCTCGCCCTCGTCTACTCGGGGATCCTCGCCGCGGTCCTCGGCCTCAGCGGCGCCGGGCTCTACTTCGTCGTCCGCGCCCAGATGATCCGCCACCACGACGGGGAGCTCGCCGAGACCGCCGCCGCCGTCGAGAAGGTCCTGGCGCAGCACGAGGACTGCGCGGACCTGACGCCCGGGCAGGTGCAGGAGCTGAACCGGTACTCGAAGCTCGTCCTCTTCCACTCGGCCGGCGGGCAGCCCGACGTCTTCTACAGGTCCCCGGACGTCGCCTCGGTCCCCGGCGCGAGGGAGCTCGCGGCGCGGCCGGAGCTCCTCGAGGAGAGCCCGGGCTATCGGATGTTCGTCGAGGGGCACGACCAGGTCCGCGTCTACTCCGTCCCGTACCGCTCGCGGGCGGGACGCCGCGGGGTGATCCGGGTGATGGAGCGGATGGGCGACGTGGAGCTGCCGCTCCGGAACCTCCGGCTGGGGCTCCTCCTCCTCGCTCCCGCGGCGATCGCGCTCTCCGCGATCGTGACGTGGTCGCTTGCCCGGCGCGCACTCGCCCCCGTGGTCGAGGTGACCGCGCTCGCGCGTGAGATCGAGGCGACGCAGCTCAGCCGGCGGCTCCCCGCCCCGGCCGTGCCGGACGAGATCGGCCGTCTCGTCGAGACGTTCAACCAGATGATCGCGAGGCTCGAGTCGTCGTTCGAGGCGATGAAGCGATTCACCGCCGACGCCTCGCACGAGCTCCGGAGCCCGCTCGCGAACGTGAAGAGCACCGTGGAGCTCGCGCTCGACCGGCCTCGCTCGGACGAGGAGTATCGCTCGGCCCTCGCGAGCGTGGGCGAGGAGGCCGAGCGGCTCCGCCGGATCGTCGAGGACCTGCTCCTCCTCGCCCGGGCCGACTCGGGCCGCCTCCCGTTCGAGAAGGAGGAGGTCCGCCTCGACGTCCTCGCCCGGGAGGTCGTGGAGTCGTTCGGCCCGCGCGCCGCGGAGGCCGGGTTGCTGCTCGAGGTCACCGCCGAGCCGGGGACCGTCGTCCTCGGCGACGAGCGCTGGCTCCGGCAGCTCGCGCAGAACCTCGTGGAGAACGCGGTCCGGTTCTCGCCGCCGGCCGGAGACGGCCTGACTGCGCCCGTAGTGGCGGTCGGCGTCGCGGTCGACGGCCCGATGGCCGTCTTCACGGTCGACGACGAGGGGCCCGGGATTCCCGAAGGAGAGCGCAGCCGAGTCTTCGAGCGCTTCTACCGTGTCGACGCCGCGCGCCGTCGGGGAGCCGACACGGGCGCCGGCCTCGGGCTCGCCATCTGCGCGTGGATCGTCGACGTGCACGGAGGGACGATCGAGGCGCTGGGCCGGGAGGGGTCAGGAACGCGGATGCGCGTTCGCTTGACGCGGGCTTGACGCGTTCCCGGACGATGCTGTCCGCTGACCGCCAGGCCCGCGCGTTGGCGAGCCAGAGCGCACGGTGAGTCCCTCGCGGGGTCTTCAGGGAGTCCGCGGCGGACGTGGCCGGGCGGCGCCTCCCGTCTCTCCCTCCGGGCTTCGCGCCCACCAGGCGTGACGTCGCGGCGTGGAAAGGGAGGGAGCCGCCGAGTGGCTCCCTCCCTCTCGTTCCGTCTCGTGGGATCGAGGACGGGGTTCAGTCCTCCCGGCCCGGCGTCGCGCCACCGGGCGCGTCGGGACGAGGTGCAGCCGAAAGTGCCTGCCCGGTCACCGAGCCCGTCGCAGTGGTGTTCCACCACGTCCCACCCGGACCGAAGAAGCCCTTCAGGATCGTGGCCGTCTCCTTGTCGCTCAGCTCGTTCCACTTCGAGAAGTTGTCGTTCGTGAACGAGGTGTTGAAGTTGAGGGGCCGGCCTCCGTGGCAGCTCGCGGCACAGGAGCTCGGCATCCCGCCCTTTTCCTGGTAGAGGAGGGTCTTCTCCGGCGGGATGGCCTCCATCGTGTGCGAGACCTCGTCGTACGACCAGTCGCGCTTCGCCGTCCTCGGCATGTGGCAGGTGATGCAGTTCGACTGCCCGAGAGTCATCTCCGGCGTATAGGCGTGGAAGGTGTGCGCGCCGACGACCTGGGCGATCTCCGCCTTGTTCTGCTCGTAGGCGCCGACCTTGGCGACCGTCAGCGCCTTGAACGGGCCGAAGCCGGCGTGGCACGAGAGGCACAGCGTGTTGTTCGTGAAGCTCGTGGCGATGGCGTTCTTCTCCGTGACGGGGAGGCCGCGCTCACCGCTGTGAGGGTTGTGGCAGTCCGAGCAGGTCACCGTGTGGAACGGGTTCGTGAAGTGAGCGCTGACCATGTGGGACTGGTACTGCTGCTCGCCCTTCGTCGGGGTCTTGCCGTCGGGCCAGCGCCCGCCCTCGTCGTGCAGGTACTTGAAGACGTCGTCCCCGATCTGGTACGGCTTGTCGGCCGTCTCGTCGTAGGGATAGTCGTGGAGGCCGCCCGGAACGGAGAGCCCGCGGGTGTGGCACTGGGCGCAGAGCCAGGTCTGCTGCTGCTTCGTCAGGGAGGCGGGGTTGAGGATCTTCGTCTTGTCGCCGCCGGCGAGGATGTGGAGGGAGCCCGGCCCGTGGCACGACTCGCACGAGACCCCCATGAACTGCTTCGTGCCGTCCTGGTTGAGGTCGGCGTAATGGCGGTCGGTTCCGGAGTACAGGACGACCGTCGGCGCCTTGACCCACCATTCTCCGGTCGCCGTCTTGCCGACCTTGTAGCCCGTGACGTGGCAGCCGACGCAGCTCTTCGTCCAGTTCCGGCCGATGGCCGCGACCGCCGCTGCCGTCATTCCGGGGACGATCTTCGGCTTCCCGTCGGCGGCCCACCACTTGTCCGCGTTGTAGAGGGCGTACTCGCGGTAGCGGGGCGAGTAGGCGAACGGCAGCATGTAGATCGACTGCGTCATCCCGCCGGGTCCGTCGGTGACGGGAATCCGCACCATGAGGCGCTGCTGGTAGTACCCCCCCTGCTTGATCCCGACGGTGAGAGTGAGGGAGCCGATGGTGACCCGGTAAGGGTACGGAGCCCCCGCGACGAAGCTCAGGACGGGCGCGTTCGGCTTGTAGACGTCGAAGGGGGACGCGATCTTGTTGAAGTCGAGCCCCTCCTTGAAGTCGTCCTCGCCGTTCTTGTTCCCGTCGAAGATGATCCCCTTGTCGGGCAGCATCGAGCCGAGGTCGTCCGGGACCGTCGCGTGCATCGTCGCGTGGGCGCTCGTCCTCCAGGAGGCGTAATCCCTGTGGCAGGCGATGCAGGTCTCCGGGCCGACGTACATCGCCGTCTCCGCGGCCTGCGGGGCCATACGGCTCTTCACGAGGGCGACGACCCTAGCCTGCTCCGAGGCCGGGACCACCTCGCGTTTCCCCGCCGATGCCGGGAGCGCAGAGACGCCGAGCGCCACGACGGCCCCGGCGAGGACTACTCTCGGGAATCGCATCAGTCTCTCCTCTCCTTCCGTGAGCAGCCGCTCCCTCGTCGACGGAACGCGCGGTTCCCGCCTCGCCTCACTCAGGCGGATGCCAGGCGTTCCCGGGCGCACGTAAAGAGAGAATGGCGCTCCATATCGTTTTTCATAATGAACTGCGAGATACGGAGCTGCATGATGCGAACGCACCAATTTCGCGGAGGGACGGGCTCCCGTGCGCCTCCGGTATCCTCAGGAAGGCCGCGGCCACGATCCTGATGCACCTCGTGCTCTTCGCTCTCGCTTCGTTCTTCGCGTCGGGGCTCACGCTCTTTTCCGGCTTCGGCCTCGGGACGATCCTCCTGCCCGTCTTCGTCCTGTACCTGCCCGTGGACACGGCGGTCGCGCTGACCGCGATCGTCCATCTCGCCAACAGCCTCCTGAAGGTCGGATTCCTCGGCCGCCACGCCGACAGGTCGGTCGCGCTTCGTTTCGGGGTGCCCGCCGTCCTCGCCGCTCTGGTGGGTGCGTGGGCCCTCCTCTCGCTCGCCAAGGCCCCTCCGCTCTTCTCCTGGACCCTCGGCGACAGGCTCCTGCACGTCGAGCCCATCAAGCTGGCGGTCGCGGTCCTGATGGTCGCCTTCGCGCTCCTCGAGCTCTCTCCCCGCTTCACCGCCTGGGCGGTCCCCCCCCGCTGGCTCCCGGTGGGAGGCGCTCTGGCCGGATTCTTCGGAGGACTCTCGGGCCACCAGGGGTCGCTGAGGACGGCCTTCCTGTCGCACTGCGGCCTCACGAAGGAGGCGTTTCTCGGCACGGGCGTCGTCATCGCCTGTGCCGTCGACGTGGCGCGCCTCGGCGTCTACGCGCCACGCCTCGCCTCGGGCGGGCTCGCAGGACATGGTCTCAAGGTCGCGGTCGCGACCGGAGCCGCCTTCCTCGGTGTCTGGTCCGCGAACCGGCTGCTCCCCAGGGTCACGCTCCGGGGCGTGAGACTCGTCGTAGCGGTCGCCCTCGTCGTCCTCGGTGTCGCCATGGGGGTCGGCCTCGTCTGAGAGCTCCCTCCGCCAGCGACCTCGACCGGGGTCGGCTCCAGGACGGGTCGCGCTCCCGGCCCGCTGCTAGACTCCTGTGATGAGCAGGCTGGACCCCGACCCGCTGGACCGCGAAGTCCTGCTGGCCTTTTGGAAGGTCCACATCCTCCATCACGCGTCGAAGGGGCCCGTCTACGGGCTCTGGCTGGTCCAGGAGCTCGCCGAGCACGGCTACCGGCTGAACCCTGGCACGCTCTATCCGGTCCTCGACCGGATGGAGCGGAACGGATGGCTCCTGTCGGAACGAGCGCGTGAAGATCACATCCGGAGCCGCCGCTCCTACACCATCACGGCGGAGGGCCACGCGGTCCTCGACCGGCTGCGCGGATTCGTCGAAGAGCTGCACCGCGAGGTCTCCGAACGGGCCGAGAGGAAGCGGAGCGCTCCGAAGGGACGCGCGCCCGTCCAGACGGCGCCGACGCGGGCGCGGGCGACAGGTCGCCCGCGCGCCTGACCGGGCCGGCCGTCCGGCGCTCGCCGGCTCGCGCTCCCGGTCGCGACCCGGGACCCCCGGGCTCCTCACAGCGTCGAGATTGATGCGCGCGCATCATTCCGAGCAGCGGATCGCGGAACTACGATTCATTTCGATATCGGTTTTCGAGTTAGCGGGCGGCCCGGCCGCGCGCTTTCGGGGAGAGACGATGAGCACTGGCCCTCGCGCGGCTCCCCTTCTCGCCGCGCTCCTTCTCACCGGCGCGCCGCAGCTGGCCCTCGTCGCCGCGGGCCCGACCGTCAAAGGATCGGTTTCCGTGGGAATCGCCGGCACCTCGACCTCCGGGTCGGCGGAGGCGTTCAAGAGCCAGTTCTTCCTGGGCGAGGGCTTCTTCCTCGAAGGACTCTCGCTCTCGGCGCTCGGGGCGGACGGCCGCGAGAAGCTGAACGTCTCGGCCTGGGGCTTCGGCGGGGCCGAGCCGGCCCAGGCGGCGCGCCTTTCCTGGCTGCCGAACGACCGCTGGAAGCTCGACCTCGAGTATGACAAGCGCTGGTCGTTCCTCGGTCTCGCGGAGGCCGACGTCGGTTCCCGATCGGACCTCTGGCGGATCGAGCGCTGGCGCGGCTCGCTGAGCTGGGACGGCCCCTCATGGGGGAAGCTCTCCCTCCGACTTCGACGTAACGATCGGCGCGGTACCGTCCACCAGACGTTCTTCGGCCTCAACGAGCCCAACCCTCTCCGTGTCGAGCTCGACGAGTCCTTGACCGAGGCCGCGATACGCTTCGAGACGAAGGCCGATGGGCCGTTCCACCTCTCGGTCGAGCCCTCCTACGGCGTCTTCGAACGGAAGAACCGCTGGTTCCCCGACGGCTCCGGCGTCGACCCGGACGTCCTCACCGACGTCGCTTCGAGCCGCGAGGACGAGCAGACGATTCCCGGCGCTCGCGCCGCGGCCTCCTATCGGATCGAGCGCTTCGAGGCCGTCGCGAACGTCCTCTGGAGCGGCTCGGAGCTCGACGTCACGGGGGACCGGTCGGCAGGCTGGAGCGTGGGCGGCGGCTCGATCGGAACGGTCGAGGACGTCGACAGGACGATCGGCTCGGCCAGCCTCGACACCCTCGCCGGCAACCTGCGCCTCGGCATCGGCCTCGGGGGCGGCTTCGTCCTCCGGATCACCGGTGACGCCCGCGACCGCACGACCGACTCCACGCTCCTCGGCGAACGGCTCCTCCGCATCTCGAACGCCGGAAGCACGCTCGAGCTCCCGAGCGTCGTGGACGAATCCGCCCTGTTCGACACCCGCGACCTCATGGGGCGGGCCGAGCTCGCCTTCGAGACGCCTCGTTTCGGTGCCTGGGTCGGGGGGTTCCTCGCCTCGCGCGAAGTGTCGTGGAGGGCGACGAGCGCCGATGCCCTCGCCGACGTCACGAGGGACACCGAAGGCCTCGCCGCGGGCCTCAGCATCGTCCTTCCCGCCCGGCTCCGTCTCAACGTCGATTACGAGCACGGCTCCTTCACCGACTACGTCTTCCGCACTGACCCCGAAGCCGTCGACCGCATCCGCGGCCGCCTCCGCGGTGAGCTCGGCGGCGGCTTCTCGGCCGCTCTACACGGGCGATACGAGAAGGCGGACACCCCCCCATCCGTGGCCCACCTCGACCGCAAGAACACGTCCGGCGGCCTCTCTCTGGCCTGGGACGCCCCGAAGGGGGCTCATGGCGCTTCTTTCGACGTCGAAGCCGTCGACCTGACGAGCGAGACCGGAATCGTCTTTCCCGGGTTCGGCGGCGCCACGACGCGGGGGACGTCTGTCTACGACCTTTCCCTTCTCACGCTCACCGCATCGGCCCGCACGGGATTCGGCCCCGTGACGCTGAGCCTCGACGGCACGCGCGTCGAGGACCGCGGCGAGACCTGGCCGGCGCGCGCGTGGACGGCGCAGGCGCGACTGTCCGTGAAGCTACCCGCGTCCGTCGAGGCCTCTGCCTTCGTCCAGTACTGGAAGTACGACGAGGATCGCGCCGACCGTGACGACTACCGTGCCGCGCGCTACGGCCTCGTCCTCCGTTGGGAGCTCCCCAAGTGAAGTCCACCCTTCTTGCCTTCGCCTTCCTCATCTCTCCCGCCGCGCTGGGTGAGCCCGTCGACGCGGCCACCTGCGCCGCCTGCCACGAGGACGTCGCCTCCGCGTTCGCGCGCGGCCCGCACGGCGCCGCGATGGCGAGACGGAGCCCGAAGGTCTTGTCCTCCTCGTGCGTCCGCTGCCACGGCGACGGAAAGGCCCACGCCGAGGACCCGAAGGCGGAGAACGTCTCCCGAGCTCCCGCCCCCGGCGCCTGCCTTTCCTGCCACGCGGGCTCGGGAACCACCCCCCTGACGGATCCCGCCCACGCCCGGGGCCAGGTCGGCTGCCTCTCGTGCCATGCCTCGGGCCACACGGCGCCGGCGGCCGCGCCGCTCCTTCGAGCGTCCTCCCACGAGCTCTGCGGCGGGTGCCACGCGACCCAGCGGAACGCCTCGAAGCTCGCGTACTCCCACCGCGACGGCTCGCGCCCCTTCGACTGCACGAGCTGCCACTCGGCTCACGGAAAGTCCCGCATCGGGCGCCTCGCCCTGCTCGGCAACGGCGGCCCCTGCCTCGACTGTCACTCCGAGAAGGCCGGCCCCTGGGTCTTCGCCCACCCGCCGCGAGAGACCGGCGGCTGCGTCTCCTGCCACCAGCCCCACGGCTCCACGAACCCGCGGCTCCTGGCACGACGGGCGGTCGCCCCGCTCTGCCTCGAGTGCCATTCGGGCCTGCCCTCATCCCACAACCCGGCATCGGCCCGCTACCGGAACTGCATCTCGTGCCATCGCGCCGTCCACGGCTCGAACCACGAGCCGAGGCTCTTCGAGGATTGAGGGGAGCCCCCGGACCCCGGCACGTGGCGAGGCCCGCCGGGTTCCTTCTTCATGACGAGGCGAAGCCTGTAAAGATCGATCCCGCCGGACTCCTCCTTCGGGTCGACGCGCAATCCGGAAGAACGAATCCACCCGGCGGGACGATGGGGCGGGGGGTCGAAAGGCCCCCTCTTCCTTCGCTTCCCGCGGGGTTCGACGTCCGGCCCGCGCCCCCCTGCGGGACCTGCACGATCCGGCTCGTCGACCTCGCGTACCAACGAGCCCCATGGTTCCGTCTCGTCCGTGAGCCGTTCCGCGTCGGAATGCTCGCGCTCTCCCGGCTCCACGGGATCGACCCGACGACGTACGCCGTGAGAACCGAAGCCTGCCGCGGCTGTCTCCGCTTCACCAAGGCCGTCCTGAAGGATCGCTCTGCCCTCTTCCGGCTCCTGAACCGGGTCGTCAACCCGTTCTTCGACGCGATCCTCGAGCGGATCGTGGGTGCGCAGGCCGTGGCCGACGCGAAGGAGCATGCGCGGCGCGCGACCGCAGGGGAACCGTCCGGATCGCAGTAAGCGAAGGCCCCCGGAGGACCCGGGATGCGTGACGTCGACGTGATCGAGAGCCGGGAGACCGACGTCCGGACCGTTCGGCGCGGACGCTCGACACCGCGTGGTACGCGGCGCTTCGAGCCGGGCGAAGGGGCCGTGCTACCCTCCGCCCCCATGACCGGGCGCCGGTGCCGAGCACTGCTCCTTCTCGCCGCGGGATGGCTCCTGCCGGCGGCGTTCTCGGCCGCGCTCATCCTGCACGAGATCGACCACGCGAACGATCCGGGTGCTCCGAGCGCCGCGGAGGCGCTCTTCCACGGACACCTCCATGCGGACGGCGAGGCGGGGCACCAGCACGCGTTCGTCGGGTCGCCGGACCTCGTCCGGTGCGGGGCGCGTTCGGCGATCGCCGCTCCGCCGTCCACGGCGGAAAGCCTCGCGCTGGCGCCCGCTGCGCCGCCCCGTGCGACGGTGGCACGGAGGGCCGAGCCCGACCCGGGCGGCCCGTCCCGGCAAGCCTTGCTGGCCACCTTCCGGATCTGAGACCCACGGCCGCGGCCGAGAGGCTGCCCGTCCGCTCTCGTTCCCCGTTTCCGAGAGGAGGACCCCGTGACGTCCCGATTCCCGCTGCGCGCTTCGGCCGCGCTCCTCTTCCTCCTTCAGCCCGCCGCGCGGGCGGAGGAGCCTCTCTCCATCACGCAGGCGGAGCTCGTGGAGCGCGTGCTCGCGAGCGACCCGCGCCTCGCCGCGCTCGACGCCCGCGCCGCGGTCTCCCGGGCGGAGCCTCGCGCGGCGCGCCTGTGGACGAACCCCGCCCTCTCGGTCCGGCGCGAGTCGGTGTCGGAGGCCGGCGCATCCGCGGACGACACCTACCTCGAGCTGACCCTCCCTCTCGACGTCTCCGGCCGACGCGGGCTCCGGGCCGCGTCCCTCTCGGCCGGCGCGGAGGCCGTCTCGGGAGACGTGGAGGCGCGGCGCAACGAGCTCGTCCTCGGCGCCCTCGCGGCCTACCGCGACGCCGCCTGGGCCCGGGCCCGCGAGAGCGTCCTGCGAGAAGGGCGTGACGCCCTCGCCCGTGTGGCCACGGCCCTCCGGTCGCGACATTCGGAAGGCGATGTCTCGGGCTTCGACCTCGGACGCATCGAGACGGAGCGGGCCTCGTTCGACGACCTCCTCGCGGAGGCGACGACGGAAGCCGCGATCGCCGAAAGGGCCCTCGCGCGCGCGGCCGGGATTCCCGCCGGCGCGCTCCGGCCCGCGACGCCTCTGGAGGCGCCTGTTCTTCCCGACCCGTCCGCCACGCTCGTCTCAGACGCCCTCGCCTCGCGGGGGGAGCGGCGCGCCGCCGCGAGCCGCGTCCGCCAGGAGGAGGAGCTGGGCGTCGCGGCCGTGCGCGCCTGGATCCCCGGCTTCGAGCTCGGGGGCGGAGCGAAGTCGGTGAAGACCGCCGGCGAGACCGCCTCCGGCTGGGTGGCCGGGATCGGCCTGACCCTGCCGCTCTTCGACCGCGGGCAGGCCGAGAGGGAGAGGTCCCGCGCGCGGATCGCGGAGGCGAAGGCCGAGCTCGACGCGATCGACCGCCGGATCCGCGGCGAGGTCGAGGACGCCGCGACGCGCCTCGCCGACGAGGTCTCCCGCCTTCACAACCTCGACACCGAGCAGTCCCCCCGTGCCGAAACGCTCGCCCGGCGCGCCGAGGTCGCCTTCAGCGAGGGCGAGATCGGCGCCTTCGAGCTGGCCGACGCCCACCGCACCGCCCGCGACGCCCGCCTGCGCGCTCTCGACGTGCGCCGGCAGGCGAGCCGCTCCGAGCTCGAGCTCTGGCGCGCCACCGGGAAGAGACCGTGACGAGAGGACCCATGAACGACGACCGCCGCCTCAGAACGCCCCTTTCCCTCGCCCTCGCGGCCGTACTCCTGACCGGCGCCTGCGCGAAGACGAGCCACGAGGCCCACGACGAGCTCCCCGCCGTCCCGCTGACGGTCTGGACCGCGAAGACGGAGCTCTTCCTCGAGTACGAGCCGCTCGTCGCAGGGCGCGAGTCGCGCATGGCAGCCCACCTGACGGCGCTCGAGACGTTCCAGCCGCTCACCGAGGGCGTCGTCACGCTCCGACTCCGGATGGAATCGGGCGAGGTGGTCACCGGAGAGGCGAAGGAGGCCGCACGCGCGGGGATCTTCCGGCCGAACGTGACTCCGGCGAAGTCCGGGAAGTGCCGCATCGAGGTCGAGGTCCGCGCTTCGAGCCTGACCGACCGCCTGGACGGCGGCGCCTGCGAGGTCTTCGCGGACGAGGCGGCCGCCCGGGCCGCGGCTGCCGAAGAGGAAGAGGCGGCCGGTGCCCGGATCGCGTTCCTGAAGGAGCAGCAGTGGAAGACCGACTTCGCGACGGCCCCGGCCGTCGAGCGCGACGCGCAGGCAACCGTCGAGGCGAGCGGGTCGCTCGTCCCGGTCGCCGGGCGCGAGGCACGTCTCTCGGCTCCCGCCTCGGGGCGCGTCGCGTTCGGCGAGACGGCTCCGGTGCCGGGAGCCTGGGTCCGCAAGGGCCAGCTCCTCGGCTGGATCTCGCCACGGCTCCCGGCCGGCAGCGACCGGCCGAGCCTCGAGGCCGAGATGCGGGCCACGGAGGCGGAGCGGGTCGCGGCCGATTCCCAGCTCGGCCGCGCGGAGCGGCTCCTCGCGGCAGAGGCGATCTCGAAGAGAGCCCACGAAGACGCGCAGGCGCGCGCGGCCGTCGCTCGCGCCCGAGCCTCGGCGGCCGCGGCGCGGGTCGCACAGTACGACGCCTCCGCCGGCTCGGGCTCGAGCACGGGCCTCTCCGGCCGGTTCGAGATCCGCTCGCCGCTCGACGGCACGCTCGTCTCGGTGGAGGCGGCCCCGGGCGAGATGGTGGAGGAGGGGCAGGCCCTCTTCCGTGTCGTCGACGCGGGGCGCGTCTGGCTGGAGGCCCGCGCGAACGAGGCCGACCTCTCGCGCCTCGAGGGGGCGAAGTCCGCCTGGTTCACCGTCGAGGGAGATGCCGCGCTCCACGAGGCCGGCCGCCTCCTCTCGTTCGGGCGGGTCGTCGATCCGGCGACGCGGACGGTCCCCGTCCTCTTCGCGGTCTCGAACGCGGACGGACGCCTCCGGGTCGGGCAGGCCGCGCGGGTCCGGCTCGCGACAGGCCCGTCCGTCCGCGCTCTCACGATCCCGGATTCGGCCGTCCTCGACGACGGCGGCAAGCCGGTGGCGTTCGTCCACGTCTCGGGGGAGGCCTTCGAGAGGCGCGTCCTCTCGCTCGGCGCGCCGGGAAAAGGCTGGGTCCAGGTCCTCGCGGGCCTCGCCCCGGGCGAGCGCGTCGTGACGAAAGGCGCGTACGAGATCAAGCTCGCCGCGGCCTCGGGCTCGATCCCGACGTCCGGCCACGTCCACTGACGAGGCGGCCCGCCATGATGGACCGCCTCATTCGCTGGTCGCTCCTCAACCGCCTCTTTGTCGTCGTCGCGGCGATCGCCGTCTCCCTCTACGGAGCGTTCACCGCGCTCCGTATGCCCGTCGACGTCTTCCCCGACCTGACCGCGCCGACGGTCACCGTCCTGACGGAGGCCCACGGACTCGCGCCGCAGGAGGTCGAGACGCTCGTCACGTTCCCGATCGAGTCGGCGATCAACGGGGCGACCGGCGTCCGCCGCGTGCGGTCGGCCTCGGGCATCGGCATCTCGGTCGTCTGGGTCGAGTTCGACTGGGGGCGCGACATCTACGTCGCGCGTCAGGTCGTCAACGAGAGGCTCCAGCTCGTCGCGACCCAGATCCCTCCCGGCGTCGGGCCCCCGGCCCTCGCCCCGATCTCCTCGATCATGGGCGAGATCCTCTTCCTCGGCCTCGAGAGCGGCGTCCATTCGGGGCCCGAGCTGCGCGAGGCGGGCGACTGGGTCGTCCGCAAGCGACTCCTCGCGCTTCCCGGCGTCGCGCAGGTCATCCCGATCGGCGGGGGCGTCAAGCAGTTCCAGGTCCTCGTCGAGCCGGGGAAGCTCCGCGCCCATGGCGTCACGTTCGAGGAGGTCGCCCGCGCCCTCGAGGAGTCGAACCAGAACACGAGCGGCGGGTTCCTCGTTCGCGGGCCCCAGGAGTGGCTCATTCGCGGTCTCGGCCGGATCGCCACGAACGAGGACGTCGCAAGGACCGTCGTGACCCAGCGGAACGGCGTCCCCGTCCTCGTCGGCCACGTCGCGAAGGTCGAGATCGGCCCGGCGCTGAAGCGGGGCGAGGGCTCGGCGAACGGCAAGCCCGCGGTCATCCTCGGCGTCCTCAAGCAGCCCGGTGCGAACACGCTCACGCTGACGGCCGAGGTCGATCGCGCCCTCGACGAGATTCAGCCAACGCTGCCGAGGGGTATGACGATCGAGCGCAAGCTCTTCCGTCAGGCCGACTTCATCCGCTCCGCCGTAAGGAACGTCTCGGTCGCGCTTCGCGACGGGGCGATCCTCGTCGCGATCATCCTCTTCTTCTTCCTCTTCAATTCCCGGACGACGCTCATCTCCCTCGTGGCGCTCCCCGTCTCGCTGATCGTCGCCGTCCTCGCCCTGAAGGCGATGGGGGCGACGTTCAACACGATGACGCTCGGGGGCCTTACGATCGCGATCGGCAGCCTCGTCGACGACGCGATCATCGACGTCGAGAACGTGTTCCGGCGCCTGCGTGAGAACCGCGCCCGGCCCCCCGAGGAGCGGGAGTCGGCCCGGGAGGTCATCTACGCGGCGTCGACGGAGATCCGCGGCTCGATCGTCTTCGCGACGCTCATCGTCATGCTCGTCTTCGTCCCGCTCTTCTTCCTCACCGGCGTCGAGGGGCGGCTCCTCGCCCCTCTCGGCCTCGCCTATCTCGTCTCGATCTTCGCCTCCCTCGTCGTCGCCCTCACCGTCACGCCCGCGCTCTGCAGCTACTTCCTCGGCGACGCGAAGACGCTCGCGCACGGCGACAGCCTCCTCGTCCGCAAGCTCAAGGAGGCCTACCTCCCCTCGCTGAAGGCCGCCCTTCGGCACGGCAAGCTCGTCATGGCCGCGTCCGTCGTCCTCCTCCTCGGCGCGCTCCTCCTCGTTCCGTTCCTCGGCCGGACCTTCCTGCCGGAGTTCAACGAGGGAGCTCTCACGCTGAGCGCCGTGACCCTTCCGGGGACCTCCCTCGAGGAGTCGGACAGGCTCGGGAGGCGCGTCGAGACGATCCTCCTCTCGCACCCCGAGGTGATCTCGACGGCGCGACGGACCGGCCGGGCCGAGCTCGACGAGCACGCGCAGGACGTCAACTCCGCCGAGATCGACGCGCGGTTCGAGCAGAAGGAACGGTCGAAGGACGAGTTCCTGAAAGCCCTCCGGGCCGACCTCGCGACGATCCCGGGGATGGTCATCCAGATCGGCGGGCCGCTCTCTCACCGGATCGACCACATGCTCTCCGGGACTCGCGCGAACATCGCCGTCAAGCTCTTCGGCGACGACATCTCCCAGCTCCGCTCGACCGCGGAGGAGATCCGCCGGGCGATGGAGAAGGTGGAGGGGATCGCCGACCTCTCCGTCGAGCAGCAGGTCGACATCCCGCAGCTCACCATCGCCTTCGACCGGGACCGGATCGCCCGCTACGGCCTTCGGGCCGGTCCGCTCGCCGAGACGATCGAGGCGGCCTACGCGGGCCGGAAGGTGACGCAGGTCCTCGAGAGCCAGCGGACGTTCGACGTCGTGATCCGGTACGAGGATTCGCACCGCGAGAGCGTCGAGGCCGTCCGGGCGACCCTCGTCGACACGCCGTCGGGCGCGAAGGTCCCGCTCGGGGCGCTCGCCACGATCCGCCAGGACGCGGGGCCGAACGTCGTGATGCGCGAGAACGCCCAGCGGCGCATCGTCGTCATGGCGAACATCGGCGGCCGCGACCTCGGGAGCGTCGTCGCCGACATCCGCGCCGCCGTGGCGCGCGACGTGAAGCTCCCCTCGGGCTACTACGTCGTCTACGGCGGCCAGTTCGAGAGCGAGGGGGAGGCGACGCGGACGATCGGGCTCCTCTCCCTCTTCGTCGTCGCCGGGATCTTCCTCCTCCTCTTCCTCGCCTTTCGCTCCGCCCGGACGGCGCTCCTCGTCATGGTGAACCTGCCGCTCGCCCTCATCGGCGGCGTCGTCGCCGTCAAGCTCGGCGGCGGCATCCTGAGCGTCGCCTCGCTCGTCGGCTTCATCACGCTCTTCGGCATCGCGACGCGCAACGGCATCATGATGGTCTCCCACTACGAGCATCTCATGCACCGGGAGAAGGTCTCCTTCGACGAGGCGATCGAGCGCGGGTCGCTCGAGCGGCTCTCGCCGATCCTGATGACCGCCCTCTGCGCCGGCCTCGCCCTCATCCCGCTGGTCGTCGCCGGGGATCACCCCGGCAACGAGATCCAGGCGCCGATGGGGGTGGTCATCCTCGGCGGGCTCCTCTCTTCGACCGCCCTGAACATGCTGGTCCTGCCGGTCCTCTACCGGCGCTTCGCCCGGCCGCGCACGGGCGGCGAGCCCGCGGAGCCGATCGAGGGCTGATCGACCGATTCGCCGCGGACCGGCCCGCTACATCCCGTTACATTCGCGACATCCCCCCGAAAGGGGCGGGCCCCAGATTCCTCCCCGATGAGCAGGAGAATGAAACGGGCCTCCGTCCTCGGGGCGCTCCTCCTTTCGGGGACGATCGCCGCGTTCGTCTTCCGCGCCCCGGCCGCCCGGACTGGGGACGGCCTCGAGAGGGTGCGGGTCGCGCGCGGGACGATCGGGACGAGCGTCAAGGCGACCGGGATCCTGAAGCCGATGGTGGGTGCCGAGGTACGGGTGGGGTCGCGCGCCTCCGGGGTCGTCGAGCGGCTCTTCGTCCGCGTCGGCGACGCGGTCGGGGCCGGCCAGGTCCTCGCGCGCCTCGACACCCGCGAGCTCGAGGCGCGGCGGGACGAGAGGCGGGCCGCGCTCGCGACGGCGGCCGCCGACCTCGCGTTCGCGCGGGCGGACCTCGCCCGCCGGAGCCGGCTCGCGGCCGAAGGGCTCCTCCCGCCGAGCGACCTCGAGGTGGCCGAGAGGGCGTTCGCCGTCGCCGGGACGCGAGAGGCGGAGGCACGGGCCGCCCTCATCAGCACCGAGGCGCAGCTCGGCTACGCGACGATCCGCGCCCCGATCGCCGGCGTCGTCGCGAACGTCGCGACGCAGGAGGGGGAGACGGTCGCCGCGAGCTTCGCCGCGCCGACGTTCGTCACGCTCCTCGACCTCTCGCGCCTCGAGCTCTGGGCCTACGTCGACGAGACCGACGTCGGGCGCGTCCGCGCCGGGCAGGAGGTCACGTTCTCCGTCGACACCTACCCGGGCGTCGAGCTCCCCGGACGCATCGACACCATCTACCCGAAGGCGGAGATCCGCGACAACGTCGTCAACTACGTGGCCGTCGTCCGCTTCGCGCGCCCCGAGGGACGGGTCCTTCGGCCCGAGATGACCGCCTCCGTCCGCGTCGCGGTCGAGACGCGGACGGGCGTCCTGACGCTGCCGCGCCGGGCCGTTCGCCGCGACGGCTCCCGGACGTTCGTCCTCCTCGCGCGGCCGGGCTCCGCCCCCGAGCGGCGCCGGGTCACGACGGGGGCGGGCGACGAGAGCAGCTGGGAGATCCGCGAGGGTCTCTCCGAAGGGGACGAGGTCCTCGTCGGCGAGGCGGGCGGAACGGAAGGAGAGGAAGGATGATCGAGCTGCGGGACCTCAGGAAGACCTACACGCCGAAGGGGAGCGCGACCGTCCGCGCCCTCGACGGCGTTTCGCTCCGGATCGAGAGGGGCGAGCTCCTCGCGATCGTCGGGGCGTCGGGCTCGGGGAAGTCGACGCTCCTCAACGTCCTCGGTCTCCTCGACCTGCCGACCTCCGGCGGCGTCCTCTACGACGGGCGCGACGTCACGGGCCTCTCGCCGAGGGAGCAGGCGCGCCTCCGAAACGAGAAGATCGGCTTCGTCTTCCAGGCGTTCCACCTCCTGCCGCGCTCGACGGCGCGGGAGAACGTCGAGCTTCCCCTCCTCTACTCGGAGAGGCGGTCGATCGACTCCCTCGCCGAGCGCGCGCTCGAGATCGTCGGCCTTGCGGACCGCGCCGGCCACCGGCCGTCCGAGCTCTCGGGAGGCCAGCAGCAGCGCGTCGCCATCGCGCGCGCCCTCGTGAACGAGCCCGACCTCGTCCTCGCGGACGAGCCGACCGGCAACCTCGACTCGAGGACGGCGGGAGAGATCCTGGAGCTCTTCGCGAAGCTGAACGCCGCCGGGCGGACGATCGTCGTCGTCACCCACGACGCCGGCGTCGCGAAGGCGTGCGGCCGCACGGTCCGGATCGAGGACGGGCGGATCGCCTCGGACGGGAGGGCGTGATGAGGACCGGCCGGCTCGTCCTCGCGGCGTTCGCCTCCCTGCGCCGCTTCAAGCTCCGGAGCGCCGCGATGGTCGTCGGGAGCTTCGTCGGCGTCGCCGCCCTGACGCTCGTCGTCTCGGTCGGCGGCGGCGTCGAGCGGAAGGTCCTCTCGACCGTTCGGCAGATCTTCGGCGAGAGGTCGGTCCTCGTCGTCGCCGGGGGAAGCAACCTCCTGACCGGCCCGCGGGCGGGCGCGGCCCGCCTCACGCTCGAAGACCTCGAGGCCGTCGCGCGCGAGGTGCCCCAGGTCGAGGCGTGGGACGCGCAGCAGATCCTCCCCGCCGCGCCGATCCGGCGCGCGGGACCCTCGACGACGGGCGAAGGCGGCCCCTCCGCCACGGCCCGCGTCGTCGGGCAGACCGAGAGGAGCCCGCGGGTCTGGTCGCGGACCGCCTCCGGCGGCGCGTTCTTCGACGCCGCCGCCGTCTCCTCCTCGGCCCGGGTCGTCGTGATCGGAGAGACGGTGGCCCGCGAGCTCTTCGGCAGCGAGGACCCCGTCGACTCCGAGATCCTCGTCGGCCCGGTCTCCTTCCGCGTCGTCGGCGTCCTCGAGAGGTTCGGCACCGACGTCCACGGGATGGACCGCGACGACGAGGTCGTCGTCCCACTCACGACCGCCATGCGCCGCCTCCTGAACGTCGACACGATCGCGGGCGCCAAGCTCCTCGTCCGTTCCTCCGCCCGGACCGAAGCCGTCGGGCGCGAGGTGGCGCGCGTCCTCCGGGAACGCCACGGCCTCCCGCCCGGCAGGCCCGACGACTTCATGCTCATCACCGACGTCCAGGTCCGGAAGATGGTGGGGAACGTGCAGCGCGTCCTCTTCCTCTTCCTCCCGCTTGCAGCGGGCGTCTCTCTCCTCGCGGGGGGCGCGATCTCGGCCGCGCTCATGCTTTCCTCCGTCTCCGCCCGCGTTTCCGAGATCGGGATCCGGCGCGCCGTCGGCGCGAGGCCCGAGGACATCCGGCTCCAGTTCCTCCTCGAGAGCGCGTCGGCGGCCCTCACGGGGGCGGTCGCGGGCGTCGCGGTCGGCGCGGCGCTCGCCGAGCTGGCGGCGCGCCGCATGCAGCTCGGGAGCGTCCTCTCGGTCCGGGCGGTGCTCCTCGGCCTCCTTGCCTCTCTCGCCGTCGGCCTCGCGGCAGGGGTCCTCCCCGCGCGGCGCGCGGCGGCCCTTCCGCCGGCCGAGGCGCTCGCCGCTCGGGGATAGCGTGAGCCGCCGCGAGATCCGCAACGCCGGTGGCCGGCGCCCGGGGACGGAGCGATGAGGCTCCGGCGGCACCTCGGCCCATCGGTCCGCGCGCTCCTCGCACATGGCCTCCGCGCGCTGCTCGCGGTCGGGAGCGTGGCGGTCGGCATCGCCTCCGTCCTCGTCACGAGCGGCGTCGGAGACGGCGCCCGTGCCGAGGTCGCGCGGAGCCTCGGCTCGATGGCGACGGACCTCGTCGTCGTCCGGCCCGCGGAGGCGAAGCGCCTGGTGGCGCGGAGGACGGTGCGGGGCGCGGTGCCGACGCTGACCTCGGAGGACGCCGAGGCGATCGCCCGCCTCGCGTCCGTCTCCGCTGTCTCCCCCGTCGCCGAGGCGCGCGCTCTCGTGAAGGCCGGCGCGGCCTCGACTCAGGTGAGCGTCCTCGGCACCGGCCCCGCGTACGCGGAGCTGCGGAAGTTTCGGGTGGCGAGGGGGCGCTATCTCGACGAGGAGAACGATCGGATCGCGTCGCGCGTGGCGGTCCTCGGCGCCCGGGTCGCCGAGAGCCTCTTCGCGGGCGAAGACCCGGTGGGGCGGACGGTCCGCATCCGCCGCGCCCCCTTCGAGGTCATCGGCGTCCTCGCCTCGCGCGGGGCGTCGGCGAACGGCTCCGACGAGGACAACCTCGTCGCCGTCCCTCTCCGGACGGCGCTCCGTCGCCTCCTGAACGTCACCTGGCTCTCGTCGATCGCCGTCACGCTGCGCGAGGACGCCTCTCCGGCCGCGGCCGAGGCCCTGATACGGGACCTCCTGCGTCGCCGCCACCGTCTCGACGTCCGCGGCGCACCGGACGACTTCACGATCCAGGGGCAGGAGAAAATGGCGGCGATGCAGAGGACGGCAGTCCGGTCGCTCACTCTCCTGACGTCGGGCCTCGCGGGCGTCGCGCTCGCCGTGGGCGGCGCCGGGATCCTCGCGCTGATGCTCCTCTCGGTCCGGGAACGGACCGCCGAGATCGGGGTGCGTCTCGCCGTGGGCGCCACCCCCGCCGACGTCCTCGTCCAGTTCCTCGGCGAGGCGGCGCTCCTCGCCCTCGCCGGCGGCGCCGGCGGCGCCCTCCTCGGGGCCGCCGGGGCCTTTGCGGTGGCGTCGGCCACAGGCTGGAAAGTCGTCGTCCCCGCCGGCGCGTACACGGTCGCCCTCGCGACCTCCCTCCTCCTCGGGCTCGCCTCCGGCGCGGTCCCCGCCGCGCTCGCCTCGCGAGTCCCGCCGATCGAGGCGCTGGCGTCACGATGACGCTCCGCGTCCTCCTCGTGGACGACGACGAGGCGCTCACGGCCCTCCTCGTCGAGTACCTCGCGCGGTTCGACATGGCGGCCACGGCGGCGGCGCACCCGCAGGAGGCCTTCCGGCTCCTCAGGGCCGCCCCACCCGACGTCCTCGTCCTCGACGTGATGCTCCCCGGGATGGACGGCTTCGCCGTCTGCCGGAAGGTGCGCGAGACGAGCGACGTGCCGATCGTCATGCTCACCGCGCGGGGCGACCTCGCCGACCGCGTCGTCGGCCTCGAGCTGGGCGCCGACGACTACGTACCGAAGCCGTTCGAGCCGCGCGAGCTCGTGGCCCGCATCCAGGCCGTCCACCGCCGCCGCTCGAAGGGGGCAGAGGAGGAGCTCCTCAGGTCCGGCACGGTCGTCGTCGACCTCGCGACGCACACCGCCCGCCTCGGGGACGAGGAGCTTCCGCTCTCGACCGCGGAGCTCCGCCTCCTCGCGCTCTTCCTCCGCCACCCGGGTCGCGTCCTCTCGCGGGAGCGCCTCCTCGACGAGACGCGCGGCGCCGGCTTCGAGGCCTACGACCGGTCGATCGACGTCCTCGTCAGCCGGCTCCGCCAGAAGCTCGGCGACGACGCCCGTCACCCGCGCTTCGTCCGTACCGTCCGCGGCGCCGGCTACTGCTTCGTGGGGGTCCGCGATGGCTGAACGCGTCCGGCTCCACCGCTCCGTCTTCGTCCGACTCGTCGCCGTCATGGCCGCCTCGACGCTCGCGATCGTCGTGATCGTCGCGATGCTCTTCTTCGGAGCCGTCGGCGGGAACATCGCGACCGTCCGCCGGATCGCGGACGACCATGCCCGCCTCCTCGCGACGGCAGCCCCGGACGAAGCCCGCGCCCGCGAGATCGCCGCGCGGCTCGACGTCGCGATTCGCTTCGAAGGCCCCACCGGCTCCTTCACGACCGACCCCGCGCTCCCGACGATCGCCGAGGCCGAGCGCGAGAGGGCCTCGGCCCGCGGTCCGCTCCGCGGCGCCGACACGACGATCGCCGAGGCGCCCGGGGGCGGCCGCTACCTCTTCTCCTGGGCGCACGAGAGGCGCCTGAGGGCCGCGCACGACCGTTTCCTCGTCCTCGCGCTCCTCCTCGTCCTCCTCGTCGTCGTCGTCGCGCACGAGCTGATCCGCCGCTCTCTCCGGCCGCTCCGCCTCCTCCACGCCGGCGTCGAGAGGCTCGCCGAGGGGGAGCTGGCCGTCGCCCTCCCCGCGAAGAGCCGAGACGAGTTCGGGACGCTCTCGGCGGCGTTCAACGCCATGGTGACCCGCGTCCGCGAGATGGTGTCCGCGCGCGACCGGCTCCTTCGCGACGTGAGCCACGAGCTCCGCTCACCGCTTGCCCGGATGAAGGTCGCGCTCGCGCTCCTCTCCGAGGACGGCAAGACACGCGGGATGAAGGCCGACGTCGCCGAGATGGAGGCGCTCATCTCGCAGCTCCTCGAGCTCGAGCGGCTCCGCGACGGCCGCGGGCTGAACGTGGGCGCTCACGACGTCGGCCCCCTCCTGAGAGCGGCGGCGGCACCGTTCGAAGAGACCCCTCCGGGCGTCCTCGTCGAGCTCCCCGCGGGCGAGCTCCCGGCCCGGATCGACCCGGAGAGGATCCGCACGGTCCTCCGAAACCTCCTCGAGAACGCGGCCAAGTACGCGCTTCCCGACAGCGCGCCCGTCGTCCTCTCGGCGACGCGCGAGGACGGCGGCATCGCGTTCCGCGTGTGCGACGACGGTCCCGGGATCCCCGACGCCGACCGCGCCGCCCTCTTCGAGCCCTTCACCCGCGTCGACCGCTCCCGCTCGAAGAAGACCGGCGGCTACGGCCTGGGCCTCGCGATCTGCCGGGGAATCGTCGAAGCGCACGGCGGAGCGATCTCGCTCGAGAGCCGCGAGGGGCGTGGCACGACGTTTCTCGTGCACCTCCCTGGCGCGGACCGCGTCGACCAACCGCCTCTCGTTGCCCCGACACCCGTACCTTCCCGCACCCGTTGACACGGAGCCCGCTCCGTCCCATATTCCCGCGCGACGGATGCCTAGGGGTGGCCGGGAAACCGGCCTGAGAGCAGACCCTCGAACCTGATCCGGGTCATACCGGCGAAGGGAACGGCAAACGGAAGCGGGTGCTTCCGCAAACCTCGAGAGACCCCGACGGATCCGCTTCGATCCCCGCGTGCGGGGAAGGAGGCGCTTCCATGACCCGAGCCCCGAAGACGAAGACCCGAAGCCTCGCGGGCGCGCTCGCGCTCGCCCCGCTCCTCGCGCTGGCCGGACTCGCGCCGGCGACGGAGCCCGATCGGCCCGCCACGCCGGGCGCGATGGCCCCGGCCGATTCGGCCGCGCCCGTGGCCGCTCCCGAAACGCCGGCGACCACGCCCGCCTCGGAGACGGTTTCATCCGAAGGCGACCCGGCCGCCGAGAAGGTCCCGCCGATGCCCCGCCGCGTCGAGGAAGTCGTCGTCCAGGCCGTCCGCGCCGACGTCGACACGCCGGTCACGAAGACCGACGTCCCGCGCGCGGAGATCGAGAGGAAGAACCTCGGGCAGGAGATGCCCGCGCTCCTCGCCGACCTCCCTGCGATGACCTACTACTCCGACACGGGGGTCGGGAACGGCTACGCCTACGTCTCGATGCGCGGCGTCGGCCCGACCCGGATCAACTTCACGCTCGACGGCGTCCCTCTCAACGAGCCGGAGGACGGCACCCTCTACTTCGTCGACTTCGGCGACCTCGGGAGCTCCGTCGAGAGCCTCCAGGTGCAGCGCGGCGTCGGGACGTCGGCCGCGGGGGTCGCGAGCTTCGTCGGCTCGGTCAACTTCGCGAGCCTCGACCTCGCCGAGGAGACGACGACGACGGCGCGGTTCGCCCTCGGCTCGTTCGGGACGGAGCGGGCGACGGTCGGCGTCCAGACGGGACGCCTCGGAGACTCGGGCTTCAAGGCCTACGTCCGCGGCTCCTACCAGGCGACGGACGGCTACCGCGAGAACTCCGAGATCCGGCAGCGGAGCCTCTTCGGCGGCCTCTCGCACGAGAGCGAGAAGGGGTACTTCAAGCTCTTCGGCTTCCTCGGGCGGGAGCGGTCGCAGTCGGCCTACTACGCCGTCGAGCCGGAGCTCCTCGAGGAGGACCCGCGCTACAACCCGCTCACCCCCGACGACCGGGACCGCTTCGGCCAGCAGTTCGTGGAAGCGCAGTACACGCGTTTCCTCTCCGAGACGACGAGCCTCGCCGGGCAGCTCTACGTGAACGACGCCGGCGGCTGGTACCGCCTCTGGAACTCGTCGCGGACGGCGCTCCGCGAGTACGGCCTCGACTGGACGAACCTCGGCGCGGCCGTGACGCTGAAGACGACGCTCGGGCCGCTCGGGGTGACGTGGGGCGTCCACGGGAGCGACTTCGGGAGCCGGCGGACACGCGACGTCGTCGACGGCGCGCGCTCTTACGAGAACCGCGGCTTCAAGGACGAGGCCTCGACGTTCGTGAAGCTCTCGCGCGACGCCGGCGACTGGCACCTCTACGCCGACGCGCAGCTCCGCTGGGCCCGCTTCCGCTACGACGGCACCGTCGCCGTCGCCCCGGTCTCCTGGACCTTCTTCAACCCGAAGCTCGGCGTCCGCCGCGATCTCGGGAAGGACCTTTCCCTCTACGCCTCCGTCGGGATGACGAGCCGCGAGCCGGGCCGGGGCGACCTCCTCCTCGGCGAAGAGAACATCTCCGTCCCGCACGACCTCGACGCGGTGAAGCCGGAGAAGGTCGTGGCGTTCGAGGTCGGGGCCGCCTGGAAGGGCGGCCCCTTCGCCGCCCAGCTGAACCTCTACGACATGGAGTTCCGCGACGAGATCGCCCTGACGGGCGAGCAGTCGGAGGTGGGGCTCTCGATCCGACGGAACGCCGAACGGAGCTTCCGGCGCGGCCTCGAGTGGGACCTGGCCTTCCGCCCGCGCGAGGAGCTCGCGTTCCGCTTCACCGGGAGCTGGAGCTGGAACCGGATCCGCTCCTGGACGCAGTTCTACGAGGTCTACGACGACGCGGGCGAGTGGGCCGGGACGACGAGCCGGACGTTCTCGGACGTCGAGCCGGTCCTCTCGCCGCCGTTCGTCGGGAACCTGATCGTGGAGGGCTCGCCCCTCCCCGGCCTGACGCTCGGGGCGACCGGGCGGTACGTGGCGAAGGCGTGGCTCGACAACACGAACGCCGAAGGGATCGCGACGCCGTCGTGGTGGAAGGTCGACCTCTCGGCCTCGTACGACCTCTCGCGCTTCGTGAAGACGGGAAGCCCGAAGGTGAAGGTCGTCGTCGAGAACCTCTTCGACGAGGAGAAGATCTGGGCGAACGGCTACAGCTGGCTCTACGCGACGCGCGACGGAGCGGGCCGGGAGGCGCTCGGGGCGATCCCGTACTATTTCCCCATGGCGACGCGCAGCGTGACGGCCGTCCTCGACCTGGGGTTCTGACCTGAACGCGCTCGAGGTCGCCGGCTTCCTCACGGGGATCCTCGCCGTCTGGCTGACGGCGAAGGAGAGCCCGTGGTGCTGGCCGACGGGGATCGTCAACGTCTCGCTCTACGCCGTCGTCTTCGCGCAGGCGAAGCTCTACGCCGACATGGGGCTGCAGGGGGTCTTCCTCGCCGTCTGCGCCTATGGCTGGTGGGAGTGGCTCCACGGCGGCGAGGGAGGCGGCCGGCTCGCGGTCTCGCGCGCCTCGCGACCGCTCCTTTTCGGCCTCGTCCTCGCGGGCGCCGTCTTCGCGGCCGCGCTCGGCTGGGGCCTTCACCGCGGCACGGACGCCGCCTTCCCGTTCGTCGACTCCACGCTCGCCTCCTTCAGCCTCGTGGCCCAGTACCTGCAGTCGGTGAAGAAGCTCGAGACCTGGTGGTTCTGGATCGCCGTCGACGTCGGCTACGTCGGGATGTACCTCGCGAAGGGGCTCACTCTCACGGCGCTCCTCTACGCGATCTTCCTCGCGCTCTGCGTCATCGGCCTGCGCGACTGGAGGCGCTCGCTCGAGGCGCCGCCGGCCGCGGACGCCGCCCCGGCCGCGGAGCCCGCGTGAGGCCGCTCCGCGTCGTCGTCACCGGCTCGGAGTGCACGGGAAAGACGACGCTCGCGCGCGCGCTCGCAAAGCGATTCGGCGCCCCGTGGGTCCCCGAGTTCTGCCGCGGCTGGCAGGACGCGAAGGGGGCCCCGCTCGAGGCCGGGGACGTCGCGCCGATCGCGCGCGGGCAGGTCGCGGTGGCCGTCGCCGCCGAGGCGGCCGCGCGGGAGCTCGTCGTCCTCGACACGGACCTCCTCTCCACGGTCGTCTACGCGCGTCACTACTACGGAGCCTGCCCCGGCTGGGTCGAGGATGCGGCGCGGGCACGCCTCGCCGACCTCTACCTCCTCTGCGCGCCCGACCTGCCCTGGACCGCCGACGGCATCCGCGACCGTGGCAAAGCCCGCGAGGAGATGCACCGCCTCTTCGCGGAGGAGCTCGCCCGCGCCGGGGCCCGCGTGACCCCGGTCTCGGGGCTCGGCCCGGCGCGCGGGGACGAGGCCGCCGCCGCGGTGGCGCGCTCCCTCGCCCGGCGCTCCCCCGGGGCACGGTCCGCCGGATAGACTCCCTGCAACCAACGCCCCCGGCAGCACGGATCGACCCCGCACGGCCCCGAGCCGGAAGAAGGAGGACCCATGAACCGCAGCCGCCTGCCCCTCGCCCTCGTCGTCCTCGCCCTCCTCGCGACCGCCTACCCCGCGGCGGCGGATCGCTGGGTCCTCCTCGGCGAGAAGCACGTCACCGACCGCGTCGAGAGGGATACGATCGTCGTCACCGCCACCCGCGGCGACTTCGAGGCGATCCAGGTCCGGGTGAAACGCGCCGCCGTACGCTTCGTCGACGTCAAGGTCATCTACGGGAACGGCTCGACGGACGACCTCGCCATTCGCGACGTCATTCCTGCCGGGGGCGAGTCCCGCGTGATCGACCTGAAGGGAGGCGACCGCGTCCTCCACCGCGTCGACTTCGTCTACGAAGCGAAGTCGCTCGGGCGGCGCGGTGCGCTCGTCCAGGTCTGGGGCCGGCGCTGAAGGAAGCCGACGTGGGCAAGGACGCGAAGCTCTCCCGCCCCTACCGCGTCGAAAGCGGGAAGAAGTTCCGCCTGAAGGACTTCGACCCGGGCGACACCGGCGGACTCAAGCTCGAGAAGGACCACGCCGCCGAGAAGCTCGAGAAGGGGGTCGATCTCCTCGCCGCGCTCCAGGACAAGCTCTACGCCCAGGACAAGCGGGCCCTCCTCCTCATCTTCCAGGCGATGGACGCCGCCGGGAAGGACGGCACGATCAAGCACGTCATGTCGGGCGTGAACCCCCAGGGGTGCCAGGTCTTCGCGTTCAAGGCGCCGTCGGCCGAGGAGCTCGACCACGACTTCCTCTGGAGGACGACGAAGTGCCTCCCGGAGCGAGGGCGGATCGGCATCTTCAACCGCTCGTACTACGAGGAGGTCCTCGTCGTGCGGGTCCACCCGCAGATCCTCGCGGGGCAGAAGCTCCCGCCCGAGCTCGTGACGAAGAGGATCTGGGACGAGCGCCTCGAGGACATCGCCGCGATGGAGCGCTACCTGACGCGGAACGGGATCGCCGTCGTCAAGTTCTTCCTGAACGTGTCGAAGAAGGAGCAGCGGAAACGCTTCCTCGACCGGCTCGAGGAGCCCGACAAGAACTGGAAGTTCGCGCTCGGCGACGTCGAGGAGCGGAAGCACTGGGACGCCTACCAGGAGGCCTACGAGGAGGCGATCCGCGCGACGGCGACCCCCTGGGCGCCCTGGTACGTCGTTCCGGCCGACGCGAAGTGGTACACGCGCCTCGTCGTCGCCTCGGCGGTGATCGACGCGCTCGAGAGGATGGACCTCGCCTACCCGGAGGTCGACGAGGCGAAGAAGGCGGAGCTCGAGAAGGCGCGGGAGGCGTTGGCGACGGCGAAGGGCTGATCGCCCCGGCTCAGGAGTGGAGCTCGACGACGTCGCGGTCCGCGAGGACGTGGGCCCGGTCGACCTGCTGCCCGTCGAACTTCGCGTGCCCCCAGATCCGCGCGAAGCGAAGGGCGGAGGCGACGTCCTTGTGGACGCGTTCCGCGAGGTCGTGGACCGTCGCGCCGTCGGGGAGGACGAACGGGGCGGCGAGATCGGGCTTCTTCCCGGGCTCCTTCGCGTAGACGCGGATCCGCCGCAGCTCGCGCCAGAGGAGGAGCCGTAGATCGTCGAGCCCCGCTCCCGAGAGGGCCGAGACCGGATGGAATGGCAGGTCCGTCCCGATCGCCTCGCGCGCCATCTCGGCGAACGTCCCGTCGTCGAGGTCACTCTTGTTCCCGAGCGCGATGACCGGCCTCACGGCGAGGAAGGGCGGCGCATCAGCGGGGAGCGGCCGCACGCGCGGCCAGACGCGCGCCTTCTCGAGGAGCTCGAGGAGGAGCTTCGCCGAATCCTCCCCGTCGTCCGCGGCCACGTCGAGGACGAGGAGGACGCCGTCGGCGTTGTGGGCGAGGTTCGCGAGGTAGGGCTCGGTGTGGCCTGCGGCGACCGCCGGGGTGTCGACGAGCTGCACCTGGACGTCCTCGAACGGCATCATCCCGGGGAGCGGGACGCGGGTCGTGAAGGGGTACTCCCCGATCTCCGGGTGGGCATGGGTGAGGGCGGCGAGGAGGGTGGACTTCCCCGCGTTCGGCTCGCCGAGGAGGACCCACTGGCCGGCCCCCTCGCGCTTCACGTGCCCCGGGTCCGCCCGCCGCCCGCCGTGCGCGGCGTGCTCGACCTCGCTCTCGAGCTTCGCGAGCCTCTTCTTCAGGTCGGCGTAGAGCTTCTCGGTCCCCTTGTGCTTCGGGAGGAGCGCGATCATCTCGCGCATCGCCGCGAGCCTCTCCTCGTGCGTCGCCGCCGCCTTAAACCGCTCCTCGGCGTCGTGGTAGGGCGGCGTCAGGTTCGCGGGCACGGCTAAATTATGCTTCCGGACCGGGCGCTCGGGAGACGCTATCCTTCTGCTCGTCGTGAGCGCCCTCGTCGAGACGGTCCTCTCCGCAGGCACGCCCGAGGAGCGCGCCGACGCCTTCGTCCGGCTCCTGCGGGAGTCGCCGCCGCCGGCGCCCGGCGCGGCCGGCCCGAGGTCCCGGGTCGGTACGATCCTCGACGCCCTCGAGGCGTCCCCCGAGGTCCGGTCGAGCTTCCTGTCGTCGCTCTCGGCGCTCTTCGCCGAGGGGGACGGGACCGCGCTCTTCGGCGACGTCGGCATTCCGAGCGACAAGGGGTTCTTCGCCGAGCTCGGGAGCCGCGTCTCCGCCCGGCTGATCCCCTCTCCCCGTGATGCGCACGACCTCGCCGAGATCGCGGCCCGGCTCTTCCGCTCCGAGGCCGACGTCGTCGCCTTCCGGGAGCTTCCGCTTTCCGACCTCCATCGCCTCGTCCGCCTGCTCGAGACGGGGCTCTCGCGTGAGGCCTCCGCCTCCCTCTCGAGAGCCTTCGCCGACGGGTTCCGTCTCCTCCTGGCGCGGATCCACGCGCAGGGGCTCTCGCGGGAGCTTCGCTCGCGCGCGACCCCGGGCTCGATCTCGGCGTCCCCCTTCCACCGTCTCCTTCGCTCCGGGGACGCTCTCCTCGACGCCTGGCTCTGCGGCCGGGAGGTCGGCCCGGCCCTTCAGTCCTTCAACAAGGACTCGGGCGACTGCCGCAAGGAGGTGCGCGCCATCCAGCGGCGGCTCGAGGAGGCCGGCGTCAGCGTCGACGTCGTCTTCGGCCTCGAAGTGATCGACCGGTGCCTGACCCGCACCGCTCTCATGGCGGACGTGATCACGCTCGGGCCCGGGCCGGATCGTTCGCGCGCCCTCCACAGGCTCCTCGCCCGCCTCGTGCTCAACGCGCACGAGGACCGGAGCGTCCTCCACCTCGTGAGGTGGAACCTCCACCTCCTCGACCGGAAGATCGTCGACAGGACCGGGAAGACCGGGGAGCACTACGTCGCCGCGACCCGGCCCGAGTACCGCCACATCTGGCTCGCGGCCGCCGGCGGCGGAATCGTCACCGTCTTCACGGCGGCGTTCAAGATGCTCGTCCACGAGTGGCACCTCGCCGCGTTTCCGGAGAGCTTCCTCTACGGCCTCAACTACGCGATCAGCTTCCTCCTGATGCAGGCGTTCGGCCTCATCCTCGCGACGAAGCAGCCCGCGATGACGGCGGCCGCCCTGGCGAGCATCCTTCGCGAGACGACGGGCGACGACCGGGAGGAGCGGATCGCGGGCTTCTTCGCCCGGCTCACGAGCTCGCAGCTCGCCGCCGCGCTCTCGAACGTCCTCGTCGTGAGCGCGGGCGCGGCCGCCTTCGTGGCGGCCTGGAGCGCGCTCGCCGGCCGGCCGTGGGTCGACGAGAAGACGGCGCGCGAGACGTTCCTCGTCCTCAGCCCGCTCGACAGCGGTACGGTCTTCTTCGCCGCGCTCACGGGAGTCCTCCTCTGGCTCGGGAGCGTGGCCGGCGGCTGGTTCGAGAACTGGTCGACCTACCACCGCCTCCCCGAAGGAATCGCCCGCCACCCGATCGGACGACTCGTCGGAGCCGACCGGATGCGGCGCGCCGCCGACGCCCTCTCGCGCAACGCTTCGGGCTGGGCGACGAACGTCGCGCTCGGCTTCCTGCTCGGGTTCGCTCCCGCGATCGGCCGCTTCTTCGGCATCCCGTTCGACGTCCGCCACGTCACCCTCTCCACGGGGCAGCTCGGGCTCGCGGCCTCGAGCCTCGGCCAGGGCTGGTTCGCGGAGGGCGCGTTCCTGCGCGGCCTCGCGGGGATCGGCGTGATGTTCGTCCTGAACCTCTCGGTGGCTTTCTCGCTGTCGCTCTTCAACGCGGCGCGGGCCTACGAGATGCCGCCCGGGGAGCTTGCTGGCGTCCTGAAGCACGTCCTTCAGCGAGCGCTTCGCCGCCCGCTGGACTTCGTGCGGCCGCCGCGGCCGACCCCCCGGGAAGGGCCGGCGCAAGAGCCTTCGCCCCCGACGGAGTAACTAAGTCTTTTCTGATCAGTAGGATAAAAATGAGTGACACCTCGATGCAAAATATATAATGTAGAGAACATCATGCAGGCGCGATCAGGACCCGAACGACACCGGCAGCTTCGCCAGTGGGTCGCCGACAGGCTTCGGGCCGAGATCCTCGAGGGGCGTCGCAGGCCCGGAGACTGGCTCCGTCAGGAGAGCGTCGCCCGCGAAGAGGGCGTCAGCCAGACCCCGGTTCGGGAGGCGCTCAAGCAGCTCGTCGCCGAGGGGCTGCTCGAGCATGTCCCCTACCGGGGCATCCGCGTCGTGACGCTCTCGGTCGAGGACGCCGAGGACCTCTACGCGAGCCGCGCCGTCCTCGAGCCGATGGCGGCGCGGCACGCGGCCGGCTCGATCACGGCCGACGAGGTCCGGGAGCTCGCCTCGCTCCACGAGCGAATGCTGGCCTGCGAGATCCCGGCCCGCCTCCGCGAGTACCGCGACCTGAACCGGCGCTTTCACGAGACGATCATCGCGGCCTCCCGCCGACCGTTCCTCACGCGAACGCTCGGCCACCTCTGGTCGGCCTTCCCGACGATGCTCTGGAGCAACGTACCCGGAATCGCCTCGACCTCGCTCCCCGAGCGCGAGGACCCCGACGCCGCCGAGCACGCGGAGATCGTCGCGGCCCTCGTCGCGCACGACCCCGATCGCGCCGCCGCCGCCGTGAAGCGGCACGTCGAGGAGGCGGGACGGACGCTCGTCGCCGCCATGAGGGCCCATCCGTGATGCGCCCGACGGGGATCCAGTTTCTCTCCCCGCGTCGGGGCTCGAACGATCGCAAGCGAACACTCGTCCCGCGGGGCTCGAAACAAGCCCGAGGCCGGGCAAGAGGAGGAGTCATGCCACGTCCGATCTCCGTCGTCACAGGAGCCGTTCTGATCCTGCTGTTGGGCCTCTCGGGCATCGCGAGCGCCCAGGGCACCGTCACTGGCAGCGTCCAGGGAATCGTCCGCGACTCCGAAGGGGGCGTCCTTCCCGGCGCCACCGTCACCGCCGTCTCGGGCGCTCTCGTTCGCGGTCGCATGACGACCACGACCGACGCACGCGGCGGCTGGCGCTTCCCCGCGCTCCCGCCGGGAACCTACGCGATCGAGGCCGAGCTGCAGGGCTTCCGGAAGATCCGCCGTGACGACGTGCGGGTCCGCCTCGGGCAGGCGATCGCCGTCGACCTCGTCCTCGCGCTCGAGAGCGTCGCCGCCGAGGCCATCGTCACGGCGGAGGCACCGCTCGTGAGCGTTGTCGAGAACAGGGTCTCGACGAGCTTCGGCGAGGACTACATCAGCCGGCAGGCCGTCCCGCGCAACTACTACCAGGTGATCACGACGGCCCCGGGCGTGAACGCCGACACCGGAACGAGCGGCAGCGCGATCCTCGCCTACGGCGGGACGAGTGAGAGCCAGAACGCCTTCACGCTGGACGGCGTGAACGTGGCCGATTCGGGCTCAGGCCAGCACTGGGTTCTGCCGAGCATCCAGTGGATGGAGGAGATTCAGATCGGCGGCCTCGGCGCAAACGCCGAGTACGGCGGCTACACGGGCGGCGTCATCAACGGCGTCACGAAATCGGGCGGCAACGAGTTCAAGGGGGCCCTCGAGGCGTACTACCAGCCCGACTCTTTCACCTCGGACAACTCGCCCGACACCGAGGACGAAACCTTCGAGTTCGAGAACTACGCCGTCAGCCTCGGCGGGCCGGTCGTGAAAGACCGGCTCTGGTTCTTCGCGAGCGCCGAGTACTGGCACCAGGAGACGACCCCGGTCGGCGCCACCGCCACCTCCGATCGGAAGATCCCCCGATTCCTCGGGAAGCTGACATACCAGGTGAGCGAAAAGAACCGCGTGTTCGGAATGTTCGAGTACGACCACGTCGAGAACGAACGGCGCGGAATCGACGCCTACACCTTCCCCGAGGCGGCCCGCAAGCAGGACGGGCCGGGCGTCTCCTTCTCCGTGAACTGGGAGTCCATCCTCAACTCGTCCAACTTCCTCAACGTGAAGCTGACGGGCTACGACGGGAACGATGACTACCTCCCCTACAACGGCACCGACACGCCAGGCCACGAGGACCTCTACGGCCACACCGGTTGGAGCCTCGTGAACGCGAAGATGCAGGATCTCTCCCATCGGCACCTCGTGACGGGCGACGCCTCGTGGAGCCTCTTCAAGGACGGCCTCTTCGGCAAGGCCGACTCGCATTCCTTCAAGTTCGGTGCCCTCTACGAGAAGGCCTCCACGACCGACGAGTGGCGGCGAAACGGCGGCTTCACCTACTACGACGACTCGACTCTCTGCCCCGGCGACACCGAGGCGGAGCAGATCGCGAACTACCTCCGCGACCCGAGCTGCGGCTGGTACGAGCGCTCGACCGGCTACGGCGAATACGAGGTCCACGCCGAGCACACCGGCTACACGTTCTACGCTCAGGACTCCATCCGCCTGAGCCGCGTGACGATCAACGCAGGCCTCCGCTACACGAACTACAGCGCCGGCTGGCGCGAGGGTTTCGGGAACCCCGACGTCTACGAGGTCGACTTCGTCGACCCGCGGATCGGATTCTCCTGGGACGTCCGCGGCGACGGACGCTGGGCGATCAAAGCGCACTGGGGCCGCTACCACTCCTCGATGTACACCTACCTCTTCGACCGCGAGGTCTCCGGCCACGCCTCGGTTCCTGACGGCGACTGCTACTGGGACGGCTCGGCCTGGGGCGACTGCTCGTCCTCCACGCCCGACGAGGCGCCGATCGGCGACGTCGACCACCCGTACGTCGACGAGACCCTCTTCACCGTCGAGCACCAGCTCGGCCGAGACTCGTCGATCGGCGTCGACTTCATCGACCGTCGCTTCCGCAGCCTCATGGGCCTCTACAACACGAACAGCGACTACGAGCGGGTCACCGGCATCGCGAATCCCTTCGGAGGCGGCGACCTCGAGGTCTGGACGCTGAACGGCGACCCCGTCTGGTCACTGACGACCGACAACCCCGGCTACCGAGACTACGACTCCCTCGTCCTCCGGTACGACAAGCGGCACGCGAACGGCTGGCAGCTCCGCTCCTCCGTCGTCTGGACGGACCTCAAGGGGAACGTCCTGAAGAACAATGGCTACGCGCCCGAGCTCGAGGACCGCAACGGCCTCGTCAACGCCGACGGGCGGATGGACTCCTCCTTCAACGAGTGGGAGTTCAAGGTGTCCGGCGCGGTCGACCTTCCGCTCGGGATCGTCGCGAGCGGCCAGTACACCTACCTCTCCGGCACCTACTGGACGCCCTACGGCGACGTCCGCTCTTACGTCGACGGCAACTTCTACAGCGGCCGGAACGTCTTCCTCACCGAACGCGGATCCGAGAAGCTCCCGGCGCGGAACATCCTGGACCTCCGGCTCGGATGGGGGATGAACGTCCGCGGGCCGCTCCGCCTCGAGCTCTCCCTCGAGTGCTTCAACGTCCTCAACTCGGACAAGCCCCTCACCGTCGACAACTACTACGGCCGCTACCGCTCGGGCAGCTGGTCCGAGTACGCGGCCTTCGGCGAGGCTCTCAGCATCGAGGCCCCGCGCCAGTTCCGGGCCGGGCTCCGCCTGATCTTCTAGGTCCCTCCTCCTCTCTCATCGGGGGCGGCCTGCCGGCCGCCCCCGCTTTTTCTTCCGCCCCGCGTCCGCCGGGCGCCCAGGAGAGCCGATGGTCCGCCGTGATTCCGCTCCACTCGTTCTCCTCGCCCTCCTCCTTGCCGTGCCGTCGATCCCGGCGCGCGCCGATGGACCCGCGCCTCGCGCGGGGCATCTCGTTCTGATCGGCGGCGGCGAAAAGCCCGCGGACGCGATGCGCAAGTTCGTCGAGCTGGCCGGCGGGAAGGACGCGCCGATCGTCGTGATCCCGACGGCGTCCGGCGAGCCCGACGCCGCGGAGTACTACGAGAAGCTCTTCCGCGAGGAGCTCGGCTGTACCGACACCGTCTCGCTCCGGATCCGGAGCCGCGCCGACGCCGCGCGCCCCGACTTCGTCGCCCTCGCCCGGAAGGCCCGCGGCGTCTTCTTCGGGGGCGGAGACCAGATCCGGATCACGAACGCCCTTCTCGGAACGCCGGTCGGGGACGCGATCGCCGCGGCGTTCGCCGAGGGCGCCGTCGTCGGCGGCACGTCGGCCGGAACGGCCTGCCAGAGCGAGCGGATGATCACCGGCGAAGGAGACTTCACTCAGGTGAGGACCCGCAGCGTGGAGCTCTGGCAGGGCCTCGGCTTCCTCCCCAGCGACGTCGTCGTCGACCAGCATTTCCTCCGCCGGCAGAGGCAGAACCGCCTCCTCTCGGTGGTCCTCGAGAAACCCGAGCTCCTCGGAGTCGGCGTCGACGAGGAGACGGCCATCTGGGTTCGCCCCGACGGGACCTTCCAGGTCCTCGGGGAAAGCGGCGTCATGATCTTCGACGCGAAGGGGGTCTCGCTCTCCCGGCGGCCCCGCCCGACCGGCCAGGACCTCCTCGGCGTCCGCGGCCTGACGCTCCACCTCCTCCTGCCTGGCGAGTCCTACGACCTCCGCACCCGCCGTCCCCTGTAGCGGGTACCGGAGGTGGTGCCAGGCGTGAAATCGTGCAGTATTCGCAAAGAGGAGAACAATACATGATTTCACGCCTGGCACCGCGTGGGGTGGCACCGTGTGGGGGGGCACCGCAGTGGGTGCCACTGATTCGGGTCCTCGCGGCGTTCGTTCTCGTCTCCGGCCTGGCGTCGGCGGAGCCGCCCGGGTGGGACCAGGGGCGGTCCGTGTACGAGCGGCGGATTCGGCCGCCGGAGGCGCCGGAGAAGGTCGACTGGGAGGCCCGGGTGACGGCGCTCCTGCGCGAGGAGCCGGGAGACCTCGTCGTCGCCGCCGTCGGCGACCTGATCTTCAATGAGCGGATCAGCCACCTGAAGGAGCCGGAGCGGAAGAACCTTCTCCGCATCCTGCAGGAAGCCGACGTCGCGATCGGGAACCTCGAGTTCTCGATCAACGACCGGCCCGAGCTTCAGAAGGTCTTCTACAACTTCCGCGCGCCGCGCGAGTTCGCGTGGGAGCTCGCCGCCACCGGGATCAACCTCGTGAGCCTGGCGAACAACCACGCCCTCGACTTCGGCCCCGAGGGGCTCCTCGAGTGCCTGCGCGCTCTCGACCTGTCGGGGATCGCCCACGCCGGGGCCGGCCGGACCCTCGCAGAGGCGCACGAGGCCGGCACGAAGCGGCCCCCCGGGCAGAAGGGGCGCGTCGCGCTCCTCTCCTACATGCGCTTCTGGACCGACCGCGACCGCTGCTCGGACCCGGCCGGACCGTGCCTCGCGACGATCGACCCGGCGACCGTCCTCGTCGCCCGACCCGACGGGACGGTCGAGTCGGTGGAGGGGCCGCAGGAGCGGGACGTGGCGCGCATGGAGGAGGACGTCCTCCTGGCGAAGCGGCGTTTCGGCCCCGTCTTCGTCGCGTACCACGTCCACGACGTGAGCCACGCGCGGGTCTTCGGCATCCAGGACACGACCCCGCCGAACGAGGAGATCCCGTTCCGTCGCGCGGTCGACGCGGGAGCCGACGCCGTCCTCGGGAGCGGCCCGCACGTCCTGCGCGGAATCGAGCTGAGGAACGGACGACCGATCTTCTACAGCCTGAGCAACTTCGTCTACCAGTACCGCACGCCGAAGGCGATCCCGACGGATCTCCCCCACCAGCGCGACTCCGAGATGCCGCGCCCCGCGAACGTGTCGGTCTGGGACCGGCGCGACTCGCGTGAGGTCATGGAGAGCGTCGTCGCGCGGATGACGTACCGCGGCGGCGCGCTCCGGAAGCTCGAGCTGATTCCCGTGACGATCGACGACGAGGGACCGCTCTACGGAGTCCCTCGGCTCGCGTCGACGAAGAGGGCGGAGGAGATCGTCGCGCTCCTCCAGCGGCTCTCCGCGCCGTACGGCACGAAGATCGCGCTGAAGGACTGGTACGGCGAGGTAGAGCTGTCGGCCGTGAACGACGGCGCGCAGGCCCCCTCGGAGTAAACCTCCGCGGGCCCGGCGGCGGTGGCGCTACTGCTTCACGAGCTCGACGCGCCGGTTCTTCGCACGGCCGGGCTCGGCGTCGTTCGAGGCGACGGGGGCGAGGGGGCCGACGCCGTAGCCCCTGAGGCGGGCGACGGCGACGCCATGGGTGGACGTGAGGGCCGCGACGACGGCCTCGGCACGCGCCTGCGACAGCTTCATGTTTCCGTCGATCGCGCTGACGGAGTCGGTGTGGCCGACGACCCAGAGCTTCAGCGCCGGGTCTGCGGCGAGGAGCTTCGCGACTTCCTGGAGCGCCGGTGTCGACTCGGGCTTGACGACGGACTTGCCCGTGTCGAAGTAGATCCCTTCGACGGCCACGTGCCCGGTCGTCTTCAGGGCGTCGCGGAAGGAGGCGGCGTCCGCGACGACGTGCTGCGTCATCTCCTGCCTCTCGACGATCCGGAGCCAGATCTTGCCGTTTCCGCGCTCCGCTTCGGCCCAGACCTCCTTGCCGTCGACGACGACCGAGCCGTTCACCCACCAGTTCGGCACCGAGTCGGCGACCGTGCCGCCGATCTTCTTCAGGGCGTTTTCGTAGTTCCGGACCACGGCGAGGCCGGACTGGTCGTCCTTTCGGTCGTCGACGGTGTACGTGATGAAGGTGTACCTGCCCTCCACGACGCGCGTCTTTCCCCTCTGGAGCTTGAAGGGCCAGGCGGTGAACTCCTTCGTCTCACATGCCGCGATGGAGTAGTTCGGCATCCGGGTCGGAAAGAGCGGGTGGTCCTTGCAGCCCGCCTTGTCCGGCCGGACGGCGAGGGCGGAGCCGGAGGCGAGGAGGAGCGCCAGGGCGGCGAGGCGGACTCTCATTCGTGCATCCCTTTCGGCCGAGCTCGGCGGACGTCTCTCATCGAAGGCCATCTGGAATTCTAGGGCCGGAAGCGACGGCGGCGGCACGGCGAAGCCCCGTTTGCATCCCGTTTTGTTCTAGAATATACTCATATAGTTATGTGCCATCCCGTTCGCTGTCCGAAGTGCAGGAAGCCCGCCTGGGCCGGTTGCGGCCGCCACGTCGAGGAGGCGCTCGCCGGAGTCCCCGTCGAGAGGCGCTGCTCCTGTCCCCCGCCGGAGTCGGTCCTCCCGCGGCCGCTCGGCCCGCGGAGCCGCTGAGGCTCCCACAGGGGCGTGGCAGAATCCGCCTCCCATGTGCCACCAGATCCAGTGCCCCCGCTGCGGCCGCCCCACGTGGGCCGGCTGCGGACGCCACGTCGAGCAAGCCCTCGCGAACGTCCCGAAGGAACAGCGTTGCAGCTGCCCTCCGCAGCCGTCCTTCCTTCAGAGGCTCTTCGGCTCGAAGGGGAAGTGAGCGCGACGGACCGCGGGAGGGGCGGGCCCCTCAGCGGTCCGCGGCGAGCCAGGCGGTCGCGAGCCCGAGGCGGGTGACGCGGCGAACCTGAGCCGGGTCGATCGAGGCGGGCGTGTCCCCCGGGCGGTGGTAGTCCGGGTGGAAGTTGCCGAAGAACCGGACGAAGGGGACGCGCGCCCGCGCGAAGTCGCGGTAGTCGCTGCCGCCGTTGACCCCCTCGGTCCAGTCGAGGTGCAGGGCGAGCTCGGCCGCGCTCCCGGCCCGCGCGAGGAGCGGCCCGAGGTCGGGCGCGAAGCTCGCCACCCCGGGCTCGATGAACGAATCGGGGCGCGCGGCGGCGAGGAACGCCGCCGCGCCGGGGAGCTTCGCCGCGGTGACGAGGTCGCGGATCTCCTCCGCCTTCCACGGGTGAGCGACCATGTCGAAGTTCAGGTAGACGGCCGTCCTCGCGAGCGGCCAGAGCGGGTCCCGGACCCAGTGCCCCGAGCCGATCTTGTCCTCCTCTTCGCCGGTCCAGAGCGCGAAGACGAGCGTCCGCTTCGGCTGGACGGGAGACGACGCGAAGGCGCGCGCGATCTCGAGGAGCGCCGCGACGCCCGAGGCGTTGTCGTCGGCCCCGGGGTGAGTCACCCCGTCCACGCGCCCGAGGTGATCGGCGTGCGCGCCGAGGACGACGGCCTCGCCCTTCAGGGCCGGATCGCTCCCCGGGAGGATCCCGACGACGTTCCGCGAGAGGCCCGTCTTCTCGACCGCCGTCGCGCGGAGCGTCGCGGAGGCGGGAAGGGCGCGCGAGGGCTCTTCCGCCTTCGGCGCGGCGCCGAGGAGCGCCTCGAGGACGGCGGGCGCGCAGCGGAAGACGAGCGGCTCGAGCGAGGGCCCCTCCGCCATCGACCGGAACGCGAACGTCGCGGGCTTCTCGGTCCCGAGGAGGCGCGTTGCCCAGTCGTTCCCCTCGACGGCGAGGACGGCCACCGCGCCGAGCGCCTTCGCCGTCTCCAGCTTCGCGGCCCAGCGCTCCTCGGTGTCGCCCGCGGCGTACTTCTCGACCAGATCCTTCCTCGCCCACGCTTCTCCCGGCGGGAGCCCCTCGCGGAGGACGACGACCCTCCCCTTCACGTCGAGGCCCCTGTAGTCGTCCCGCGCCGGCGCGCTCTCGCGGATGCCGTAGCCCGCGAAGACGAGCGGTCCCGAGACGGAGCGGGCGGGCTGCGGCGGGACGACGACGTCGACGCCGTGAACGAACGTCCGTCGCGCCGTCGTCTCCCCGGCCCGGCGCTCGATCTCGACGGAGCCCCCCGGCTCGCGGATCTCGCGCATCGGCACCGGCTGGAAGTACGTGCGTGCGCCCTGTGCGTCGGTGGCGCCGTACGGCGCCACGCCGGCGAGGGCCAGCTGCGCCGCCCCGTATTCGAGCGCGGCCTCGAGGCCGTCGCTCCCGAGGCCACGCCCCCCGAGAGCCGGCGCGGCGAGGAAGTCGACGTGCGCGCGGAGCGCCGCGGCACGAACGCCGTCGAGCGCCGCGCGGAGCGGCGCCGGAATCGCCTCGCCCGCCTTCGGGAGGACGAACCGGGGCCGCGCGGCGTCCGCGGCCGAAGTCGCAGGAGCAGCGGAAGCCGGAGACGGCTGCGCGACAGCCGGTGGAGCGGCGAGCACGCCGCCGAACGCCGCGGCGATCGTGAGGGCAGGAACGAGCACCGTCTTCCTCATCTCAGCCTCTCCATCCGAAGCGTGTACTTCTCGAGCCGCTCCGGAATCACGTCGACGCCGATCCCTTCGCCGGCCGGCACCTCGACGAACCCCTCCGCGTCGAGGACGACGGAGGGGGTCACGAGGTCCTCGCGGAAGTACCGGCTCGTCTCCGACGTGTCGCCCGGAAGCGTGAAGCCCTCCACCGTTTGGAGGTGGATGTTCACGGCGCGGCCGATGCCCGTCTCGTCCATCCCGCCCGACCAGACCGGGATCCCCCGCTCCCTCGCGAAGGCGAGGAGCCGGAGCGACTCGAGTAGCCCGCCAACGCGCCCTTCCTTCAGGTTCAGGACCCGGCAGGCGCCGAGCTCGACGGCGGCGCGGAAGTCGGCGAGGTCGTGGATCGACTCGTCGAGGCAGAGCGGCGTCGCGAGCTCCTTCTCGAGGAGCGAGTGCTCGAAGATGTCGGCATACGAGAGCGGCTGCTCGATCATCGTGAGGCCGAAGGCGTCGAGCCTCGCGAGGTGCGCGGCGTCCTCGAGGCGGTAGTCGCCGTTCGCGTCGGCCATCAGCGGCAGGTCGGGGAAGCGCTCGCGGACCGCCGCGACGTAGTCGACGTCCTTCCCCTTTTTCACCTTCACCTTCACCCGGTGGTAGCCGCGCGCGACCGCCTCCTCGACCACGCGGACGAGCGCCGCGGGCGAGTCCTGCAGGCCGATGCTGATCCCCGAAGGGATTCGCTTTCGCGCCCCGCCGAGGAGCTCGTGGAGCGGCACGCCCTTCCGCTTCGCCGCGAGGTCCACGAGGGCGTTCTCGAGCGACGCCTTCGCCATCCGGTTCCCGCGAACGTGGCCGAAGCGCCCGTCGAGCTCGACGAACGTGAGGCCCGGCTCGACGAGCGGGAGGAGGAACTCGGCCACGACGTGCCGAGCGGAGGTCGTCGTCTCCGGCGCGTAGAACGGGTCGGGATCGGCGACGCACTCGCCCCAGCCGATCTTCCCGCCGCCCTCGACGCGGACGAGGAACGTCTCCTTCCCCGTCCAGGTCGCCGTGGAGATCGAGAACGGCTTCACGAACGGGAGGCTCACGTGGACGAGGTCGACCCGCTCGAAGGCGGGGACGCGCTCGGCCTCGAGCGGCAGCGCCGACGCGCGTTCCGCGGGCCCGCTCACCGTGGTGATCCTGCCGGCGCCGCGAGGGCGACCACGCGCCGGACGGGGATCGTCCCGTCCCACGCGACGAGCGCCTTCAGGCGGGGGTACTGCCAGAGGCCGTACATCGCCGTCGGCTCGAGAAGGATCGCGGCGCGCAGCGCGTCCGGCCCCTCGAGCGGGACCCAGAGGCTCCCGGCCGGCAGCTCGATCGTCTTCGCCGCGCCGCGCTTCACGATCGTCCGGCCGCCGTACCGGCCGTAGAGGTCGTCGAACTCCTCCTCCACGCGGAGGAGCGCACACGTCTCGGCCGTCACCGTCCGCGGTGCCGCGAGCGTCTCGTACGCGAGGCCGTGCCGCTTCAGAAGAGCGCCGATCTCCGCGGCCGCCGCCGGCTCGACGGCGTAGCCGAGCGGCGTCGGGACGCTCCGCTTCACCGCGACGTCGGTCATCACGTTCGCCGTCGGCACCCGGAGCGCCTTCCCCGTCGCGAGGTCGACGACGGGGAACTCCGTCACCGTCCCCTCCGGGTTCACCCAGAGCGCGTCCGACGGCAGGAACGGCGGGAGCGGGCGCTTCCACGCCTGCTCGACGACGGCGCGGTCCTCTGCCCTTCGGCCGCCCCCGTCGAGGAACCGCCGGAAGAGGACGAGGTAGGCATCCACCCGTTTGCCGAGGTCGGCCTGCGGGTTCGGCGACCTGTGACGGACGGCCGCCTCGATGATGAACGACAGGCCGCCGTAGGCGCCGAGGCCGTTCAGGCCGCCGTCGGTGTCGGGGGCCGAGTGGCGCTGCTCGTCGTCGGGGGGCGCCCCGCCGACCCAGTAGCGAAGGAAGCGGTGTCCCGCCTTCTCGAGGGGCGCGGCCGACGCGTCGACCCAGCGCTTCGCCGCCGCGACGCGCTCGCGGTCGAAGTGGGGGTTGTTCAGCCCGTCCATCGTGATGTCGGGCCACTTCTCCCACCCCTTCCTCGTCCACTCCTCCTGGTCGCGTCCGAACTCGTGAGCGTCGACGGCGAGGTGCGGCCGCACCCGCCGCGCCACGCGGTGGAGCGCCTCCGTCTCCGGGTGGAAGAGCGTGACGTGGTCGCGGTTCAGGTCGGCACCCGCCGCGTTCCGTCGCGTGGCGGCCTCGGCGCCGTCGGGGTTCACCATCGGCATCACCCAGAGGTCGACCTCGGGCGGGAGGAGCTTCGGGTCGCGCGCGAGGTCGCGCAGCAGGTAGAGGAGGGCGTCCTTCCCCGACACCTCGTCGCCGTGCTGCTGGGCGTAGAAGAGGATGCGGAACGTCGGGCTCGCGCTCCCGCGCGCGTTCACGAGGAAGAGGTTTCGGCCCGCCGCCGTCTTCCCCTCGACGGAGACGGCGATCGACCCCTTCCCGTCGATCGTCTTCAGGAAGGCCGCCATCTCCTCGTACGAGGTCGACCTCGTCAGAGTCCGGTGGTCCTCCGGAAGGGCGACGTTCGCGAGGCCGGGACGAACTGCGCCCGGCCCGGACGCCGCGACCGGACCGGGGCCGAGGAGGGCCGCCGCGAAGAGGAGCGCGAGCGCTTTCACGGCCGTGCTCCTAGAACGGTCCCCAGTGCATGAGGACGGGCGGAACGAGGAGGAGGAACGCCAGGACCATGAGCGTCAGCATGAGCGGCAGGAACCAGCGCGCCCACCTCTCCCACGGGATCTTCGCCATGCCGAGGACCCCCATCGTGACGGCGGAGGTCGGGAGGATTGGGTTGATCAGCTCGCAGAGCTGGTAGGCGAAGACGATCGTCTGCCGCGTCAGGCCGACGAGGTCGGCGAGCGGCGCCATGATTGGCATCGTGAGCGCGGCCTGCGCCGTCCCCGAGTGGATGAAGAAGTTGATGACGCACTGGACGACGAACATCACCTGGGCGGCGACGACGCCGGGGAGGTGCGAGATCAGCCCCGCGCCGTGGAAGAGGATCGTGTCGAGGACCTTCGCCTCGCGCGCGATGATGAGGAGCGCCCGGCCGCAGGCGATGATGAGCGCCACGTTGACCATGTCCTTCGCGCCGGCGACGAACGCCGTCGCGATCCGCGTCCCGCCGAGGCCCGCGACGACGCCGAGGACGAGCCCCATCGCGAGGAAAAGGGCGCCGATCTCCTCGATGAACCACTGCTTCTTCAGGATCCCCCAGACGAGGACGCCCATCGTCGTCACGAAGAGCGAGAGGACGAGGGCGTGCCGGACGGTCCACGGCTCCGCCTCGCCGCTCGCCGGGGCGCTCCGCTCGCGCGCGACGTCGAGGTCGTGGACGGGGCTCGTCTCCGGGCGCTTCTTCACGCGCGCCGCGTAGACCATCACCCACGCGATCATGACGCCCGTCGTCACGAACCAGGTCGCGACCCGGTAGCCGAGGCCCGAGTAGAGCGGCAGGCCGACGAGCCCCTGCGCGATGCCGACGGTGAACGGGTTGAAGAAGGCCGCCCCGAAGCCCGCTGCCGCCCCGAGGAACGGGATCGCGACACCGACGATCGAGTCGTAACCGAGGGAGATCGCGAGCGGGATGCAGAGGACGACGAACGGGATGACCTCCTCGGACATCCCGAAGACGGAGCCCGCGAGGGAGAAGACCGCCATGAGGACCGGGATGACGAGCTTCTCGAGGAACGGGCGCGCCGCAAGGGCCGCCGTCAGCTTCCGGATCGCGAACTCGATCGTCCCGCCCGCCTGGACGATGCCGAAGGCGCCGCCGATGGCGAAGAGGAACGCGATGATGAGCGCCCCGTCGAGGAAGCCGCGGATCGGGGCGACGACGACCCACTGCGGGCCGAGCCAGACCTTCTCGACCTGCTGGTAGGTCCCCGGCACCGTGACCGTCCGCCCCGCCTTCTCCACGGTCTGGTACGTCCCCGACGGGACGAGCCACGCCAGGACCAGGACGAAGACGACGAGGCTCCCGACGATCACCAGAGTGTGGGGCATTCGGAACGTACGTCCGCTGTTGCTCGCGGCCTCGGCCATCGCTCCCTCTCCCTTCCCGATTCCGTTCCTTCGTGGACGACGCCCCGGGCGGCTCCCGGCTTCTCGAGCGCTCCGCGGGCGCTCCGGCATCATAGAGAACGGGCGTCCTTCCGGGGGGCTCGACCGGTCCATTTCGTGCACATTTCCGGTGTTCCCGGGCTCCCCCGCGGCTCTGCGACGGCGTCGCCATTGGGCACCGCCGCCGCCATCCTCCGCTGGACCGGGAGGGGTCCGGGGCGCGATGATGGCTGATGGCCGAGACCCCGGATCCGGGGTCCGCCAGGGAGAACCCATGACGCATTCCGCCCTCTCACCCGAGCCCGTCGTCCGGATCGACGACGGCGGGATCTGGAGCGATCTCGAATCCGCCTCCCGGTCCGACGCCGGAGAAGTCCGCGCCCTCCTCGCGAAGTCGCGGGAGCTGAAGGGCCTGCGCGGCCGCGACCTCGCCGTCCTCGCGAACGTCACCGACCCGGCGCTCCTCGACGAGCTCTTCCACACGGCCCGCGAGGTGAAGGAGGCGATCTACGGCCGGCGCATCGTCCTCTTCGCGCCGCTCTACATCTCGAACCTCTGCGCGAACGAGTGCACCTACTGCGCCTTCCGCGCGCGGAACACGGCGCTCGTCCGCCGGGCGCTCACGCAGGAGGAGATCTCCCGCGAGGTGAAGTGGCTCGAGGAGCAGGGGCACAAGCGGATCCTCCTCGTGGCGGGCGAGTCGTACCCGCGCGAGGGGTTCGACTACGTCCTCCGCTCGATCGAGACGGTCTACGCGACCTCCAGCGGCCCGGGCGAGATCCGCCGCGTGAACGTGAACGTCGCGCCGCTCACCGACGGGGAGTTCCGCCGCCTGAAGGAGGCGAAGATCGGGACCTACCAGCTCTTCCAGGAGACGTACCACCGCGAGACGTACGCCGAGGTGCACGTCGCCGGGAAGAAGCGGGACTACGACTGGCGCGTCACGGCGATGGACCGGGCCATGAGGGCCGGGATCGACGACGTCGGCATCGGCATCCTCTTCGGCCTCTTCGACTGGCGCTACGAGCTCCTCGCGCTCATGCAGCACGTGGAGCACCTCGAGCGGACGTTCGGCGTCGGGCCGCACACGATCTCCGTCCCGCGGATCGAGCCGGCCACCGGGTCGGAGGTCGCGGACCACCCGCCGCACGCCGTCTCCGAGGTCGACTTCCGGAAGGTCATCGCGATCCTCCGCCTCGCCGTCCCGTACACGGGACTGATCCTCTCGACGCGCGAGTCGGCCGAGACGCGGCGCGAGGTCCTCGGCCTCGGCATCTCCCAGATCTCGGCCGGCAGCCGGACGAACCCCGGCGGCTACGAGGCCGACCCGGGCGACGCGTGCGCGGAGCAGTTCTCGCTCGGCGACCACCGCTCGCTCGACGAGGTGATCCGCGACGTCGCGTCGCTCGGCTTCGTCCCCTCGTTCTGCACCGCCTGCTACCGGCTCGGCCGCACCGGCGCCGACTTCATGGACGTGGCGAAGCCGGGCGAGATCAAGGAACACTGCAACCCGAACGCCCTCGCGACGTTCCAGGAGTACCTCCTCGACTACGGCTCGGCGGAGACGCGGCGCGCGGGGGAATCCCGCATCGCGGCGACTCTCGAGGAGATGGAGCCGGCCCTTAGGGAGAAGTCCCGGAAGATGGTCGAGGCGGTGAAGAGCGGCCGCCGCGACGTCTTCTGTTGAGGCCCGGCCCTTGAGCTCCGCCCCCCGGGGCCTCCGGACGCACATCGGTCTCTTCGGCCGGCGCAATGTCGGCAAGTCGAGCGTCCTGAACGCCCTCACGCGGCAGGAAGTCGCCATCGTCTCGGCCACGCCCGGCACGACGACCGACCCGGTCGAGAAGCCGATGGAGCTCCTGCCGCTCGGGCCGGTCGTCTTCATCGACACCGCCGGGATCGACGACGAGGGCGTCCTCGGCGAGCAGCGGGTCGCGAAGACCCGGGCCGCGCTCGATCGGACCGACCTCGCGCTCCTCGTCGCGGAGGCGCCCGCGTGGGGGCCGTTCGAGGAGGAGCTCCTCGGCGAGATCCGGAGCCGCTCGATCCCGGTCGTCGTCGTCCTCAACAAGGCCGACTCGGGCCCGCCCCCGGCCGACCTCGCGGAGCGGCTCGGGGCGGCCGGCGTCCCGGCCGTCGCCACGTCGATCCCCTCCGGCGCCGGCCTCGACGAGCTCCGGCAGGCGCTCCTCGCGACCGCCCCCGCCGACGCCGTCGAGGGGCGCCGGATCGTCGGCGACCTCGTCTCCCCCGGCGACGTCGTCGTCCTCGTGACGCCGATCGACGCCGAGGCGCCGAAGGGACGCCTCATCCTCCCGCAGGTCCAGACGCTCCGGGACCTCCTCGACTCGGGCGCCCTGGCCGTCGTCGCCCGCGAGCACGAGCTGCGCGGCGCTCTCGCCGCCCTCGTCGCCCCGCCGCGCCTCGTCGTCACCGACTCGCAGGCGTTCCGGCAGGTCGCCGCGGAGGTCCCCCCCGGCGTTCCGTTGACGTCCTTCTCCATCCTCTTCGCCCGCTTCCAGGGAGACCTCGCCGAGATGGCCCGCGGCGTCCGCGGCGTCGACCGGCTGAAGGCGGGCGACCGGGTCCTCGTCGCGGAGGCCTGCACGCACCACCCGGCCGGCGAGGACATCGGCCGCGTGAAGATCCCCGCCTGGCTCCGCGCCCGCGCCGGCGTCCCGCTCGAGTTCGAGACGGTCCAGGGGCGGGACTTCCCGGACGACCTCTCCCGCTACGCGCTCGTCGTCCACTGCGGGAGCTGCATGGGGAACCGACGCCAGATGCTCTCCCGGCTCCTGCGCGGCCGGCAGGAGGGGGTGCCCGTGACGAACTACGGCCTGACGATCGCCTACTCCCTCGGCATCCTCGAGAGAGCGCTCGAGCCCTTCCCCTCCGCCCTCGAGGCGTTCCGCCTCGCCGCCCCGCCCCCGTCCCTTCCGGAGGTGACGACGTGATCGACCGCGACGGAATCCTGGCCTGGCTCCGGGAGACCGACCCCTCCCGCCTCTCGCGCCTCTACCGGCGAGCCGACGCCGTCCGGCGCGAGCACGTCGGGAACGAGGTCCACCTGCGCGGCCTCGTCGAGGTCTCGAACCACTGCGTCCGCCGCTGCGCCTACTGCGGCATCGCCGCGACCAACGACGGCATCGAGCGCTACCGGATGACGGAGGAGGAGGTCCTCGCCTGCGCCCGGCAGGCCGTGGAGCTCGGCTACGGCACGCTCGTCCTGCAGGCCGGCGAGGACTACGGCCTGACACGGGCGGCCGTCTCCTCGATGGTCCGCGCGATCAAGCGGGAGACCGGGCTCGCCGTGACGCTCAGCCTCGGCGAGCGGCCGGACGACGACCTCGTCGCCTGGCGCGAGGCCGGGGCCGACCGATACCTCCTCCGCTTCGAGACCTCCGACGCGGCCCTCTACGAGGCGATCCACCCGGCGATCCCGGGCCGTCCCGACCGCTTCGCGATCCTCGGACGTCTCGCCGTCCTCGGCTACGAGGTGGGGAGCGGCGTCCTCGTCGGCATC
>JAKPXO010000183.1 GCA_029567505.1 Acidobacteriota bacterium
CGACTACCAGCATGACCGGCCAGTGGTCGAACCTGAAGGACGCGATTCAGCAGACGCTCGGAATCGGGATGGAGCCTCTGTTCGAGAAGATGAAGTCGGCGCTCGGTTCGATCTCCGAGCAGTTCGTCTCCTTCGGACAGGACTCGAAGGGGAACCTGACGGCGCAGTTCAGCCCGGAGATCATCGCGCGCATCGAGTCCTTCGCCGAGACGCTCGGCACGGCGCTCGATCGGTTCAAGGAGATGGTCCCCGCCGTCGTCGAGTTCGGTCTCGCGCTCGCGCAGCACGTCTCGACGGGGATCGACCTGGTGTCGCGGTTGCCGCTGAAGGAACTTCTCGGGGTCATGTCCGACCTCGTCACGGTTACGAATGGATGGGGCGTCGCCATCGCCGGGGTGATCTACATCGCGGGAGGGTTGCAGCCAGTGATCGCCACGCTCGTCGGTATTCCCGCGACGATGCACGCGGCGAGTCTCGCCATGGACGGGCTGGCGCTGCACATCAACGCGGCGACCGGGGCGAGCATCGGGCTCTCTCAGGCTCTTGCCGGGGCTGCGACGGCCGGGCTCTTCGCGGCCCTTATCGCGGAGATCGGGCTCCTTCTCTACACGATCAAGCTCGCGGCTGACGAAGCGCGCGAGCTGGAGCTGCTCGCACAGTCGAACGCGAAGACCGCCGACACGATGCTCGCGAACCTGGATCGGTGGCAGAGCCGGTTCGAGGGCCTCGGCGTCGGACCGCTCACGGAGCAGCAGTCCTACCTGAAGGACCAGCTTCAGGTAATGGAGGACTTCATCGCGAAGACGAAGAGCGTCGGGGGCGTCGTCGACGAGAAGATGATGGAGGCTTACAAGAAGCTCGGCGGGATGGTCCGCGAGCTGCTGCCGCCACTCGTGGAGACGAAGCGCGAGGTAAACCAGACCGGCGAAGCCATCGTCGAGGCACGGAAGAAGTGGGAGGAGTTCGCGGGGAAGGTGAACGACAAGGCCATCCTGTCGAGCCTCGACGGGATGGAGAAGAAGTTCCAGGAGACGAAGAACGCCATCCGCGACGCGACGGCAGAGGCGAAGACTCTGGCCTCCGCGGCCGGCCTCGACCCGAGCGGGACGCTGAGGAAGATCGCCGAAACCGGATGGCGCGACTTCGCGAAGGCGTTCAAGGCCGTCCCCGCCGAGATCGTCGGGACGTGGGACTCCGAGCTGAAGAAGCTGCCGGGCACCGTGCGCACCTACCTCACGGCCGCGCAGGCGGAATCGAAGAAGACGATCCAGACGTGGCGCGCCGAGCTTGCGGCCGAGGCCGAGTGGCTCCTGAACATCTTCGTGGGGGAGGACTCCGTCGGCGCCGGAATCAAAGCTGGGTGGCTCTCTGTGACAGCCGCTCTCCCGACCGCTGCCGAGTCCGCCGCTACCGCAGTTCAGGACGTCTGGGCCGGGATGGCACGAGCCTTCGACGACACGTTCTTCAGCGTCCTCACGGGGAAGCTCGACAGCCTGAAGGATGTGTTCAAGAACCTCTGGGAGTCGATTCTTCAGACGGCCTCGCGCTACTTCAGCGACCTCCTCCAGCGGTGGCTCGCCACGCAGATGCAGATGGGGCAGCCGGCGGCCGGAAGCTACCCGGGTGTCGGGGCTGCGGGCGGCGGCGGCAAGAGCGGATGGGGCTCGGCCGGGGCATACCTCGGGGCTGGCGTCGCAGGCTTCGGCATCGGCGGCATGATCGGCGCGGGAGGCATCGGGAACCAGATCGGCGGGGTCGTCGGCGGGGTCGGCGGGCTCATTCTCGGCTCG
>JAKPXO010000214.1 GCA_029567505.1 Acidobacteriota bacterium
CCGCTCGGCCGAGACCCAGCTGCAGGCGACGATGCTCCAGAGCGCGGAGCAGCTCTCGGGGGCGATCGCGAGCTCCACCTGGCACGCCATGCTCGCCGACCAGCGCGACGCGGCCTACGAGGTGATGCAGACGATCGCGGCCAAGCAGGGGATCCGGAGCGTGCGGATCTTCAACAAGGAGGGACGGGTCATGTTCTCGACCCCCCGCTCCGAGGTGAAGGTCGTCGACAAGAAGGCGGAGGCCTGCTTCCTCTGCCATGCCTCCGAGCAGCCGCTCGTGAGGGTCGACGCGCCGACGCGCGCCCGCGTCGTCCACCGTCCCGGCGGCGGCCGGACGCTCGCGATGGTCACGCCGATCTACAACGAGCCGGCGTGCAGCAACGCCGCCTGCCACGCCCACCCGGAGAGCCAGAACGTCCTCGGCGTCCTCGACGTGGGCCTCGACATGAAGCTCGTCGACCAGCAGGTGCGCCGGATCGAGATCCGGACCGCGTTCTTCACCTCGCTCGCGGTCCTCCTCGTCGGCGTCTGCGCCGCGGCCTTCACGCGGCGGTTCGTCACGACGCCGCTCACCCGGCTCTCGGAGGCGACCCGGCAGGTCGCCGAGATGAAGCTCGACCGTCCGATCGCGCTCACCTCGAGCGAGGAGCTGGAGGCGCTCGCGAGCTCCTTCAACGAGATGCGCCGCCGGCTCGCCCTGGCGATGGAGGAGCTGAACGAGCTCACCCGGGGGCTCGAGGAGAAGGTCGACGAGAGGACCGAGCAGCTGAAGGTCGCGCAGCAGAAGCTGATGCAGGCCGACCGTCTCGCCTCCCTCGGTCAGCTCTCGGCCAGCGTCGCCCACGAGATCAACAACCCGCTCTCCGGCGTCCTGAACCTCTCGATGCTGATGCAGCGGATACTGAAGGACGACGGCGTCCCGAAGGGGCGGGAGGCCGAGTTCCGGCGGTACCTCGAGCAGGTCGTCGCGGAGACGGCGCGGACCGGCCGTATCGTCTCCGACCTCCTCGCCTTCTCCCGGCGGGGATCGCCCGTCCGCTCCGAGACCGACCTGAACGCGATCGTAGGTCGGACTCTCTCGCTCGTCTCGCACAAGCTGAAGCTGATGAACGTCGAGGTCGAGTGCGCCCTCGACGCCGCGCTTCCGCACGCCGAGGCCGACTCCTCGCAGCTCCAGCAGGTCGTCATGAACCTCGTCCTGAATGCGGGCGAGGCCACCCGGAAGAAGGGGACGGGCCGCGTCCGCGTCTCCACGCGCGCGACCGCGCTGAAGAAGGAGGTCGTCCTGGAGGTGCGCGACGACGGCGAGGGGATGCCCCCCGAGCTGAAGGAGCGGATCTTCGAGCCCTTCTTCACGACCAAGGACGAGGGGAAGGGGGTCGGGCTCGGCCTCGCCGTCGTCTACGGCATCGTCCAGGCCCACGACGGCGACATCGAGGTCGAGAGCGCGCCCGGGGAGGGAACCCTCTTCCGCGTCACTCTCCCGGTGCGCGGAGAGGCGGCGGCCCCGAAGGCGTGAGCGTCCTCGCCGTGGTCCCGATCGGCCCCTCCGACGACGAGGTCCTGGCCGCCGTCGAAGGCGTCGTCGCGACCGCCTTCGGGCGGAAGACGGCGCGGCTCACGCCGATCCCGGAGCCGGCCGGGGCCTTCGACGCCGCGCGGGGCCAGTGGAGCGCGCCGGAGATGCTCAAGGCCCTTCTGTCGGCCCGGCCGCCGGAGGCCGACCGGATCCTGGGCGTGACCGGGCGGGACCTCTTCGTCCCGGTCCTCAGCTTCGTCTTCGGCCAGGCGCAGATGGGAGGCCCGACGGCCGTCATCTCGCTCGCCCGGATCTCGCAGGCGTTCTCCGGGCTCCCGGAGGACCGGCCGCTCCTCCTCGCGCGGGCCCGCAAGGAGGCCGTGCACGAGCTCGGGCACACGTTCGGCCTCGTGCACTGTCCGGACCCGGCCTGCCCGATGTCGCTCTCGACCGGCGTCGTCCAGGTCGATCGCAAGGGAGAATCGCTCTGCGCCTCGTGCGCGGCGCTCGTGAAGGAACGGACCCCGGCGGCGCGGCCGCCGGAAGGGAGGACGGGATGAAGGCGACGTGGCGGATCCTCGTCATCGACGACGAGGCGGTCATGCGCGAGTCGCTCGCGGCCTGGCTCCGCGAGGACGGGTACGAGGTCGACACGGCGGCTTCGGGCCGTGAGGGGATCGACAAGGCGCGGGAAGCCGACTACGCCATCTACTTCGTCGACCTGAAGATGCCGGGCGGCATCGACGGCATCGAGACGATGATGGAGGTGAAGAAGCTCCGTCCCGACGCCTCGATCGTCATCATCACGGCCTACGCGACGGTCGACACGGCGATCACGGCGATGAAGGAGGGGGCCCTCGAGTACATCGTCAAGCCGTGCAACCCGCAGGAGATCTCGCTCCTCGTCACCCGCATCATCAAGGTGAGGAACCTCGAGCGGGAGAACGAGATCCTCCGGCGGAGCCTCACGGGGCGCTGGCGCTTCCACGACCTCCTCTCGAAGAACCCCCGGATGCAGGAGATCTTCGGCCTCGTGAGGGACGTCGCGAGCCTGAAGAGCACCGTCCTGATCACCGGCGAGAGCGGCACCGGCAAGGAGCTCGTCGCGCGGGCCCTCCACTTCTCGGGCGAGAGGGCCGAGGGGCCGTTCGTCGGCGTCTCGTGCGCCGCACTCACCGAGACGCTCCTCGAGTCCGAGCTCTTCGGACACGAGAAGGGAGCCTTCACCGGCGCCGTCGAGAGGCGGAAGGGGAAGTTCGAGCTCGCCGAGGGGGGGACGATCTTCCTCGACGAGATCGGCGACATCTCGGCGAAAGTCCAGGTCGACCTCCTCCGCGCCCTCCAGGAGCGGCGCTTCTTTCGCGTCGGCGGGAGCGCGGAGGTCACGGTCGACGTGCGGGTCGTCGCGGCCACGAACGCCGACCTCGCCGAAGAGGTCCGGCAGGGGCGCTTCCGCGACGACCTCTTCTACCGCTTGAACGTCGTCGCGATTCACCTCCCGCCGCTCCGCGAGCGGCCCGAGGACGTCCCGCTCCTCGCCCGCTCCTTCCTCGAGCGCCTCTCCCACGAGCTCGGCAAGGAGGCGGAAGACCTCTCCGAGGGCGCCCTCAAGGCGCTCCTCGCCCACCGCTGGCCGGGGAACGTCCGCGAGCTCGAGAATGCCGTCGAGCGCGCGCTCGTCACGGCGAAGGGGCGCGTCCTGACCGAGGACGACTTCGCGTTCCTCCGCCCCGTCTCCGAGGCCGCCCCCGGCTGGAGCGTCCCGACGCACCTTCCCCTCTCCGAGGTCGAGAAGGCCGTCATCGCCGCGACGCTGAAGCGGAACGACGGGAACGTGAAGGAGACGGCCGCGGTCCTCGGCATCGACCGCTCGACGCTCTACGACAAGCTGAAGCGCTACGGGATCGAACGGTAGGGAGTCCGCGCCTCCGCCTGCTGCGCTAGCATTCGGGGAAACCTCTCCAGGAATCTGAGCCGGCCGTGGCGCCGTGTAGCGGTGCGCGGCCGGGCGACGAAGGGCGAGCCATGACGGAGCAGAGGGTCCCCGGACCCGGCGACGAGGCGGAGAGCGTTTCCTGCGCGCGGGTCGAGGCGTGGAAGCGGGCGATCCAGGACAGCCTCGTGACGGCCGTCGGGCGCTTCCCGGCGATGGCGACGCGGAACGACCGTTACCTCGCCGTCGCCCACGCCGTTCGCGACCGCCTCGTGCGGCGCTGGATGCGGACGGGGGAGCACTACTACCGGCAGAGGGTCCGCTCCGTCTGCTACCTCTCCGCCGAGTTCCTCCTCGGCCCGCACCTCGGCAACGCCCTCGTCGCCCTCGGCGTCCTCGACGAGGTCCGGCAGGCCGTGGAGGAGATGGGCTGGGGCTTCGAGGAGGTCCTCGCGCAGGAGGAGGAGCCAGGGCTCGGCAACGGCGGGCTCGGGCGCCTCGCGGCCTGCTTCATGGACTCTCTGGCGACGCTCCGGATCCCGGCGATCGGCTACGGGATCCGGTACGAGTTCGGCATCTTCGACCAGGAGATCCGGGACGGCTGGCAGGTCGAGAAGACCGACAAGTGGCTCCAGTACGGCAACCCGTGGGAGGTCCCGCGCCCCGAGATCGCCTTCGAGGTGAAGCTCGGCGGGCGGACGGAGGCCTTCACCGACGAGGCGGGGCGCTACCGCGTGAGGTGGGTCCCGGCGCAGGTCGTGAAGGGCGTCGCCTACGACACGCCGATCCCGGGCTACCGGGTCGGCAACGTGAACCTCCTCCGCCTGTTCAAGGCCGAGGCGGCCGAGTCGTTCGACTTCGCCGCGTTCAACGTCGGCGATTACTACGGCGCCGTCGAGGAGAAGGTCGGCTCCGAGACGATCTCGAAGGTCCTCTACCCGAACGACGAGCCGGCCGCGGGGAAGGCGCTCCGCCTCTCGCAGCAGCACTTCTTCGTCTCCTCCTCGCTGCAGGACATGATCCGGATCCACCTGCAGGCCTCGCCCGACCTGACCGACCTGGCCGGCCGATGGGCCGTCCAGCTGAACGACACGCACCCGGCGATCGCCGTCGCCGAGCTGATGCGCCTCCTCGTCGACGAACACGGAATGGGGTGGGACGAGGCGTGGTCGATCACCCGCGCGACCTTCGCCTACACGAACCACACGCTCCTGCCGGAGGCTCTGGAGAAGTGGCCCGTCTCGCTCTTCGGGAAGACGCTCCCGCGACACCTCGAGATCGTCTACGAGATCAACCGCCGCTTCCTCGACGAGCTGCGTGCCCGCTTCCCGGGCGACGAGGGGCTCGCCGCGCGACTCTCCCTCGTCGACGAGGGCGGGCCGAGGTCGATCCGGATGGCGCACCTCGCGGCCGTCGGGAGCCATCACGTCAACGGCGTCGCCGCGCTCCACTCCGAGCTCCTCCGGCGCGACGTGATGCGCGACTTCGCGGCGATCTGGCCGGAGAAGTTCACGAACGTCACGAACGGCGTCACGCCGCGGCGCTTCGTCGCGCTCGCGAACCCCGGTCTGACGCGCCTCGTCACCGAGGCGATCGGCGACGGGTGGGTCCGCGACCTCGACGAGCTCCGCCGCCTCGAGCCGCTCGCCGACGACGCCGGCTTCCGTGAGGCCTGGCGGCGCGTGAAGGCGGCGAACCGGGCCGCCCTCGCGGAGGCCGCGCGGCAGAGGGCCGGCGTCTGCGCCGACCCGGCGAGCCTCTGGGACGTCCAGGTGAAGCGGATCCACGAGTACAAGCGCCAGCACCTGAACCTCCTCCACGTCCTGACGCTCTACCGGAGGCTGAAGCGCGACCCGGGGCTCGCCTCTCCGCCCCGGACCGTCCTCTTCGCGGGGAAGGCGGCGCCCGGCTACGCGACGGCGAAGCTGATGATCAAGGCGATCCACTCGGTCGCGGAGGTCGTCAACGGCGACCCGGCGATGAAGGGGCGCCTCGCCGTCGTCTTCTGGCCCGACTACAACGTCAAGAGCAGTCTCCCGATCTTCGCGGGCTCCGACCTCTCCGAGCAGATTTCGACGGCCGGCAAGGAGGCCTCCGGCACCGGCAACATGAAGCTCGCCCTGAACGGCGCGCTCACGATCGGGACGCTCGACGGCGCGAACGTCGAGATCCGCGAGGCCGTCGGCGCCGAGCACTTCTTCCTCTTCGGCCTGACGGTCGAGCAGGTCGAGCGGACCTGGCGCGACGGCTACCGCCCCGGCGAGCGCTACGAGGCCGACCCCGAGCTTCGCGAGGCCGTCGACGCCCTCGTCTCGGGCGAGTTCACGCGGGGCGACCGCGGGCTCCTCCGTCCGCTCGTCCACGGCCTCCTCACGAGCGACCCGTTCCTCGTCCTCGCGGACTACCGCGCCTACGTCGAAGCGCAGGGCGAGGTCGAGGCGGCCTGGCGCGACCCGGAGCGCTGGGCGCGCGCCTCGATCCTGAATACGGCGCGAATGGGGCGTTTCTCCTCGGACCGCTCGATCCGCGACTACGCCCGCGAGATCTGGAGGGCCGTCCCCGCGCCCGTCCCGGTCGTCGAGGGGGAGGAGCGGCCGCCCTGCGGCTGAGGGCGACGGCCGGGCGCGGCGCGACCCACGTCGCGCGAGCTACTCGACGTCTTCGGTTCCGGAGGACGCGAGAAGCCGGCGGAGCCGGCCCTCGGTTTCGCTGTCGTCCTTGAGCTCGAGGAGGGGGAGGAGCTCGCGCCAGATCAGCGAGGCATCGAGCCGTGCCCCCTGGCGGGCCGCGATTCCCTCGATGTCGAGCCAGTCCTGGGGCCGGCCCGCGAACGCCTTGAAGACGACGAGGTCCTCCGCGCTGCACGTCGAGAGCTCGAGGTCCGGGCTCACCCGGAAGAGCGAGGCCCGGGAGACGGCCGCCTCCTCGAACGGCATGGCGCCGAGCGCGACGTCGATAGGGATTCCGGAGCTGCTCGAGAGGAGGAGGACGCGGTTCCGAAGGGCGAACTCGCGCGCGTCGGAGAGGCGGCCGCGGAACGCCGTGAGGAGGCCGTCGACGTAGGAGGCCTCGGCGCCGAAACCGGTCAGGAGGGTCACGTCGACGTCCCGGGTGAGCCTCGGCTCGCCCCAGCGCTGGGCCGCGAGACCTCCGATGACGCAGAAGCGCCAGCCGCGGCCGCGACAGAATTCCTGGATCTCGCGCGCGGCCGCGAAGATCGGGTTCATCGCGGGCGCCGTCGATGGAGGAGCGCCTGCTGCGCGACGAGACCGGAAGAGCGCCGGCGATCCTCCGGCAGGGGAGACGAGCCGGCCAGCGAGAGGAGCGCCTCCGTCGCCGCGAGCGCCTCGTCGTCACGGAGCTCGCGGAGCTCGCGTCTCCGCACGACCTTCAGGGCGGGCCCGGCCGCCTGCCACTGCTTCAGCCAGGAGGAAGCCGCGGAGGCGGGGTCGTGGGACATGGGCCGAGTATAGGAGGCCCTGTGGACCCACCCCGTTTCTCGCCTGCGGATCGGGGCGCGCCCCCCCTATGTACCCACCCCGCGCCCCCCCTATGGACCCACCCCGCGCCCCCCACCCACCGCCCTTCGCGGTGCGCGCTTCGCGCGGACTTGTCATTGAGGGGGTGCGGGGTGGGACGACGGTCTGAGTCGAGCGCCGAGTGGGGCCGGGTGGATTAGGGTGCTACCAGGACGCCAACTGTCCCTGCGGGCATGCCCCTTCCCGCTTACCATTCACCCTATGTCCGCTCCCCAGCTGAGCGATCTGGTGGCCGGGGTCGTCGTCGAGGGCGCCGTGCTGCCCGAGCCGATCGAGCTCTCGGTCGCGGTGCCGATGGGATCCTCGATCAAGCTCGTGGGGAAGGGCCTCCAGACGGGCAGGTTCCTCGACCCGATCCTCGAGCCGGAGCAGCTCGCCCACCTCACGGTCACGCCGAGGACCCAGCCGTTCGACGGCGATCCGCGAAAGTTCCGGCTCGCGATCGAAGCCGCTCGCCTCGGTCTCGCTTACGAGTACGACCCCTACTTCTCGCTCTCGATCGCGCGGGTCGACCCGCTCCCGCACCAGCTCGAGGCGGTCTACGACTACTTCCTGAAGCTGCCCCGCATCCGGTTCCTGCTTGCCGACGACCCCGGAGCGGGGAAGACGATCATGGCCGGGCTCCTCCTCAAGGAGCTGAAGATCCGCGGCCTCGTCACACGCACGCTGATCGTCGCCCCCGCGAACCTCACCTTCCAGTGGCAGCGGGAGATGAAGGACAAGTTCCGCGAGTCGTTCGACGTCATGCGGGGCGAGGTCCTCCGGAGCCAGTACGGCCAGAACCCCTGGCTCGAGAAGAACCAGGTCGTCACGTCGGTCTCGTGGATCTCTCGCGTCGAGGACGCCAAGGAGAGCCTGCTGAGCACGCGGTGGGACCTCGTCATCGTCGACGAGGCCCACAAGATGAGCGCCTACAGCGAGGACAAGCGGACCCTCGCTTTCCAGCTCGGCGAGGCGCTCTCGGAGCGCAGCGACCACTACCTCCTCATGACGGCGACGCCCCACAAGGGCGACCCGGAGAATTTCCGGCTTTTCCTCTCGCTCCTCGACCGGGACGTCTACGGCAACGTGAAGAGTCTCGAGGAGGCGATGCGGCGGCAGTCGGCCCCCTTCTACCTCCGGAGGCTCAAGGAGGCGCTCGTCGCTTTCCCGGAGCCGGAAACGGGCGTCGTCAAGAAGCTCTTCACGAACCGCGACGTCCAGACCGTGACGTTCCAGATCGACGGCGAGGAGCTCGACTTCTACTTCGCCCTCACCCACTACGTCGAAGACCAGTCGATCCGGGCCGACGCCATGGAGTCGCAGCAGGCCAAGGCGCTCGGCTTCGCCATGGCGATGCTCCAGCGGCGCTTCGCCTCGAGCATCTACGCCGTGAGGCGCTCGCTCGAGCGGATGCGCGACAAGCGGCAGCGGATCCTCGACGACCCGGCGAAGTACCGGAAGGAGCAGATCGAGAAGAAGCTGCCGGTCGACTTCGACGACATGACCGAGGAGGAGCGCCAGGAGGTCCTCGCCGCCCTCGAGGACGTCGTCGTCTCCGTCGACCCGGCCGCCCTTCGCGAGGAGATCCAGCAGCTCGACAAGCTCATCGGCCGGGCGAAGGCTCTCGAGGCCCGGGCCGAAGAGCCGAAGCTGGCGAAGCTCCGGCGGCTCCTTCAGGAGAAGGGGATCTTCTCCGACCGGCGGATGAAGCTCCTCGTCTTCACGGAGCACAAGGACACGCTCGACTTCCTCGCGGGCGACGGGAAGGACGGCCGGCCCCTCGGCAAGCTCCGCGAGTGGGGCCTCTCGGTCACGCAGATCCACGGCGGGATGAAGATCGGCGACCGCGACACGCCCGGGACGCGGATCTACGCCGAGCGGGAGTTCCGCGAGGAGTGCCAGGTGCTCGTGGCGACCGAGGCCGCGGGCGAGGGGATCAATCTCCAGTTCTGCTGGTTCCTCGTCAACTTCGACATTCCGTGGAATCCGGTAAGGCTCGAGCAGCGCATGGGCCGGATCCACCGTTACGGGCAGAAGAAGGACTGCCTCATCTTCAACTTCGTCTCGGCGAGCACGCGCGAGGGGAGGGTCCTCCAGAAGCTCCTCGACCGCCTCGCCGAGATCAAGGCCGAGCTCGGCTCCGACAAGGTCTTCGACGTCGTCGGCGAGCTCCTTCCCTCGAACCTCCTCGACCAGCTCTTCCGCGAGATGTACGTCCAGCGGATGAAGGTGGAGGAGATCGAGGCGCGCATCGTGAAAGACGTCGACCCCGAGCGCTTCCGGGCGATCACCGGCTCGACCCTCGAAGGCCTCGCGAAGAAGGAGCTGAACCTCGCCGCGCTCGTCGGGCGGTCGGAGGAGGCCAGGGAGCGAAGGCTCGTGCCCGAGGTCGTCGAGCACTTCTTCCTCGATGCCGCGCCGCTCGCGGGCGTTCATCCTTCCGCGGTGAGGGCCGGCTCGAAGGTCTATCGCGTCGGCAGGGTGCCGTCCACGCTCCGCGAGATCGGGCAGCGGCTCGAGACCCGTTTCGGGCACCTCGGACGCGAGTACCAGCGGGTCGTCTTCGACAAGAAGCCGCTCGAAGAGGACGCGACGCTGGAGTGGGTCACGCCGGGCCACCCTCTCTTCGAGGCGGTCCGGACGGACGTCTTCGAGCGGGTCACGAGCGACCTCCGGCGGGGAGCGGTGTTCTGGGACCTCCACGCGGTGGCCCCTTACCGGCTCGACGTCTTCACCGCATCGGTCCGCGACGGACGCGGCGCGACCCTCCACGAGCGTCTCTTCGTCGCGCGATGCGAGGCCGCGGGCGCCCTCTCCCTTCGCCAGCCGACTCTCTTCCTCGACCTCGTCCCGGCGGCGGCGGGAACGGAAACGCCCGCGGCAGACGGTCTCCCCGACCGGGCGGCCATCGAGACCTTCCTCTACGAGCAGGCCTTCAGGCCCTTCCTCGCGGAGGTCGCCGCCCAGCGGAGCCGGGAGAACGAAACGGTGGCGAAGCACGTCGAGATCTCCCTCGCCGAGCTGATCCATCGCCAGAACATGGCGCTCGCGACCCTCGTCTCGCGCCAGCAGGCCGGCGACGCGACGCCGGGCCTCGCCGGGAACATCCGGCAGGCGAGCGACCACCTCGACGAGCTGAACGCCCGGCGCGAACGACGACTTGCCGAGCTGGGGAAGGAGCGACACTGCTCCGTCTCCGACGTCCGCTATCTGGGGCGCGCCTGGGTCCTGCCTCACCCGGAGAGGGCGGCCCCCGCCCTCGCTTCAATGGTTCGCGACGACGAGGTGGAGAAGATCGCCGTCCGCGAGGCCATCCGTCACGAGGAGGCCCGCGGCTGGGTCGTCGAAAGTGTCGAGACCGAGAATCGCGGCTTCGACCTCATTTCGCGGAAGCCGCATCCGGAAGACCCGAAGACGGCGATCGAGGTCCGCTTCATCGAGGTCAAGGGGCGGGCTGGAGTCGGGGAGGTGGCCCTGACCTCGAACGAGTACCTCACCGCACAGCGCCTCGGGAAGGACTACTGGCTCTACGTCGCCTTCAGCTG
>JAKPXO010000226.1 GCA_029567505.1 Acidobacteriota bacterium
GCGCCGCCCGACGTGCGCGACGTCGACGTCGAAGCCCGAGGCCCGGAGCGACCGGACGATCCGGTCGCACGACTGCGCCATCCCGCCGCGGTCGGGAGGGTAGTTCTCCGCGACGACGAGCGGCCGCACGCTCAGCTGTCCCCGAACCCGGCGCCGCCGTCGTCGACCTCGGCCTCGCCTCCGCCGTCGTCGTCGAACGAGCGGGCGTCGTAGCTGTCGTAGTAGCGGCTGTGGTGGGAGCCGGTGTAGACGGGGCCGTAGCCCGAGGACCAGAAGCGGTGGCGCGCGCCGTAGGTCCACTCGTCGTCGAGCGCCTCTTCCCCGGTCGCGTTCTGCCCCTCCCGCGGCTGCTGCTCGGCGCGCGCGTGGCAGTCGAGGCACTGCGTGAAGCCGCTCGCGGGCGAAAGGTGGCGCGTGCAGGCGGTCCGCCCGCACTCCGAGCAGGCGCCCGCGGGCGCCCCGTCGCAGTCCCGGAGCGTGAAGAACCCGCCCTTGCACTCGCAGCCGCTCATGACGCGCTCCCCTCGGCGCCCGCCGGGCGGACGCGCCTGTAGGCCTCGGCGATGGCGTCGAAGACGGCCCTCGGGTCGATCGGGTCGAGCGACTTCGTCTTCACCCGCTTCTCGACGTGGAGCGAGGTCCGCTTCTCGCCGTCCTTCACCTTCACCTTCTCCCCCTCGTCGGCCGGCATCGCCGCCACCGCGTACTCCTTCTTGGGGAGCGCGACGTCGACGGCGATCGTCGTCAGCTTCCGGTGCTTCGTCTTCGTCTTGATCTTCCCGCGGGCCGTCCGCTTCGTCCTCTCGCTCGCGACGACGTCGTCGGTGACCGTCCACTGGAGGACGCTTCCGTCGGCGAGCCGCGCCCCGCCGCCGAACCACGGGTCGACGTAGGTCGTGTCGACGACCTTCCGATAGCCGGGGACGTCGTACGGCTTCCCGGTGCCGATCTTCTTCCCCTTCGCCGTCGGGGGCGAGAGGTCGAGGCGCACGTTCATCGTGGCGCCCGGCTCCATGTCCTCCCTGAGGACGGCGAAGAGCGGCATCGCGACCTGCCGGAAGTTGTTCGAGAGGTCGAGCTTCTTCATCTTCAGGACCGTGACGAGGAGTGCGATCCCCGCGCCGAGGGCCGCGAGCGGGAGCGGCAGGAGGTAGAAGGAGACGTTCGCCGAGACGATCAGGAGGACGAACGCGAGGACGAAGAGCGCTCCCGTCGTGCAGCCCATCGGCGTCCGCGCCTTGTCGCTCAGCCGGTCGTACTCGGCGATCGGCTTCAGCAGCGCGACGAGCGCGCCCGGCTCGTACTCGCCGGCGAGCTGCTTCGTCTGGAGCAGCGTCACCTGCTCAGGCGACAGCGACTTTCGGGCCTTCAGCGCTTCGAACATCCGGTTCCTCCTCGATCGGGCGGGGGGCGGAAGGGGTCGCGGCGGTGGGCCGCAGCGCGCGGTAGACGTCCTTCAGGAGCGCGACGGAGCGGTCCCAGCCGAAGTCGCGTGCCGCGCGGGCGCGGGCCGCCGCCGCCATCCGCTCCCGCTCTTCGGGGAGGTGGAGGAGGAGGCGGATCGCCCGCGCGAGGTCGGCCGGACGGTCGGGCGGGACGAGCCGCCCCTCGACGCCGTCCGTCACGATCTCGCGGACGGGCGGCAGGTCCGACGCGACGACGGGGACGCCCGCCGCGAGCGACTCGAGGACCTTCAGCGGGGCGCACCCCTGGACGACGTTCCGCTCCGTGGCCCGAAGCGGCGCGACGGAGAGGAGCGCGTTCGCGAGCCACGGCTCGAGCTCGGCCGTCGGGAGCTCCCACCGCCAGGTCACCCGCTCTCCGAGGCCGAGCTTCTCCGCGAGCTTCTCGGCGGCGCGGGCCGGCCGCGAGCGCGCCGACCCGCAGACGACGAGGCGCAGCTCCGTCAGGTCGGCGAGGCGCGCGAAGGCACGGAGGAGCGTGTCGACCCCCTGCCACGGCTGGAGCGCGCCGAAGTAGATCAGGTAGGCGTCGGGCGCCTCGAACGGCCGGGGCCGCGGCGGGATCGGGTCGGCCCCGTTCGGGACGACGGCGACCTTCGCCGCCGGGACACCCTGCGCCACGAGGAAGTCGCGCGTCGTCCGCGACGGCGTGACGACGCGGTCGGCGGCGTCGAGGCAGAAACGCTCGGCGGCGAGGACCTTCTCGAGCGTCCGCGGCGCGATGGACGGAAAGGCATACGGAAGCTCGACGGACGGGAGCGCGTTCACCTCGAAGAGCGTCGCGTAGCGCCGCTCCCGCTCGAGGATCGGGACGCCGGACCACGGGTCGCGGAAGTGGCAGACCTCGAGCGC
>JAKPXO010000239.1 GCA_029567505.1 Acidobacteriota bacterium
GCCGCCGTCGACGCGACGTTGACGACGTGGCCGCGGCGCCGGCTCTTCATCCCCGGGAGGACGGCGCGCGCCATCAGGAACGGTCCGCGAAGGTTGACCGCGAGCGTGTGGTCGAAGACGAGGGCGTCGAGCCGGTCGACCGGGCCGTGCGCCCAGACGCCCGCGTTGTTGACGAGGACGTCGACCGGCCCGAGCTGCTGCTCGGCCGCGGCCACGCAGCGCGCGACGCTCCCCTCGTCGGAGACGTCGCCGGGGAGGACGGCGCACCGCGCGCCGAGAGCGCCCGCCTCCTTCTCGACGGACGCGAGGTGCGACGCGGTCAGGCCCATCAGGGCGACTCGGGCCCCTTCGCGCGCGAAGGCGAGGGCGACGGCCCGGCCGATGCCGCGGCCGGCGCCGGTGACGAGGGCGACCGAATCCCTGAGCTCCATGGCGGGCCTCCGGGGCCGATCTTATCCGCCCCGTCGACCCGCCTCCTGGGCGGCCGTTGCCCCTTCGTCGCGGATGGGAGATGCTGATCCGGATGGTCCGGCGAACGTGCGTTCTGGCGGCGGCGCTCCTCTGGGCCATTCCCGTGCCGCGCACGGCCGAAGGGCAGGAGCCCGCGGCGATACGGGTCGAGCGCCTGCCGGCAAGCCTCGCCGGCACCTGGGAGTTCGCGCTGGGGGACCCGCCCGGCGGGCTCGCGGACCTGGACACTCTCCCGTTTCGCCCGATCGCCGTGCCCGGGAGCTGGCAGTCCGCCGGCTTCTCCGGACACGGGACGGGCTGGTACCGGGTCACGCTCGACCTCGATCCCTCGCTCTCGATCGTCCCGCTCGCGTTCACCTGCACGCAGATCCGGGACGCGGACGAGGTCTACCTCGACGGCCAGCCGATCGGCCGGACCGGCGGGTTCCCGCCGGCTTACGACAAGGGGACGGTCGTGGAGCGGATCTACGAGCTTCCCCCGTCGCGGTCCTCGGTCCCGGGACGTCACGTCCTAGCCGTGCGGGTCTACAACGCGGGGCCGCGCGGAGGCGGGATCACCGGCACTCCGCGGCTCGAGGCGGTCTCCGCGGCCTTCCACGCCCGGACGATGCGCGAGGCGCCCCGCGCCCTCCTCGCCGCGGCATTCGGCGCGCTCGGGCTCTTCTCCCTCTTCTTCTACCTGCGCGACCGGGGGCAGTCGGACTTCCTCTTTTTCTTCCTGACGACGAGCGTCACGGCCGTCCTCATCGTCTCCTGGCTCTCGGTCTGGGCCGTCTTCGGCCTGCCCCTGACGTTCCTCTTTCGCGTCGGGCATGCCGGCGTCTTCGTCCTGCCGGCGCTCGCCTGGGTCCTCTTCCTGAAGTTCTTCGAGCGTCCGATCGGGAGCCTCCACCGCGTCCTGCTGTCGGCGCAGGTGGTCGGGGCGCTGGCGTGCCTCCTCTGGCCGAGGCCCGACGACATCTACTACACGTTCCCTCTCGGCGGCCTCCTCGGCGCGGCCGCGTCGGCCGACGTCCTCGCGCACCTCGGGACGGCGGCGCGTCGGCGCGTCCGGCACGCGCGGTCCCTCCTCGCCGCGGCGCTCGTCGCGGTCCTGGCGGCGGCGTTCGACGTCGCCGGTCTCCTCGCCCTCGGACTCGGGGCGTCGATCGAGATCGCCCTCTCCGGGCCGGCCTTCTTCCTCCTGATGAGCGTCCTCCTCGCGGCGCTCGCCGACCGGCTGGCGCGTCTCCGGCTCGCGGCCTCGACCGACCCGCTCACCTCCCTGGCGAACCGGGCGGTCCTCTTCGACCGGATCGGCCTCGAGCTCGCCCGGGCCCGGAGGAGCGCCCACCCCGTCGCGCTCGCGATCCTCGACCTCGACGGGTTCAAGGGGTTCAACGACCGGCACGGCCACCTGACCGGAGACCGGCTCCTCGTCGCGGTCGCCGCCGCGATCACGCAGGCGATCCGGGACACCGACCTGGCGGCCCGCTTCGGGGGCGACGAGTTCGTCGTCCTCCTGCCGGAGGCCGACGCGACCCGGGCCGTCTCCTGTCTCGAGAGGATCCGGGACGGCGTCGCCCGGGCGCGGGTTTCCGGGGCGCGTGACGGGACGACCGTCTCCGCGGGCGTCGCCGTCTTCGACCCGAACGTGAGGGCGAGCGTGTCCGTCTCGGCCTGGCTGCGCCAGGCGGACACCGCGCTCTACGCCGCCAAGGCCGCGGGCCGGAACCGAGTCCTCGTCGCGCACGGCGCTCCGCCCGGGGCGACCTCCGCAGAGCGCGTCCCGAGCGACGACGCGTCGATCCGCCGCGTCCCGGGGACGCCGCCGTGACCGGGAGCGCCGGGGCGGACGCCGCGCCGGCGCCGCGGGTCCCGGACCGCGTCCTCTTCGACGACGGCTCGGTCCTCGCCCTCGACAAGCCCGCCGGCGTCTCGATGGCGACCTCTTCCCGACCGGGGAAGTCGGAGGAGGAGGTCGTCTCGCGGCTGCTCGCCTCCTGCGGCCTGCCGGAGACGGCCCCGCGACCGCTCCTCGTCCACCGGCTCGACGAGGGGACCTCGGGAGTCGTCCTCCTGGCCCGTGACGCCGCGACGCACCGGCGTCTCTCGGAGGCGTTTCAGAAGCGTGCGACGGAGAAGACGTACCGCGCGCTCGTCTGGGGGCATCCCGTGCCGGTGCGAGGGGAGACCCGCGCTCCGCTCGGACGCGACCGGAAGGACGGCCGGAAGATGCGCGTCCGGGAGGAAGGCAAGCCGGCCGTCACCCGATGGACGACGCTTCGCCGGTACGCTTCCGTCGCGGACCTCGAGGTCGCGCCCGAGACGGGCCGGACGCACCAGATCCGCGTCCACCTCGCGGCGCGGGGACACCCGCTCGTCGGCGACGACCTCTACGGCGGCGGCACGCGCTGGCGCGGCGTCCGCGACCCGGCGCTCCGCGCCGCCTTCGCGGCCGTGGCGCACCCGCTCCTCCACGCCGCCCGGGTCGTCGTTCCCGCGCTCGGGATCGACGTCGAGGCGCCGCTTTCGGGCGACTACGCCGCGCTCCTCGGGCTCCTCGCGCGCTGACGCGCGCCTACTCGTAGCGGAGCGCCTCGATCGGGTCGATCGAGGCGGCGCGCAGCGCCGGGTAGAAGCCGGAGAGGAGGCCGACGGCGCCGGAGACGCCGGTCGACAGGAGGAGGGACCAGAGCGTCACGACGGTCGGCCAGCCGGCGGAGGCGGCGACGACCTTCGCGATGAGGACCCCGAGGCCGACCCCGAGGAGGCCTCCGAGCGCGCTCAGCGCGAACGCCTCGACGACGAACTGGACGAGGACGTCCTTTCGACGCGCGCCGATCGCGCGGCGGATGCCGATCTCGCGCGTCCGCTCGAGGACGGTCGCCAGCATGATGTTCATGATCCCGATCCCGCCGACGAGGAGCGAGATCCCGGCGATGCACCCCATGACGACGTTGAAGAGACGCTGGGTCTTCCGGCTCTGGGCGAGGAGCGCCTCGGGGACGACGACCTCGAAGTCGGCCGCGCCGCCGTGGAGCCGGTCGAGGAGGGCTCCCACGAGGCGCGCGGCCTCCGTCGCCGGGGTCCCGTCCCGGAGCTTCACGACGAGCTCGGAGAGCGGGGACTCGAGCGCGTCGCGGTCCAGCTTGCGGAGGACCGTCGTGAAGGGGACGAAGAGCTCCCGCGCGGTCGACCCGACGGAGACCCCCTGAAACGAGTCGCCGCCCTCGCCCGAGGGAGCGAGGACGCCGACGACGGTGAGCCAGACGTCGTTCACCTTGACCGTTCGCCCGAGCGCCGGCTCCCAGCCGAAGAGGTCGCGGCGGGCGTCGTCGCCGAGGACGCAGACCTGGGCGTGCGTCTCCTCGTCCTCCTTCGTCAGGAAGCGCCCGGCGGCGAGCGGCAGCGACACGAGCTCCGCGTGGCGCCACGAGACGCCCGAGACGCGCGCCTCGCTCTTTCCGCCCCGCCCCCGCACGCTCCAGGGGTTCACCGTGACGCGCGGGCCGGTGAAGTCGACCCCCGGCACGGCCTCCTCGATCCCGGCGGCGTCGCGGAGCGAGACGCCGATCGACTTCTTCCGGACCTCCTGGAGCTCGTCGGGGCGGAACTCCTTCGCGCGGACGAGGACGTTCGAGATCCCCATCCGCCGGATCATGTCGAGCGCCTGCCGCTCGGCGCCCGCGCCGATCGAGAGCATCGCGATGACGGCGCCGACGCCGAAGATCATCCCGAGCATCGTCAGGACGGACCGCAGCTTGTGCGCCGAGAGGCTCGCCAGGGCGCGCAGGAGCGACTCGCGAAGGCTCACGACGCCCCTCCGACGGGGGAGCCGGGCGCGGGCGACGTGGCCGGCTCGGGCGCCGCCTCCGGGTCGACGAGCGCGACGACGTCGCCCTCGCGCAAGCCCGAGGCGACGGCGACGCGGCCGAGCGCGGTCGCGCCGAGCGTGACGGGAACGGGCTCGAAGGCCCCCTTCCCGAGCCGGAAGGCGACGGTTTCGCCGCCGCGCTCGAAGAGCGCCTGCCTCGGGACGACGAGGGCGTCGGCCTCGCCGCCGAGGTCGAGCGTCGCGGCCACACGCTGGCCCGGCTTCATCCGGGCCGGGTCGATCGCGTCGAGCGAGAGGACGGCGCCGAAGTACTGGATCGGGACGTTCCGGAGGCGCGGCCGGGCGAGAGCGTCGACCGACTTCACCTTCGCGGGGACGGGCCGGCCGGCCTCGCCCTCGAGCGAGAGCGTGGCGGGACGTCCGGGCGCGAGCCCTCCGGCGTCCGCCTCGAGGACCCAGACCTCGGCCTCGAGCTTGCCGAGGTCGGGGATCTCCGCGAGCGTCTGGGTGCTCCAGACGACCTGCCCGACCTGGGGCAGCTCGCCGCGCCAGTTTCGCTTCAGAACGACGATCCCGTCGTGCGGCGCCTTCAGCTCGAGGGCGGCGAGCTCGCGCTCGGCCTTGTCGATCTTCAGCTGCGCCGTGCGCCCCTCCAGGGCGACGAGCTCGCGGCCCGTCCGCGCGAGGGCCTCGCGCTCCCCCTTCGAGTCGACGGCGTGGCGCTCCTTCTGCGTCGCGAGGGAGACGTCGATGTCCGCCTCGATGATCTCGTGCCGGGAGAAGAGCTCCGGGTCGCGGCTCTGGAACGTCTCGGCGGTCGACCGCTCGTCGCGGGCCTGGTCGGCGTCGCGGCGGAGGTTCGCGATGAGGGCTCCGGCCTCGGCGCGTTCCTTGTCGCCGCGCCGGTCCGCGGTCGCGCGCTCGGCCCGGCCGTCGGCGAGGAGCTTCGTCGTCTGCGTCGGGTCGAGACGGACGACGACGTCGCCCGCCTTCACGGGCGTCCCGTCCTCGATCATCCAGCCGATCTTCAGGCTCACGTCGTTGCCCGGGACGCGGACGGGCGTCGCGTCGACGGCGCGGAGGACCCCCTCGGCGCGAACCGTCCGCTCGAGCTTCGCCGCCTTCACGACGAACGTCGGGACGCGGGCGTCCGCCGTCCGAGGCCGGAGGAGTCGCGCCCCGAAGGCGGCGGCGGCGAGGAGCGCCGCGGCGAGGGCGACGAGGGCGCGCCGTCTCACGAGGCGGCTCCCTTCGGGGCCGGGCGCGCGACGCGCAGGACGGCGTTCCCTTCGGTGAGGCCGGAGAGGACCTCGACCCACTCGCCGTTGCGCCGTCCGACCTTCACGGCGACCGGCCGGGCGCCGCTCCCACGCGGGACCCAGACGAAGGGACCGGCCTCGGTCGGGACGACCGCGTCGGCCGGGACGGCGAGGGCGCGCGCGACGCGCCCGGTCTCGACGTGGCCGCGGACCCGCATCCCCGGCTTCATCTTCTTCGGGTCGACCTCCTCGAGCACGACGGAGAGGCGAGCGACCTTGAGCGGAACGGAGGGCGACGCGCGCTGGACCGTCCTCTGGATGCGAAGCACCTTTCCCCGGACCTCGGAGTCGGGGTGGGCGTCGAGGCGGAGCGAGACGGCCGCCCCTTCGCGGACGAGACCGGCGTCGGCCTCGTCCACCTCGCCCTGCACCCCGAGGCGGGCGAGGTCGGGGACCTCGAGGATCTTCTCGCCGTACCAGCAGCGGTCGCCGACCTTCTTCTTGTCGCCGTTCCAGCTCGGGATGAGGAGGACGGTCCCGGCGCGCGGAGCGGGCACCGTCATCTTCCCGATCGCCGTCGTCAGCTCTCCGGCCCGGAGCGCGGCGCGGCGCCGGCGCCCCTCGAGGATCGAGAGCTCGGCGCGGGCCGCGCGCTCGGCCGCCTCGAGGCGGCGCGTGACGGAGGCCGACTCCGCCTCCGCGAGCGCGAGGTCGAGGCGCGCCTTCGTCAGCTCGATCGCGCCGGAGATCTCGGGCGGGACGTCGACCTTCAGCGCGGCCTTCGCGCGACGCGCCTCGGCCTGCGCCTTCTGCAGCTCGAGGTCGGCGCGGGCGAGCGCGAGCGTTCGGCGGCGGCGCTCGATCTGCTTCCCCGCCGACTCGGCCTCCGCCCGCTTCTCCTCGAGCTGCTGGGAGAGCGCGGTCGTGTCGAAGCGGAGGACGGGCTGGCCCTTCTTCACCTCCGAGCCTTCGGCGGCGAGGAACGAGATCCGGTAGTCCCAGACCTCGGGGAGGCGCGTGGGGCCGATCGGCTCGCCGTCGAGCGCCGCCAGCTCGCCCTTCAGCTCGACGGAGAGGACGAGGTCGCGCATCTCGGCCTTCGCCTGGCGCGCGCTCGCGGGGTCGGGAGGCGGGAGCGGGACGCGGCTCGGGTCGGCCGCGACGGACCGCGTCGGCGCCGGCGGCGTCTCGACGCGGACGGACATGCCGGGCCGGAGGCCGTCGAGCTCCCCGCCGGTGACGTCGACCTGGACGCGAAAGGCCATACGCGGCGAGCCGCGTCCGATCGGCTGCGCGACCGGCGCGACGGAGGCGACCCGGGCCGGGAGACGGCGGTCGGGGAAGGTGTCGGGGACGACGACGGCGGCGTCGCCCGCGCGGACCCGGCCGTCGTCGACGTCGAAGAGGAGCGCGTCGACCCGAAGCGCCCCGGGGTCGGGAATCCGCGCGAGCGCGAGGCCGGGCCAGAGCGTGTCGCCCGTCAGGAACTTCTTCCGCTCGCGCGGGTTCTCGGCGACGACGAAGACGCCGTCCTTGGGCGCGTGGAGGGTGAGGGCGGCGACCGCCGCCTCCAGCTTCTCGCGCTCGGCGCGGGCCCGCTCCAGCGCGATGAGCTTCGTGGCGCGATCGGCGTCCGCGGCCGCGCTTGAGCCGGCGAGCTCCTCCCCGGCCTTCGCGAGCTCCGTCCGCGCGCGGCGGAGCGCGAGCTGCTTCTCCTCGTGGTCTCGCCGCGAGCGGAGCTCGGCGGGGAGGTCGGCGTCGAGGCGGGCCTTCTCGAGGTCGGTCGTCCGGGCGCGGACGGCCTGCTCGCGCCCGAGCTCCGCCACCTCCCGGTCCGCGTCGAAACGGACGAGCTCGGTCTCCGCCTCGATCGCGGCGATCCGCTTCTGCTCGAGCTCGGAGGCGAGGTTCCCCGCGTCGAACTCGGCGACCCGGTCGCCCGTCTTCACGAGCGCGCCGTCCTCCTCGAGGAAGCGGAGCTGGAGCTCCCAGAGCGGCGTCTCGGGGACGAAGAGGTCGGCCGACCGGACCGCGGCGAGCTCGCCGGTCAGGAGCAGTGTCCCGGAGCCGGCGGTCGGAGGCGCCGTGCCGGGACCATCGCCGGCCCGGGCGCCGCGGCAGCCCGAAAAAACGCCCGCGGCAGCCAGCAGGAGAACCGCCGCGGGCGCGAGGAGGGAGAGTCGTCCCCGTTTCATTCCCCGCCCACTTTTACGGAGGCAGGCCCCGGAGCGTTGCCGGCTCCGGATAGGATCGTCCGGATGAGAACGCGCGCCGCGGGCCTCCTCCTCCACCCGACGTCCCTGCCGGGCCGGTTCGGGATCGGCGACCTCGGACCGGAGTGCGACGCCTTCCTCGACTGGGCGGCCTCCGCCGGCCAGTCGGTCTGGCAGGTCCTGCCTCTTGGTCCGACCGGGTTCGGGAACTCGCCGTACGGGACGCTCTCGGCCTTCGCCGGGAGCCCGATGCTCCTCTCTCCCGAGCTTCTCGTCGCCGACGGCCTCCTCCCCGCCTCGGCTCTCGACGGAGCCCCCGGCTTCCCCGAGCACCACGTCGACTTCGACCGCGTGATCCCCTGGAAGGAAGGCCTCCTCCGCGAGGCCTGGCGGCGATGGCAGACCGACGCCCCGTCCGCGCTGCGGGCCGGGCTCCAGGGATTCGCCGAGGCGTCGGCCCACGGCTTCTGGCTCCGCGACTGGGCGCTCTTCATGGCGCTGAAGGGACGCTACGGCGGGGCCGCCTTCCGCGAGTGGCCGGAGGAGCTCCGGCTTCGGAGGCCCGCGGCGCTCGCGCGCGCCGAGAGGGAGCTCGCCGAGGAGACCTCCTGGCACGCCTTCCTCCAGTTCCTCTTCTTCCGGCAGTGGGAGCGGGTGAAGGGAGAGGCGCACGGACGCGGGATCCGGATCCTGGGCGACGTCCCGATCTACGTCTCCGGCGATAGCGCCGACGTCTGGGCTCACCCCGAGATCTTCGAGCTCGACGCGGAGGGGGAGCCCGTCCGCGTCGCGGGCGTCCCTCCCGACTACTTCAGTGAGACCGGCCAGCTCTGGGGGAACCCGCTCTACCGGTGGGATGTCCTCGAGAAGGACCGCTACCGCTGGTGGGTCGAGCGGATGAGGGCAAACCTCCGGCTCACCGAGCTCCTCCGCCTCGACCACTTCCGCGGCTTCGCCGGCTACTGGGCGGTTCCGGCGGGCGCCGAGACGGCGATCGCGGGCTCCTGGCAGGAGGGACCGGGCCGGAAGCTCTTCGACGCGCTCGCCGCCGAGCTCGGCGAGCTCGACCTCGTGGCGGAGGACCTCGGCGAGATCACGCCCGACGTCAAGGCATTGGTGGCGGCGCTCGACCTGCCCGGCATGAAGATCCTCCAGTTCGCGTTCGGCGGAGACGACGAGGACTACCAGCCGCACAACCACGTCCCGAACGGCGTCGTCTACACCGGGACGCACGACAACGACACGACCCGCGGCTGGTGGGAGAAGGCGGACGACGCGACGCGGCACCGCGTCCGCGCCTATCTCGGAGGCGACGGGACCGACCCGATCGGGATCTTCGTGAGGGCGGCCTACGCCTCCGTCGCGCGCCTCGCCGTCCTTCCGGTGCAGGACGTCTTCGGCCTCGGGAGCGAGGCGCGGATGAACACGCCGGGGAAGGGGGCCGACAACTGGGCCTGGCGCGCCCGGAAGTGGGACTTCAACGGAGAGCGCGCCGCCTGGCTCCGCGAGCTCGCGACGCTGACGGGACGGTTCCGGCCGGGCGGGGCGGGGAACGGCGGGAACGGGGGCTGAGGCGCCTCAGCCCTTCGCCTTCCGCGACCCGTTCCGCTTCGTCTGGAGGCGGAGGTGCTTCACGGCCCGGGCCGGCGCGATGCCGTCCCCCCAGCGCTCCCGGAGCGCGTGGAGGTGGCGGGCGACGAAGAGGTAGAGGTCCGCCTCGGTCCTCCCGGGGAAGTCCGCGAGGACGCCGCTCGCGCGGATCGTCTCGGTCATCGGCCGGAAGAACGTCTCGTACCAGGAGCGGACCGCCTCCTCCCAGGACGTGCAACGGGAGAGCTCCAGGCCGAGGAAATAGCGATGGACCGCGACGTGCTCGAGCATTTCCGCGTAGTCGCCCGGGTGCGTCACCCGGAACTCGTCGGGAGAGGACGGGACGAGGCCGGTCGCCTCGAGGAAGTCGGCGAGCCCCTCCTTCCGGAGGACGTCCTCGAGCGAGGCGTCGGGGCCGAGCGGGACGGGAGTGAGGAACTCGAGGACGTGCGCCTCGATCGTCCGCGCGCCGAGCGAGCGGGCCACGGAGACGCGGTGGTGGCCGTCGACGGCGAAGTAGGCGTTCCCGACGAGGTAGAGCTCGACGGGAGGGAACCCCGCGGCCCCTTCGGCGAGGTCCTTCACGTCCTCCCACCGCTCCCGGAGCGACTCGGATCGCGGCAGGAAGACCCGGTTGAACTCGCCGCGCCGTCCGAACGTCCCGACGATCTTCTCGAGCGGCACGTCGGACGTCCCGCGGTCGACGACCCGGCGGAGCTTGAGGCGGTCGCGGACCTCCTCGAACGGGAGGAGGTCCGCCGGTCGCCGTCTCACGACGGCGAGGAGGTCGTGCACGAGAGCCCCGAGCCGGGCCCCGTCGAAGCCGCTCACGGCCGCCTCCGTCCGATATCCTTCGGCCGGGCCACGGCCCGGAGGACCTCATGCGTTCGACGCGACTCGCGCTCGTCGTCCCGATGGCGCTCGCCGCCCTCACCTGCGGCAGCTCGCCGTCCGAGAGGGAGGTCGTTCCCGTCCCCTCGCGCGCGGCCTCGGCGGGCTGGGACCACGAGTGGGCCCGCGGCGCCGTCTTCTACGAGGTCTTCGTCCGGAGCTTCCAGGACTCCGACGGCGACGGCATCGGCGACCTGCCGGGCCTGATCTCGCGCCTCGACGACCTCAACGACGGCGACCCGGCGACGACGACCGACCTCGGCGTCGACGCCCTCTGGCTCATGCCGGTCTTCGAGTCCCCGAGCTACCACGGCTACGACACCACCGACTACCTGAAGATCGAGCCGGACTATGGCACGAACGCCGACTTCCTGAGGCTCCTCGACGAGGCGCACCGGCGCGGGATGAAGGTCATCGTCGACCTCGTCGTCAACCACAGCAGCTCGCAGCACCCCTGGTTCGTCGCGGCGTCCTCCTCGCCCGCCTCGCCCTACCGCGACTGGTACGTCTGGAGCGCGACGGACCCGGGCTGGAAGCAGCCCTGGGGCGGCAACACCGGGACCTGGCACCGGAGCGGCGACGCCTTCCACTACGGCGTCTTCTGGAGCGGGATGCCCGACCTGAACTGGAAGAACGCCAGCTTCCGCGGAGAGATGCGGCGGATCTCGGCGCTCTGGCTCGAGCGCGGGGTGGACGGATTTCGCCTCGACGCGACGCGCTACCTCGTCGAGACCGGGGCCGGAGGCGGCCAGGCCGACACGCCCGAGACGCACGCGGCGCTGAAGGCGTTCGCGGCGCACGTCCGGGGGGTGAAGCCGCAGGCGTTTGTCGTCGGCGAGAACTGGGCCGACACCGCGGTGATCGCGACGTACTACGGCTCGAAGGAAGTCCCGGGCGGGGACGAGCTCCCGGCGAGCTTCAACTTCCCGCTCTCCGACCTGGTCCTCAAGGCGGTCGCCTCCGGGAACGCCGCTCCGGTCGCCGCGAAGCTCGAAGAGGTGGCGCGGGTCTACCCGGCCGGCGCGATCGACGCCCCGTTTCTGACGAACCACGACCAGGTGCGCCTCGCGACGCAGCTCGGCCGGAACGCGGCCCGCCTCCGGAACGCCGCGGCGATCCTCCTGACGCTTCCGGGCGCGCCGTTCCTCTACTACGGAGAGGAGGTGGGCCTCGAGAACGGGCCGACCGGGGGCGACGAGTCGAAGCGGACGCCGATGCCGTGGGACGCGACGCCCGGCGGCGGTTTCACGACCGGGACTCCCTGGTTCGCGTTCGCGCCGGGCCGCGAGACGGCGAACGTCGCCGCCCAGCGAAACGACCCCTCCTCGCTCCTCTCCCGCTACCGGAGCCTCATCCGGGCGCGGACCTCCTCGGAGGCGCTGCGGAAGGGAGAGATCACCCTCCTCTCGGCGAGGTCCGGCGTCACGCCCTTCCTCGCGTTCCTCCGCGCGTCCGCGGGGGAGACCGTCCTCGTCGTCCACAACCTGTCGGACTCCTTCCAGTCGGCCGGCCCGTTCGCCGTGCCGGGGGGCTCGTTCGAGCGCGTCTTCGCCGATCCGGGCGCGGCCGACCCGAGCGGCGCCCCCGGGGCGATCCGCGTCTACCTGCCGGGGCGGGGCACGGGGATCTGGCGCGTCCGCTGAAGCCCCCTCGCGGAGGGGGTCTGGTCTACACTCTACACTCTACACTCTACACTCTGCACTCTGCCGGCGTCCCTGTCCCGGCGTCCGGGCTCGAGGGCTCGTCGAGGCGCATGGCGATGGGCCGCGTCGCGGGGCCCGGCGTGCGCCGCGGTTTCCTCTGTCCTCGCGGCGGAGGCGGCGCTAACCTGACGGAGACTCGACGACCCGGCGGAGGTGCTCCGATGACGGACCTGCAGACGACGTGGTTCCTCCTGGTCGGCGTCCTCCTGGTCGGGTACTCGGTGCTCGACGGGATCGACGGTGGGGTCGGGACGCTCGTCCTCTCGCGGTCGGGCGAGGACGAAACGCGCCGGCGGCGGCTCGCCACGCTCGGCCCGGCGACGCTCGGGAACGAGCTCTGGCTCGTCGGGGGGCTCGCGGCTCTCTTCGCCGCGTTCCCGCCCGTCCGCGAGGCGGTGGCGTCGGCGTTCGGGGCGCTCCTCGGCGCCCTCGCGCTCGCCTTCGTCCTGCGGGCCGTGGTGCTCGGCAAGGGACGCGCCTCCGGGGCCGTCGATCGTCCCCGCGACGTCGCGTTCGGAGCGCTGAGCGCCCTGGCCGCGGTCCTTCTCGGACTGATGCTGGGGAACGTCCTCCTCGGCCTTCCGCTCGACGAGGCGGGGCGCTTCGCGGGCGCGTTCGGAGACCTCCTGTCGCCGTTCGCGCTCGTCGTCGCCGTCGAGACCGTCGCCCTCTTCGCACTCCAGGGGGCCTGCTGGCTGAACCTCCGCGTGGGCGAGGGCGAGGACCTCGTCCTGCGCGCCTGGGTGACGGCGGTCGCGCTCCACGGCCTGACCGGCGTCTTCTCGCTCTTCGCCGCGCCGCACCTCTGGGAGCCGTACCACCACCCGCTCACTTGGATCGCCCCCGTCGTCATGCTCGCGTCCCTCGTCGCGCTTCCCTACTTCGTGAAGGCGGGGCGGCCGGCCCTGGCGCTCGGGTCCTCCTCGCTCTCGATCGCCGCCCTCTGGGGGATCGTCGGGCAGGGGCTCTATCCCGCGCTCGTTCCGGCGCGGGGCGGCGCCGGGGAGAGCCTGACGATCGCGCACGCCGCGGCCAGCCCGGACGCGCTCACCTCGCTGCTCGTCGTCCTGCTCGTCGCCCTCACGCTCGTCGCGGGCTACAGCGCCTTCGTCTTCCTGCGCCTGAGGCGGACCGCGGTCTGAGAAGGGCGGCGCCTGTCGGCCGAAAGGGCCGGGCCGCGACCGTCCGGTGCCCGCTCGGTCTCGGGCGCCCGAGCGTTCACCCGATCGTGCCGGACCCTTCCGATGCGGCCGGAGCGCGGGCCGGGCCGGGCGCCGACACGTCTCCGGTCGGGTCGTCCGGGGAATCGAGGCGGCCCGCCTCGACGCGGTTGCGTCCGTTCCCCTTCGATCGATACAACGCCTCGTCGGCCGCGCGGACGAGCGAGGTCCACTCGCGACCCCGACCCGGAATCCCGGTCGCGCACCCGACGCTGATCGTCACGTGTGACGAGACCGGCGACGCCTCGTGGGCGATCTGCAGGTCTTCCACCGCCGCCCGAATCCTCTCCGCGACGACGACGGCCCCTTCCGCGTCCGTCTCCGAGAGGACGACGACGAACTCCTCCCCGCCCCAGCGGGCCGCGAGGTCCCCCGGCCTCCGGGCGCTCGACCTCAGCGCGCGGGCGACACCGCGCAGGCACTCGTCGCCGGCCGGATGGCCGTACCGGTCGTTGAAGGCCTTGAAGCAGTCCACGTCCACCATGAGAAGCGAGAACGAGAGGCCGTTCCGGACGGCGCGGCCCCACTCCCGATCCAGGAACTGCTCCAGTGCCCGGCGATTGGCGATCTCCGTGAGCCTGTCCGTCAGGGAGAGCTGCGCCAGCTCCAGATTCGCCCTTTCCAGGTCTCGCGTGCGCTCGTCGACGAGGCGGGTCAGCTCCCGCTCCCGGACCTTCATCCGACGGACGCGCAGCCGATGGCCTCCCACCGCGGACGCGACCACTCCGAGGACACAGAGGGCGTAGAACGGAATCGTCTGCGTGAAACGAGGCAGAACCTCGAAGGCGAAGGACGCCCCGGCCGGGTTCCACCCGCCCTCGCCGTCGCTGGCGACCACCCGGAACGTGTAGGCGCCGGGAGGGAGGTTCGTGTAGATCGCCTCGGGGTCCTGGTTCGTCGGGTGCCATCTCTCGTCGAAACCCTCGAGGCGGTATCGGTAGCGGGTCTTCCGAGGCTCGAGGTAGTCCAGGGCGACGAAGCCGAAGCGCAGGCGACGCTTCCCCGACGGGAGCCGGACCGATCCCGCTCGGGCGATCTCGATCCGCTCTTCGTCCAGATCGACCGTCTCGATCACGACCGGCGGCGGGGGCCTGCGGAATCCTTTCGTGTCGGGGCGGTAGGCGGCGACTCCTCGCGTCGTCGGGAAGAGGACCGTCCCGTCGGGCCGCCGACAGGCGGCCGGGAAACCGCCGTTGCACTCCGCTCCGGGCATGCCGTCGGCCTCGTCGTACTGGACGCCGACGTCCCGGAGCGCGCTTCCGCTCCTCAGCTCCGCGATGGCGCTCTCGGGGACGCGGAAGACACCCTGGTTCGACGTGAACCAGAGGCTTCCGACGCCGTCGTCCACGATGCCGTAGATGTTTCCCGTATAGGCTTCGTCCTTCGCGGCCGGTCCGATGCGAGTCCCGGTCAGGCTCACGAGGCCGGCGTTCGTCCCGAGAAGCAGCTCCCCGTCCTTCTCCCAGATGCAGTAGACGTAGGGGGGCAGGGTGCCGTTCGTCGCCGTGACGCGACGGAACTGCCCGTTCTCCCGGACGTGGAGCCCGTCGCCGTAGGTTCCGATCCAGAGCCGGCCGTCGGGGTCCTCCCGCATCGTCACGATGCCCTTGTCGGCGACGCCCCGATGGGTCCGGGCACGTGACGGGTCGCCCCCATTCCAGACGTGCACGTCGCCGGAATCGAGGCCGATCCAGAGGTCTCCCCGGCGGTCGACGAAGACGCATCGGACGAAGGGGGCGAGGAGGCCGTCCGCGAGGCCGAAACGCGTGATCGATCCACCCGCGATCCTGTTCAGCCCGTTCAGCGTGCCGACCCAGATCGCGCCGTCGCGGGTCTGGGCGATCGACCGCACGTAGTTGTTGGAGAGTCCTGCCGAGGTGTCGAAGCAGTCGATGCGTCCGTCCTTCTCCCGGCACGCTCCGCCGCCGTAGGTTCCGATCCAGAGGGCGCCGTCGGAGGAGGGAAGGAGCGCCCGGACGAACCGCGCCGAGAGGCCCTCCTTCTCCGTGATCGGGGTGAACCTGCTGTCTCGAAGCCGGTGCACCCCCACGGTCGACGTCCCGATCCAGATGCTCCCGTCCCGGTCCTCGTATCCCGTCAGGGAAAGGTCGTCGTCGAGCCCTTCGCGCGTCGTCAGCGTGAAGACGCGTCCCTCGAAGATGCGAAGGACGCCCGCGATCGTTCCCGCCCAGACGTTCCCGTCGCGGTCCTGAAGGAGCCACTGGACCTCCTCGACGTCCCACGACTGGTCAGGCGAGGCTCCGGCGACGCGGACCAGGCCGAGCGGTGACATCCCGAGCCAGCGCCCACCCTCGCGGTCGGCCAGGATCGCGGTGACGTTGCGACCACGGAGCGGCAGAGACGGCGAGATGTCCCGGAGGGCCCCCGCGCGAAGCTCGAGGACGCCGGCGTGGGCCGTCCCGATCCAGAGGACTCCACGCTCCACCTCGCAGATCGCGTTGACCGCGATTCCCCGGAGCTCCGGGACGGAGGAGATTCTGGGCTCGCCGTCCCGCCCGAGCTCGATCCGGGCGAGGCCGCCGCTCGTCCCGACCCAGATTCGCCCTTCGCGGTCGAGACGGAGGGCGTTGACCGAGTCGGCCGGCAGACCGTCCTTCGTCGAGTAGACCGACCACGTGCCGTCCCTGAGGCGGGCGACGCCGGAGCCGTACGTCCCGACCCAGAGGTCCGCGCCGCGATCCTCGAGGAGCGAGCGAACGTCCGGAAACCTCTCGCCGGCGGGGTGCTCGATGGCGATTCGCGTGAACCGAAGCCCGTTGAATCGAGCCAGCCCCTCCTGGGTCCCCAGCCACAGGTAGCCGTCGCGCCGCTGGAGGAACGCGCGGACGGAGTTGAGGGGGAGGCCGTCGCGCGTCCTCCAATGATCGAGCGGATACTGCGTGATGGCCTTGCGGGGATCGAGCGCCTCGAGGGAGGAGGCCGACAAGAGGGCGATCAGCCCACCCGCCGCGAGCCATCGGCTTCCGCGGCACGTCCGGGCCTCTCGGGCGCCTTTCCTCACTCCCGGCTGCGCTCCTCCCGCCCATCGTAGCCTCGACCCGTCCGTCGGGGCAGCCTCTTCCGGTGCGCCGGGCGGTCGCCCTCGTCCGCCGGGGCCCCGCGATCAGCGCACGCCGGACGTCGGGACGCACGACCCGACGTTCGTCGCCGCGGCGACGATCGTCGCGCAGGCCGCGAGCGGCTTCTCGCCGGTGATCCGCTCCACGACGGCATCGGCTCTCTCGAGGCCGTCCTCGGCGGGCGGGGAGCTCCACCGCGTCCGCCCGCCCGGGCCCGGCACGGCGTCCCGGGTAAAGGAGCGATCGGCCGCGTGGAACGTCGCCCGGTTACCCCGTGCTCTTCCGTCGCGCGAGCCGGCGGAGGGCCGCGAGACCCTCGCGGTCCCACTTCCCCTCCTCGTCCTTCGGGGTCTCGAGGATCTTCGGGACATCCTCGAAGGCGGGCTCGGTCATCAGGTTCGCGAAGCCCTTCGCGCCGATCGTTCCGTGGCCGATCCGCTCGTGGCGGTCGACACGGCAGCCGCGCTCCTTCTTCGAGTCGTTCGCATGAATCACCTTCACGAGGCCGAGGCCGCAGGCGGCGTCGAGCGCGTCGAGCGTCCTCCTCCAGCCTTCCTTCGAGACGACGTCGTAGCCGGCGGCGTGGACGTGGCACGTGTCGAGGCAGAGGGCGAGGCGCGGGCGGCTGTCGGCGCGGGCGAGGATCCCCGCGAGGTGGGCGAAGTCGTGGCCGAGACAGGCCCCCTGCCCGGCGGCCGTCTCGAGGAGGACGGTGGTTCCCGAAGCCGGGCTCTTCGCCGCCGCCTCGTCGAGGCCGCGGGCGATCCGGTCGAGGCCGACCTCCTCGCCGTCGCCGCCGTGCGAGCCGGGATGGAGGACGAGGTACGGGATGCCGTGCGCGTCGCAGCGCTCGATCTCGTCGACGAGCGCCTCGACGGAGCGGGTCCTCACGAGCGGGTCGGGGGAGGCGAGGTTGATGAGGTAGGCCGAATGGGAGACGAGCGGCGCGAGGCCGGCGTCGGCCGCGGCCTTCCGGAACGCGGCGGCTTCTCCGGCGACGACGGCCTTGCCGCCCCATTGGTTCGAGTTCTTCGTGAAGACCTGGAGCGTCCGGCAGCCGGCGTCGACCGCCCTCTCGACCGCCCGGACGAGGCCGCCCGCGGCGCTCATGTGAGCGCCGACCAGGGGGCCCGTCCCGGCGGGGCGGCGCGTCAACCCTCCCTCGGCCGCGCGAGCCCGGTCCGCGCGAAGCGCCTCGAGAGGTTCTTCGAGAGGGCGACCTGCTTGACGTAGTTGAGGCTGAGGACGGCGGCGGGGAAGCCCGTCGCGAAGATCGGGAGCGAGGCGATCGAGAAGAAGAGGTGCTGCGCCTTCTCGCGGGGCGTGTAGTCCGGGTTGCGGAGCTTCGTCACCTCCCGGTAGTGCTTCCCGATGCTCCGGTAGACGTCGCCGAGGACGTTCGTGAAGCCCATCTCCGAGCCCCAGGAAAGGCATTCGCCGCGACGGATCGAGGCCAGGAACTCCTTCCAGGTCTTCCCCGGGGCCATCGTGAAGACGGAGGCGATCGGAGGGTAGGTGTGCGCGTCGGAGCCCCCGACGAGGGCGAGGCTCCCCCTCTTCTCCTTCGCCACGAGCAGGAGGTCCTCGACGAGCGCGTTGTGCTGGTAGGCCATCGACCCGTTCTTCACCTCGAAGACGTCGAAGAGGGAGAGCATCGTCTCGAAGAAGACCTCGGGGGCCTGACGCATCCGGTACGACTGGAAGAGGTGGTTCGCCGAGAAGAGGAGGTCCTCGGCCCGGAGGTACTCGACGAGGTCGAAGATGCTCTTCCGCTTCCGGTCGATGACGGCATGCTGCTGGCGGGTCAGGTCGAAGACGTTCACGTGGATCCGATGGCCCGTCTTCGGGAACCAGGTCTCGACCTCCACGGAGACGAAAAAGTCGGTCAGGTCGGGGTGGCGGTCCTGGAACCTCAGGCACCCCTCCACGGTGTCGTGGTCGGAGAAGGTGACGAAATCCATCCCGCGGGCCTTCGCGAGGCGGTAGACCTCCTCCGGATCGTTGTAGGAATCGTGGCTGTTGGCCGCCTTGAAGTACTTGAAAATGGAAGCGTTGGTGTGGACGTGGAGGTCCGCGCGGGAAAGCGGGAGCTCCGGCGTCGCCGCCGGGCCGCGGGATCTCGTCACTCGAGGGGTCTCGGCCATGGAGACGGAGTCTCCTCGTCCCGGGAATCGGGGTCAAGGCACGCCCCCTGCTAAAGTCCGCGCGAATGAGCGGCGTTCTGGCACGGATCCTCTACGCCCTCCTCCTCGCCGGGATCCTCGGGGCGGCCGCGTGGATCTCGTTCTCCCGATTCGTCCTCGGAAAGGCGGAGGAGGTCCCCGATCTGACGGGGAGGTCGGTCGACGAAGCGACGGCGCTCGCCGCCGAGCGGGGCCTCCGTGTCGTCGTCGACGCCACGCAGGAGGGATTCGACGAGGAGATTCCGGCGCACCGGGTGCGCGGACAGAGCCCGGCGGCCGGAATGGCCGTCAAGGCCGGGCAGGATCTCCGGGTCTTCCTCTCCCTCGGCCCGCGGGTCATCCAGGCGCCCGATCTCGCCGGCCTGACGGCCCGGACGGCCGCCCTCGCTCTCGCCCGCGAAGGCCTCGTCGAGGGGGCGGTCTCGGCCGCGCGGATGCCCGGCCCGCAGGGCGTCGTCGCGCAGGGAGTCGTGCCGGGAGCGCCCACGGAGCCGGAGACGCCCGTCGACGTCCTCGTCAACCGCGGCGCCCCCGATGTCCTCTACGTCATGCCCGACCTGATCGGCCGCGACTTCGAACGGGTCCGTCTCGCCTTCGAGGCGCGCGGCTTCCGGCTCGGGGGCGTGAAGGCCCAGCCCTACGAGGGAGCGGCCGCCGGCACGATCCTGCGGCAGTTCCCGCTCGCCGGCGCCCCCGTCGGCCTCCGCGACACCCTGTCCTTCGTCGTCGCCTCGCCCGAGCCCCAGCCGGGCTGAATCCGGAGAAGAGAATGGCCCATCGCACTCATGCCAAGACCGCCGCGTCCCTCGTCCTCGGCCTCGCCGTCCTCGGAGGAGGAGCCTGCTCCTCGAGCGACCCGTCGCGTGTGACGCGGGAGCTGCTGACGATGTCGAAGGAGGACGCCTACGCGCAGGGAGACGCCCTCGTGACGAAGCGGAAGTTCGAGGTCGGGCGGCAGTACCTCCGGTTCGTGGCGGAGAACTACGCGAACGACCCGCTCGGCAAGCAGGCGGCGCTGCGGCTCGCCGACTCGTTCCTGGAGGAGAAGTCGCCCACCGGATACGTCGAGGCGCAGGCCCGGTTCAAGGACTTCCGGAGCCGTTACCCGTCGCACCCGCGGTCGGACTATGCGCTCTTCCGGCTCGCGCAGGTCTCCGACCGCCAGGCCGAGAAGCCCGATCGCGATCAGGCGAACACCCGGCTCGCGGCCCAGAGCTACAGCGACCTCGTCGTGAGCTACCCGAGCTCTCCCTATGCCTTCGAGGCGCGCGCACGCTACAAGGCGATGCTCGACCTCCTCGCCGAGCACGAGTTCCTCGTCGCGCGGTTCTACTACCGGCGAGGCGCCTGGCAGGCCGCCCGGAGCCGCTTCGAGGGGCTTTTCGCGGCCTTCCCCGAATACTCGGGGATGGAGAAGGCGCTCTACTGGGCCGGGCAGACCGAGCGCCGGCTCGGCCGGACCGAGGACGCCCGGGTCCTGTTCGACCGGCTCCGCCGGGACCACCCCGAGAGCCGTTTCCTCCGGAAAGTCCCCCGCCTCCCCGAGACCCCCGTCGCGGCCACGGCCTCGACGGGGCTTTGAGAAACGTCGACGTTGCGGTAACTTAGCGTCGATAGTCCGGAAGAATCGAGCCGAGGCCGTCGGGCGCGGTCGCACCGCGGCGTCCTCGAGGAGGTCGGAGCCGTGAAGCGCGTGTTCGTTCCCGCGATGGTCGTCCTCGCCTGTGCCGTCATCTCTCTCTCCGCCGCAGCCGCTTCGCCGTCGCGCCTCCCGGAGGCCGCGCCGGTGCCGATGCCGCAGGAGGCCGTGGAGGCGCCCGCGGTGATCGAGCAGGCGCCCACCGAGAGGACGTCCACGTCGGCGCCGTTCCCGGTCGGCTGGGAAGACGACGTCTACTGTGCCGGCTGGATCGGGGTCGACGAGGAGCCGGTCACGGGTCGGATCGTCGCCGCGGAATACGAGGACAGCCGGCAGATGTTCGGGGTCGGCGACGTCGTCTACTCGGACGTCGGCGCCCGCGCCGGCCTGATGGCGGGTCAGGAGTTCCAGGTGATCCGGCCGGCGCACGAGGTCTACCAGGTGGGCTCCTACACCGCGACGATCGGGCGGTTCTACGAGACGCCCGCACGCGCGCGGGTCGTCTGCGTCCAGGACGACTCCGCGATCCTCGAGATCACCGAGTCGTGCGAGCCGACCTACCTCGGCGACCTCCTGATTCCGTTCGAGCCGATCCCGATCCCGCTCGTCCGCGCGAGCGCTCCTCTCACGCAGTGCGACCCTCCGTCCGGGAAGGTGACGGGCCGGATCGTCGAGGTGAAGGACCGCGCGACGCCCGTCGGAACCGACTCGGTCGTCTTCCTCGACCTCGGCGAGGACGACGGGCTTTACCCGGGAGATTTCCTGACCGTCTTCCGCAAACGGAACGACAGCGGCACGGTCCGGACTCTCCTCGGCGAAGCCGCCGTCCTCTGGACGAAGGGAAAGACCTGCGTCGCGAAGATCACGTCGATGGTCGACTCGATGCAGGCCGGTGACTTCGTCGAGCTGAAGTAGCGGGAGAACGCGCGGCCGCCCGCAGGCCGCGCCGCGAGTGAGACCGCGAGGTTCCGCTCCGCACCGTCGCGTGATAAGTTGCCGTCCCTTTCGCCCGACGCGGGTTCCTTTGCGACGAGGAGGATGAGGTCACCGTGATGCTCGACGGACAGCTCCAGCGGATCATCGACGAGCTCGTTTCCAAGGGGATCCCCCTCGAGACGGCGAGGAAGGAGTTCGAGAGGAAGTACGTCGCCACGGCTGTGACCCGGGCTTCCGGGAACATGGGCCAGGCCGCGAAGTCCCTCGGGATCCACCGGAACACGCTCCGCGCGAAGATCTCGCTGCTCCGTCTGAAGCCCGCCCCGAAGCGCCGGGACCACGCGTGAGGCGAGCGCCCCGGCCGGAGCCGGGGCCGCCGGATACATAGCCAGGACGAGAACGGGAGGGGGGAGGCGCACCGCCTCCCCCGAGTCGTCTCCGCCCGCGCGGCGGGCGCCGCAGACGAAGAGAGGCCGGCGCGACGCGCCGGCCTCTCGGGCGACTCGGGACGAACCGGCCGCTACGCGAGCATCCTGAGCCGGGCGATCCGCGTCTCGAGGGGCGGGTGCGTCGAGAGGAAGCGCATGAGGCCTTTCGGGTGGCCCGAGATCTTCATCGTCTGGACGGCGGCCTGCCGGTCCGACGGGTCGACGATGCCGTAGGTGCGCTGGAGCGCCTCGAGGGCGCCGATCATCCGGTCGCGGCCGGCGATCCGCGCCCCGCCGGCGTCGGCGCGGAACTCGCGCAGCCGCGAGAACCAGGCGACGACGAAGGAGCCGAGGATCGAGAACGCGATGTCGAACACGAGCGTCGCGATGAAATAGACGAGGTGCGAGACGCCACCCCCCTCCTCGTCTCCGCGGCGGAAGAACTGCGCCACGAAGAACGCGAGGACCCGGGCGAGGAACATCGTGAACGCGTTCACGACGCCCTGCACGAGCGTCATCGTCACCATGTCGCCGTTCGCGACGTGGGCGATCTCGTGGCCGAGGACCCCTTCGACCTCCTCCCGCCGCATCCGCCGGAGGAGGCCCGTCGAGACGGCGACGAGCGCGCGGTTCTTCGTCGGCCCGGTCGCGAAGGCGTTGACCTCCTCCGAGTCGTAGACGCCGACCTGCGGCATCTTCGTCAGGCCCGCGGCCTGGGCGAGGCGGTGAACGGTAGAGACGAGCTCCTGGGCGCCCGGGTCGGGCGTCGTCGGGTCGACGATCTTGACGCCCATTCCCCACTTCGCCATCACCCGCGAGAGCGCGAGCGAGATGAAGGCGCCGCCGAAGCCCCAGACGAGGCAGAAGACGGCGAGGGCCCGCAGGTCGAGGCCGTACGCGTTCAGGTACGGCCGGACGCCGAGGAGGCTCAGGACGACCGAGATCGTCGCGACGACGAGGACGTTGACGGCGAGAAAGAGAAAGACGCGCTTGGCGATCTTCATGCTGACGACTCCCGCGGAGGGGGGCGAACCGCCCGGGCCGTGCCGGTCAGGGGGCGTGCGCACCCGTCCGGCGGAGAAAACGCCGGACCGCGGCCCGCTATTCCGGCGCCCGGCGGAGGCCGGGGGTCACTTCGGAGTGGAGGAGCCGTTCCCGGAGCCGTCGCCCGTCGGGGGCTCCTTCTTCTCGGAGTCCTGCCCGCCGTCCTTGACGGCCTGCTTGAAGTTGCGGATCCCCTCGCCGATCCCCTTCCCGAGCTGCGGGAGCTTCCCGACGCCGAAGAGGAGGACGACGATGAAGAGGAGGATCAGAAGTTCCGGGAGTCCGAGGTTGGGCACGTAGGCCTCCTGAGGGCGGGAATGATACCCGTTCAGGCGGGCAGGAAGTCGAGGAGCGGTGCCCAGGCGCCGTCGGGGCGCGTCCGCGCGCGGATCGTGAGGAGCGCGGTGTCCCGGTGGGGCCGATAGACCTCCCGTCCGAGCGCGAGCATCTTCTCGAACGTCCCGAGGACCTTCCAGGCACGCTGGAGGAGGACGGCCTCGCTCCGGTCGTCCCCGCTCGACGGGACGAGCGCCCCGGCGCGCTCGAATCGAAGGGAGACGGGGTCGTAGTCCGGATGGCCGAGGCGAAGGTCCTGGAAGTCGATCAGGGCGAGGGCCCCCTCCGGCGTGCGCATCAGGTTGTTCGCGTGGAAGTCGCGGTGCGTCGGGACGGGGCCGCCGGCTCGCGAAGCGTCCGCCGCCTCGCGCGCGAGGCTCGCCGCGAGCTCCTCCCACGCGGCGGATCGCTCCGGGGAGAGCGCTCGCGCGCCGTCGCTCTCCAGCGCCCAGCGCCGCGTGTGCGCGAGCTCCGCGACGAAGAACGCGGCGTCGAAGGGCGGGTTGAGGAGCGCGGCCTCGCGCGACATCGCGCGGAGCGGGGCGAGGAGCTCCTCGGCCTCCTCGATCAGGCGTCCGCGCTCGCCGGGATCCGCCTCCCGGATCTCGGCCGCCAGGTCACGGTCTCCGAGGTCCTCGACGAGCGCCGTCCCCGAGGCGGGATCGTCGTCGAGGAGCGCCGGGACGCGAAGGCCCTCGCGGCCGAGGGCCTCGCCGATCCGGCGCCACCTCTCCTGCGCCGGCGAAGCCGGCTCGGGGTAGAGGACGAGGACGACCGTCGCGTCGGCCCAGGTCCGGAGGCGGACGTATCTCCGCTGGCCGACGTCGCCCGCCAGGAGCTGAAGGGGGCCGGATTCCGGAAGGCCGAACCGGGAGCATGCCGCGGAGACGCGCGCCTCCAGGGCGGCGGGGCCGGGAGACGTCACGCGTTGCCGGGCGCCGCCTCGGCGGCGAGCTCGACCTTCAGGACTTTCTGGTAGGCGCGGGGCTTGCCGCCGCTTCGCGGGTCGGAGGTGTCGGAGTTCGACTCCGTCACGAGCTTGTCGAGGACCTCGAGCCCCTTCACGACCTCGCCGAACGCGGTGTACTGGTGGTCGAGGAACGGCGAGTCCTGAACGACGATGAAGAACTGGGACGAGGCCGAGTTCGGGTCGCTCGCTCGGGCCATCGAGACGACGCCCCGCTTGTGGCTGACGTCGTTGAACTCGGCCTTGACGTTCACCGGCTTGCCCGCCTTGTCGGTGTTCCCGCCGGTGCCGAACAGGGAGCTCTTGGCCGGGTCCTTCGTGAGCGGGTCGCCGCCCTGGACCATGAAGCCCGGGATGACGCGGTGGAAGAGCGTCCCGTCGTAGAAGCCCTTCGCGGCCAGGTCGACGAAGTTCTTCACGTGACCGGGAGCCTTGTCGAAGAAGAACCGGATCGTGACGTCTCCCTGGGAGGTCTTCAGGACGGCGAGGGTCTTCGCGTAGTCGCGCGGGGTGGACGACACCTTCTTCTCCTTCTTCGGCGCGGCCTTCCGGGGCGACGCGCCCTTCTTCTGAGGCGCGGCCGCGTCGGACGGGAAGGCGGTCGCCGCGAGAGCGAGACCCAGCGAGAGGGCGAGGGCGAAACGGATGGGTCGGATCGCGTGCACGGAACCTCCTTCTTCGTCCGGCGGACGTCGCCGGCGCCGCCTTGTTCCGGCGGCAGGGCGGGGGGGATGATACTTCGACGGAGCCGACGTGAAGATCGCCGAGTCGTTCCTGTCCCTCGTCCGGCGCGCCTCGACGGACCTCGACGTGGAGAGGATCCGCGACGGAGTCCTGGAGCTCTCGCGACGGCATCCCGGACTCTCGACGCGGCGGAAGGCGGCGCTCATGGTCGAGTCGACGGCCCGGAGGGCCGCGCTCGTCGGCGCGGCGGCGAGCGTCCCCCCGGGGTGGGCGGCCGTCGCCGCGACGGCGCCCGAGCTGACGACCCTGATCGTCCTCCAGAGCCGGATGATCGTCGGCCTTCACCTTCTCTACGGGGCCGACCTCGACCCGGAGGAGCGCGCCCTCGAGGTCGTCGCCGGCCTCGCCTCCGGCGCCGGCCTCTCGGTCGGCCGGCGCCTCACGGTCGGAGTGGCGGAGTCGCTCGCGACGCGGCTCGCCGTCCGGGCCGCCGGTCGTCCCCTCGCGCACCTGATCCCGGTCGCCGGGATCGCCGCCTCGGCGGCCCTGAACTACATCGCGGTCCGGGCCGTCGGGCGGGCCGTCGTCGCGCGTGTGGAGCGGCGGTGGGGCCCGCCCGAGATCGCGGGCCGGGGCCCCGTCCTCACCGCGGAGGGCCGGGTCGCGTGACGCGGACGCTCTCGGCCGCGGACGCGGTCGTCTGCGGCACCGGGCTCGCGGCGGCCGCCGTCGCCCTCGAGCTCGCGCGGCGTGACCTCGACGTCGTCCTCCTCGGCTCCGGGCGATTCGGCCGCCCGCGCGGTCCCGGCGCCCCGGTCGCGGCCCAGGCCTTCGTGGAGGAGGCGGTCCCGGAGGCGCGGGCGCGGCTGGCGCACCTCGCGCGCGACCTCTTTCCCGACTGGCTCTCGGATCTCGAGGAGGAGACCGGCGTCCCGTGCGAGCTCGACGAGCGGGGCGCCCTGACCGTGGCGTTCGACGAGCCGGAAGAGGTCCTCCTCGACCGCGCGCTCGACGCGCAACGGAGGCGCGGGGTCCCGTTCGAGGTCCTCGAGCCGGAGGAGGCGCTCCGGCGCGAGCCGGCGCTCACGCCGGAGCTCCGGGCCGCCTTCTCCTTCCCGCGGGACGGCGTGGCGAGGGCGCGTCGCGTCGGAAAGGCCCTCGTCCTGGCCGCGCGGAGCGCCGGAGTCCGCCTGATCGACGGCACGGGCGCCCGCGTCGTCGCGCGGACCGGCGGCCGGGTCTCGGGGGTCGAGACGCCGGCCGGCTTCCTCCCGTCCGCGGCGGTCGTCCTCGCGGAGGGCGAGGCGGTCGAGCGCGGCGAAGCCGGGCTCCCGCCGTTCCCGCTCGAGGCGGCCTCGCGGCCGTGGCTCCGGCTCGACGCGTCCTCGGACCCGGATCGCCCCGGCCGCCTTCTCGTCTCGAGCGGCGTCCGCCTCGTCCCCCGCCGGGACGGGACGCTCGTCGCGCTCGGCCGGCCCGGGCGCGACGGACGGACGAGGCGGTGCTCGGCGAGCCGCCTCGCGATCCTCCTGGAGGCGCTGCGACAGCTCGTTCCGGCCTCGATGGCCTGGGAGGCGGGCGAGTCCGGGGCCGCGCCCGAGCTCCGGACGCCGGACGGCCTTCCCCTGGCGGGAGAGACGGACGTCGCGGGCCTCTTCCTGGCGACGGCCTGGGGCAGCGACGAGCTCGCTTTCTCGCCCGCCGCGGCGCGATTCGTCGCCGACCTCGTCACCCGCCACGAGCCGCCGGCCCCGGCCGCTCCCTTCGCTCCGGCGCGTTTCGGGCTCTGAGCGGGCACGAATGGTATTCTGCTCGGCTAAGTATTCGAGGTGGCGAGCCGCTCCTGCGGAGCGGGCGGGCGTCGCCCTTCAGGGAGGACCCGAGAAATGATGCGTGAGGCCTTCTACTCGACGGTGAGAGGCGCCGCGGACGCCGCCTGGAAGGGGTTCCAGTGGGTCAACCGGAAGGTCCCGGCCCGCTCCTTCCACCCGGCGTGGTCGCCCGAGCCGTTGCCGAAGAGCCACGAGCGCACGAAGCCGCCGCTCGGCTTCCCGCGGCGGACGGACTCCCTCTGCCCCGTGTGCACACGTGAAGTTCGCGAGGCCATCGTGAAGGGCCAGGAGGACCTGAAAGCCCTGATCGACGGCCACCCCGGCGAGATCCCGGCCGACATCGTCCAGCGCGGCCAGGAGATCTGGATGGTCAAGACGTGCCCGAAGCACGGCACGTTCGAGGACCTGATGTCGAACGACGTCGACTTCTACCGGCGCCTCGAGGGGAACTTCTTCGGGCGCGACGTGAGGATCGGCAAGGACGCGCTCCACGACCACGGCTCGTCCTCGATGCGCTACGGCCGCGGGGCGGTCCTGACGGTGGACCTGACGAACCGCTGCAACATGATGTGCAACCCCTGCTTCATGGACGCGAACCAGGTCGGCTACGTCCACGAGCTGACCTGGGACGACGTGAAGCAGATCCTCGACAACGCCGCGTCGATCCAGCCGCGGCGCCAGCTCTCCGTCCAGTTCTCGGGCGGCGAGCCGACGCTCTCGCCCCACTTCCTCGAGGCGATCCGCTACTCGAAGGAGATCGGCTACTTCGCCGTCCAGTGCGCGTCGAACGGCGTCCGCTTCGCGCAGGAGCCCGGCTTCGCCAAGGCCGCGGCCGAGGCGGGGCTCCGCCTCGTCTACCTCCAGTTCGACGGGGTCGGCAACGAGCACAACCAGCACCGGGGCGTCTCGAACCTCTACGACGTCAAGCTGCGCGCGCTCGAGAACCTGAAGGCCGCGGGCGTCGACGTGACGCTCGTCATCACGATCGTCAACTCGATCAACAACGACCAGGTCGGCGACATCATCCGGTTCGCGATCAAGAACATCGACAAGATCAACGCCCTCTCCTTCCAGCCGGTCTCGTTCACCGGAAGGGACGAGGAGATCGACGACGAGACCCGGAAGAGGCAGCGCTACACGCTCTCGCACCTGGCCAACGACGTGAAGGGCCAGGCGGGCCTGGGCGAGCCGATGCGGGACTGGTTCCCGCTCTCGGCGTCCGGGCCGTTCTCCGACCTCCGCGACCTTCTCGGAGGGCTGGAGGCCGAGTGGGGCTCGCTGAAGTGCGGCTGCCACCCGAACTGCGGCATCGCGACGATGGTCCTCGTCCACGAGAAGACGGGCGACGCGGTCCCCGTGACGCAGCTCCTCGACGTCGACCGGCTCCTGCGCGACCTGACCGTCATCACGGACGCCGCGCGGGGGCGCTTCCTCACCGTCCTCCAGGCGGTCCTCGCCACGGCGCGCAACATCCGCCCCGCGGGCGTGCCGAGGAACCTCGGCGTCCTCGAGACGCTCCGGATCATGGACGGCCACACCGGCAAGTCGATGGGGATCGCGAAGTCGGGCCGCTACCCCTGGCGCGTCCTCCTCGTCGCCGGTATGTGGTTCCAGGACCTCTTCAACTACGACTTCCGCCGGACGGAGATGTGCATCATCCCGTACGGGACGCAGCTCGGAGAGATCTCCTTCTGCGCCTACAACACGGGCGCCGGCTGGAGGCAGATCATCGAGGAGATGCACCAGACGGCCACGCTCGCCGACTGGTACCGCGACAAGGGGCGCCACCCGATCTACGCGGGCGGCAAGTCGGTCCCTCTGCCGACCTACCGGCCGCGCCCCTCGGTCGCGCCCGAGGAGCTGCCCGAGGCCGCGAAGGCGGGCGTCGACATGGCGCTCCCGTCGTTCGGCACGGCCGCGGGGAGATAGCGGCGAGGACGGGGGCCGCGGCTCCGCGGCCCCCGCGCCTCGAGGGCGCCGGTGCCTCGCCCCTCGTGATCAGACCCGCTACTCGGGGACCCTCTCGGCCTCGCGCCAGCGCTGCGCCCACCCGGCCCGCTCGGCGGTCTCCATGTTCACGGTGCCGTCCGCGTGGAACGTGCCGTTCGACACGAGCCGCCGCCGGCCTTCCTCCGAGAGCCAGAGCGGCAGCGTGTCCTCGGGCGACCTCGGCATGAACTCGTCGCCGGGGGCGACTGGCTGGAAATCGCGGTAGGCCTTCCGGACGCCCTGGACGAGGTAATGGAGCTTCGTGTCGGCGCTGGAGCGGACGACGATCCTCTCGAGCGATTCGCTCTCGACCCAGGCGTGGGCCCCGGAGCCCACGGTCGTCAGCTGGACCGTGAGCCCTTCCTCGTCCGTGACCATCCGGAACGGCTCCGGCACCTCGATCACGCAGACACCTCCGCGAGTGGACGCGGTGCCGCGGAAGTACGTCCCGGCCTCCGGCCCTTCGAGCGAGACGAACTTGATCACCTTCGAAGCGTCGGTCGGGTGCGGCTCGACGAACGTCTTCGTGCCCGTCGCACCGAGGTCCCCGTTCGCGTAGACGCCGTAGGAGTTCCCCTGGCCGAGGCTGCCGAACGTCTGGAGGATGCCGGACGCGTCGACGGAGTAGCCCCGGACCCCGACCCCGGAGGGCCCCGCGACCCCGACGGTGCCTCTGGCGGCGCCTTCTCCCCGTACCCCCGCCGTATTCGCGATGCTGTTGATGATCGGCGACGTGCCGAAGGTCGAACGGCCGAGGACGCCGGCCGCGTCGAACGCGTTCGTTGCCGATTCGCCGTACACGCCGAAAGTCCGTGCCGTGCCGGCGCCGCCGATGCCGTGGACGCCCGCCGACAGGTCGGCGGCCCCGGATCCGATCTCCCCCTGCACGCCGTGGACGACTCCCGTCCCGCCGGCGTATCCCCCGACGCCATGGGAGCCGATCGCGTTCGAGTCGTTGACGCCGAGGATTGCTGCGGCCGCGCTGAAGGACCCGGAGGTGAAGAGCTGCTTGTTCGTGTTCGGGTAGTTCGTGAAGTAGCCGTTGATGTCGATGATCAGGTCTGTGGCGCTCACGGCGGCGACGACCGAGATGGACGTCCCGGAGCCGGCGGGAACGATCGCGGCGTTCGCGAGCGTCTGCGCGCCGAGGTAGTTGAGCGTGGACACGTTCGGCATCGTGCCGCCCGCGGGCCACGCGACGATGTGGCCGGGCCCGGCCGTGTTCGTCACAGCGAAGTTCAAGGAGAACGCGGAGACGTTTGCGGGAAGGCCGGTGCAGCCCGACGCGACGATGTTGAACGTACGGGGGGCGGCCGTCAGAGCCGGCGGACCGTAGGCGCCGCTGAAACCCATCCCGAGCCGCGTGTCCACCACGCGGCACGGCGTGACCGCGACGAAGACACCGGGATTGCCGATGTCGCCGAGTGCGGAGAGCCGGGTGGGCGAGGACGGGACGGTCCAGTTGCGGAGGGGCACTTCGTCGGCCGAGATGCGAGGCGCAACGAGAAGCAGGAGCCCGAACAGGGCTCCGATGGATCGACAGGACATGGTTCGCTCCTTCTGCCAGTCCCGCCCGGCGGGACGTTGCGGGACGGAGCTCCGCGCGGCTTCGCGAGGTTCCGATGTGGGTCTGGAGCGAATCTGTCGTCGCTTCGGCGACCTGGCAAGTGTCGGGGCTCACGCGGTGCGCGGTTCCGGACCGAGCCGCGCACTCCCGACGCGCACTCCCGAGAATCCGGACGGAAGAGGTCCTCGTTCGGCGACGTCGCGATCGGTACTCGAGACTCTTCGGAAGGATGACTCGTGCGCACCCGCTCAGGGTCGGTAGGTCACCGAGTTCCTCGGCCCCTCCCAGACCATCACCTCCTCGAGGCGGACGCCGTCCGAAAGGACGCCCGCCTTCCGCACCTCGTCCGCGAACCACAGCGCGACGTTCTCGGCGGTCGGGTTCTTCACGTCGAAAGGAGGGACGGTGTTGATGTCGCGGTCGTGGAGGCGCGCGGCGAGCTCGCGGACGAGCCGCTCGGTCGGGACGAAGTCGACGGAGAGGTCGTACGAGCCCAGACCGTCGGTCCCGAGGGCGACCTCGACCTTCCAGGAGTGCCCGTGCACGGGCTCCGGCCCTCCGACGTAGTCGCGGAGGTGGTGGGCGGCCTCGAACGTCGCGTGGCAGCGGATGGTGAAGGGCATGACGCGTTCTCCCCGTCGCGCACTCAGCGCGTCAGGACGGTCTCCTCGCGAACGACACGGATGACGTGCTGGTCCTCCGCGGCGAGGCCCCACGTCTTCTCGATGTGGCGCTTCGGCGTCGTCGCCCCCTCGCCCGCCAGGCGCAGACGCTCGACGATCACTTCGCCGTTTGGCAGCGTGAAGCGGTAGACCCCTTCCGTCGCCGCCTTCCCGAGGGACGGTGCGCCGGGCGGCAGCTCCGTCCAGCCGAGGAGCCGCATGCCGGGCGGGAGGCGGTCGTTGACGGCGGCGAGGTGCTCGAGCGTCAGAGGCTCGACGACGTCGAGGTCGAAGAGCTCGTGGCGCGACTCGGAGCCGAGCGGGAGGGCCGGGCCCATCGAGAGCCGGATGTGGGGGTTGAAGCCCTCGGTGTACCGGACCGGAACGCGCGCGGCGCGGAGCGCCCTTTCGAGGACGTCCATGACGTTCCGGTGCGAGAGGTAGCGGGCGTCGCCGAGCTTCTCGAAGGAGACGCGCCAGCTCCTCGCGATCGCGGCGCTCTCGCTCGCTCCGCCCCGGGAGGTCCGCCGCTCGCGGAGCGGGAGAAGGTCGGGTGTCGCCTTCATCCGATAGGCGGCGCCCTTCGCCTTGTCGGCGTAGGCCGCGCCGCGCCCCTCGTCGCGGGCGTCGGCGACGCCGCTCGCGACGCCGGATGCGGAGGGAAGAGCGGAGATCTCGACGGCCGCGCGCCCGCCGTCGCCGGCGTCCCCCGGAACCGGCGCCGGCGGCGCTCCGGCCTCCGCCGCTCCGAGGGTCGGCAGCGCGAACGAGAACGCGGCCGGCATCCCGTTCGCGAGGACGGTGTCCTCCCCGTTGCCGGGGACGCCGCAGGCCGTGCACCGGCCCCACTTGCAGTCGTCCGTCGCCATCTCCTGCAGGGCCTTCTTCCACTCGACGACGAGGAAGGGCTTGCGGATGGAGGCGTCGACGACGTCCCAGGGGAGCGTCTCCTTCAGGTCCTTCTCGCGGAGGTGGCGCGCCTTCGGAATTCCCGCCGCGTCGAGCGCCTCGGTCCAGCGCGGCCAGGAGAAGTGCTCGGACCAGCCGTCGAACTTCCCGCCCCTCTTCCAGACCTCGAGCAGCGCGCCCGACATCCGCCGGTCGCCGAGCGAGAGCATCGCCTCGATCTCGGCTTCCTTCGGCTCGTGCCACTTCAGCTTCGCTCCGCGGACGGGGCGGAACCTCTCCTTCAGGTACGCGAGCTTCTCCGTGAGCCGCTCCACGCCGTCGAACGCGGACCACTGGAACGGCGTGAAGCTCTTCGGGACGTAGGAGCCGATGGAGACGTGGACCGTGGCCCGCACGCCCTTCTTCCGTCCCTCGGCGAGGATGTTCGCCACGAGCGTCACGAGCTCGTCGAGGTCGGCCGTCGTCTCGGACGGGAGGCCGATCATCGTGTAGACCTTGATGAGGTCCCAGCCGCGCTCGAACGCGACCCCCGCGGCCTTGACCATGTCGTCGTTCGTGAAGGTCTTGTTGATGACGCGGCGGAGGCGGTCCGAGCCGGTCTCGGGGGCGAACGTGAAGCCCGACTTCCGCACCTCGGAGACGGCGTCGGCGAGCGCGACGGAGAAGGCCTCGGCGCGAAGCGAGGGGAGCGAGATCGAGACCTTCGTCTTCGCGAGCTCCGGCGCGAGGCAGGCGACCAGGGGCTCGATCTGCGAGTAGTCGGCCGAGGAGAGGGACAGGAGCCCGACCTCCGACCACCCCGCCTCGTCGATGAACGCCTTCGTCATCCGGGCGACGTCGGCCGGGTCGAGCTCCCGCACGGGGCGATACCAGTAGCCCGCCTGGCAGAAGCGGCACCCCTGCGTGCAGCCCCGCATGATCTCGAGGCCGAGGCGGTCCTGGACGATGTCGACCGAGGGGACCATTGGCCTTTCGGGGTAGACGGACGGGTCGAGCCGCTCGACCCAGACCCGCTTCGCCCGCTCCGGGACGCCCGGGGCGTTCGGCGTGTACGCGACGACCCGGTCGCCGTCGTAGCTCACGTCGTAGAGCGAGGGGACGTAGATCCCGGGGCAGGCGGCGAAGGCGAGGAGGCGCTCGCGGCGCGGCAGGCCCTGCGTGGACTTCACGGCCTCGAGGAAGACGGCGAGCGCTTCCTCGGCGTCGCCGAGGAGGAAGACGTCGAAGAAGTCGGCGACCGGCTCGGGGTTCGCGACGCACGGTCCGCCGCCGACGACGACCGGGTCGGCGTCGCCGCGGTCGGCCGCGAGGACCGGGACCCCGGCGAGGTCGAGCATGTTCGGGACGTTCGTGTAGTTCAGCTCGCTCTGGAGGGAGAAGCCGAGGACGTCGAAGTCCGCGACCGGGGCGCACGACTCGATCGAGAAGAGCGGGATCCGCTCGCGTCGCATCACCCCCTCGAGGTCGACCCACGGGGCGTAGGCGCGCTCGCAGGCCCATCCGTCGCGGCGGTTGACGAGCTCGTAGAGGACCTTCGTGCCGGTGTGGCTCATCCCGATCTCGTACGTGTCGGGGAAGGCGAGGCAGAGGGTCAGCTCCGCGGCGGAGAGCTCCTTCCGGACGACGTTCCGCTCGAGGCCGAGGTAGCGGCCGGGACGCTCGACGCGGAGGAGGAAGGGCTCGAGTCGGGGGCGAAGGGAGTCGAAGCGCATCTGGAGGCCTTTCCGAGAGGGCCGGAGTTTAGTCCGGGACGTTGCGAGGACGTCTCTGGCGCCGGTCGCTCGACGGATTCGGACTCGACGGGAGCGCGCCTCCCGTGGGTAGCGGCCCCCAGGTTCCGGGGGAGGGCATCGTGAGATCGCCGCGCGGGTC
>JAKPXO010000249.1 GCA_029567505.1 Acidobacteriota bacterium
GCCGCCGGTGACGATGGCGAAGTCGCAGCGTCCGTCCCGCTGACAGACGGAGGAGGCGATCCTCGCGAACTCGCGCGCCTCGTCGTAGTAGCGCGCCTTCGCGAGGACGCGCCGCGCCCGCTCGACGGCGCGGAGGGCCTCCGCGTCGCCCGGCGCGGCCGCAGCCGCCGCCTCGGCCTCCGCGAGGCGGCGCTCGGCATCCGGCCTCTCGACGACGCGCGTGCCTCCGAAGACGACGACCGTACCGGTGACGCCCGCCTCCGAGATGATCGCCTCGGCCCGCTCGAGCTCGAGCTCGAGGCGCGAGCCGCGCAGCTCGTCCCGCGCAAGCCAGGCCAGGTCCTCGTGCGCCCGGAGCGTGCTCGGCGAGGCGAGGATCCTCTCGAGGTTCTCGCGGACGGCCGGGTCCTCCGGAACGGGCGGGGCGGGCCGGCCGGCCACTACTTCACCTTCGTCCCGGAGGGGACCGACGGGTCGACCGCGAGGAGCGACGGCTCGCCTGTCCCGGGGAGCGAGGCCGCGAGGACCATCCCGTTCGACTCGATCCCCATCAGCTTGGCGGGGAGGAGGTTCGCCACGACCACGACCTTGCGGCCGACGAGCTGGTCACCCGTGTAGGCCGTGGCGATGCCGGCCACGATCGTCCGCTCCTCCTCGCCGATCCTCACCGTCATCTTCATCAGCTTCTTCGACTTCTCGACCTTCTCGGCGGCCACGATCTCGGCGACGCGCAAGTCGGCCTTGAAGAAGTCGTCGACGGTGATGCGGGGCGTCTCGGCGGGAGCGGCCGGCGTGGCGGCGGGGGCCGGGACGGGAGCGGGGGAAGCCGCGGGGGCCTCCGGCGGGATCGGGGCGGCGGCCGGTGCGGCGGGCTTCGTCTCTTCGGTCACGGGTTTCTCCTTGGAAGGTTCGGCGAAGTAGGCCTTCGCGTCGGCGCGGGGGAAGAGCGGAGCGGCGGGGGCGAGCGGGGCGCCGAGCGGCAAGCCGCCCCAGGCGAGGTCGGACGGGCCGATCGCCTCCGCGGCCTTCGGCGCGCCGAGCCGTGCGAGGACCTCGGCCGCCGCCCCCGGCGCGATCGGCGCGAGAAGGCAGGCCGCCACGCGGAGCCCCTCGAGCGCGTTGTGGTGGACCCGGTGGAGCGCCGGGGTCACCCCTTCGGCCTTCACCTTCTTCCACGGCTCCTTCGCCGTGATGTAGCCGTCGATCGCGCCGAGGAGGACGCGCACCGCCTCGGCCGCCTCGTGGAGGCGGCAGGAACGAAACGCGGCGTCCCACGCGGCGACGGCCGCCTCGGCCGCGCGCTTGACCTCGTTGTCGTCGCACCGCTCGGAGGGGGTCTTCCCTCCGAAGGCGTCGGCGGCCATCCGCACCGCACGCGAGAGGGTGTTCCCGAGGCCGTTCGCCAGGTCGCTGTTGTAGCGGACGAGGAACGCCTCGTCCGAGAACGACGCGTCCTGTCCGAAGCTCATCTCGGAGACCAGGTGCCAGCGGAGGGCGTCGACGCCGAACGCGTCGACGAGGGCGTCGGGGCGGACGACGTTCCCGACCGACTTCGACATCTTCCGCGCGTCCTTCAGCCAGAAGCCGTGCGAGACGACCTGCGTCGGAAGCGGGAGCCCCGCCGACATCAGGAACGCCGGCCAGTAGACGGCGTGGAACCGGAGGATGTCCTTGCCGACGAGGTGGACGACGCGCCGCTCGTCCCCGGCGGGCCAGTAGCGCGACACGAGGCTCTCGTCGCCGCTCCCGAGGCCGAGGGCGGTGAGGTAGTTCGTGAGGGCGTCGAGCCAGACGTAGACGACGTGCCCGGGGTGCCCCGGGAACGGGATACCCCACTGGATCGCGGTGCGCGAGACGGAGAGGTCCTTCAGCCCCGCCGCGACGAACGAGCGGACCTCGTTGAGCCGCGTCTCGGGGAAGACGAACGGGATCCCGGGGACGCTCCCCTTCTCGTAGAGCGCGAGGAGCGGCTCCTGGTACTTCGAGAGACGGAAGAAGACGTTCTCTTCCTTCTGCCACTCGGGGGGCGTGCCGTGCGTCGGGCACTTGCCGTCCTCGAGGTCCTTCTCGGGGTAGAAGGCCTCGCAGCCGACGCAGTACCACCCCTCGTGCCCGGCGACGTACAGGTCCCCAGCCGCCTCGAGGCGCCGGATCAGCTCCGTCACGCCGACGCGGTGGCGCGGCTCCGTCGTCCGGATGAAGTCGTCGTTCGCGACCTCGAACCGCTTCCAGAGGTCACGAAAGGTCGGGGCATGGCGGTCGGCGACGTCGATCGGGGCGACGCCTTCCTTCTTCGCGACCTTCTCGATCTTCTGCCCGTGCTCGTCGGTCCCGGTCAGGAACCGGACGTCCTCCCCCTGCAGGCGGTGGAAGCGGGTCAGCGTGTCGGTGACGAGGGTCGTGTAGAGGTGGCCGATGTGCGGCCGGTCGTTGACGTAGTAGATGGGGGTCGTGAAGTACCGGGACATGGGCCGGCGAGGATATCAGGCGGCCCCGTCGCGACCCTGGCGCCGCGCCCCGGACGAGCGACCTACATCAGGCCTTCCCTGCGGAACGAGAACCAGCATCCCCGCCCGACGACGACGTGGTCGCGTACCGGCACGCCGACGGCGTCCCCGGCCGCGACGAAGCGGGCCGTCGTCGCCCGGTCCTCCGGAGACGGCGTCGGGTCTCCGGACGGGTGGTTGTGGTAGAGGACGAGCGCGGCCGCACCCTCCAGGACGGCGATCCTCAGGAGCGGCCCGGGCTGGACGGACGCGGAGGTGACGCCTCCCCGGAAGACGACGGCGTCGTGGATCAGCCGGTTCTTCGCGTCGAGGAGGAGGCCGCCCATGACCTCGCGAAGCTCCGCGGCGAGGGCCGCCGACAGGTACGCCCCGGCCGCCTCGGGGGCGTCGATGAGCGGACGCTCTGAAACCTCCGCCCGCGCGAGGCGGCGGGCCAGCTCGGCCGCCGCCGCGATCCGGCACGCTTTCGCGAGGCCGATCCCCCGGGCGAGCTCGCGCACGCGGCCCCTCTCGCTCCTGGCGAGGAGGCCCCGGAGACCGCTCCCGCGCAGGACCTCGCGCGCCGTTTCGAGGACACCCGCTCCCGGGCGGCCCGTCCCGAGGAGGATCGCGACGAGTTCCTCGTCGCTGAGCGCCTCGGCTCCGCGCGCGACGAGCTTCTCCCGCGGACGATCTCCCGGGGCGAGCTCGGCGAGGAGTCCGCTCGCCGCGCCGGCCCGCGTCACCGGAGCGGCTCGCGCAGCGTGACGAGGCGCTCGATCCCGACGACGCGCGTCTTCTCCGGAAGGGCGAACGTCGGGGCGCCGTCGACCGCCGGGCGCAGGACGAGGCCCGAGACCGTCCGGACCGTCTCGACCCTCGTCTTCAAGGGCCTCTGCCCGTCGGGCGGCGCGACCTGAATGCCGGGAAGCTCGGAGGAGAGCTCCGATTCGGTCTCCACGACGACGGAGACCGCCCACCCGGGGATCCCACCGAGGGCGGCCGCGACCTCCTGCCGGACGGGCCCTGGCAGGTCGAGCAGCCGATCGAAGCCGTCGAGCGGCGAGCGGACCTCGTCGCCGACGTCCTCGACGGCGACGACCGTGGCGACGAGCCGCGTGCGCGCCGTTGAGACGCGACCGGGCGTCGAGGTCTCGAGGTTCCAGACCGCCGTCAGTCGATGCCGTCTCGCCGGGCGCCCCTCGAACGTGGGCCCGGGCGAGACCATGGGGGGCGTGATCGCGAGGCCCCGAACGACGCTCCGGAACGGCCCTTCGTCGGTGGCCGGAGCGGGCACCCAGAGCGCCGTGAGGTCCTCCGGCATCGCGCGGGCGGCCACGCTCGCGTCCCCCGCGAGGAGCCAGCCCCCCCGGTCGCCGAGGACGATCGTGCTCGCCGCCGAACGCGGGAACGTCCCGCTCTCGAGGTCCCACCGCGCCGTCCCGTCGCGAACGACGACCGTGCCGCGGACCGCGCTCGCCCGCTCTCCGGCCGGCGAGACGACGGTCCTTCCTTCGGCGAGGACGTAGGAGGCCTCCCGCCCCGGACGGTCCGCGGAGGCGCCGGTCGCGACCAGCGAGGCGAGGACGAGGGCGGCTTTTCGGAGCACGCCCCATCTTCGCATGTGGACCCGCGAGCGAGAGGGGGACGAGAATACCGGGGTGTTCGCGAGCCCGGAGCCGATGCCCTACTCCCCGACCGCCGCGTCGGGTCATTTCGTCGTCCGCCTCGTCGGAGACGCCGATGCCGTCGGCTGGGTCACGACGAACCTGCGCGGGCCGGGCTTCGGCGTCGAGCCGATGCCGTTCGAGTCGGCCCCCGGCCTCTCCGAGCTCCCCGGTCCGATCGTCTGGGTGGCCCGGCCGGGCGAGCCCGAGCCGGGCAGGACGATCGTCGACGACGCCGCCGTCTGGAGCTTCCCGTGTCTCGTCGTCATTCCGCCCGGGGGCGCACCTCCCGACATCATCGCCGGGCACCCCTCGGTCGAGTCCTTCGAGGTGGTCCGGGAGCCGGAGGACGCTCCGGTGCTCCGAATGCGTCTCGAGCGGCTGCTCCTCCTGCACCGGAGGCGCACCCAGACCGAGGCGATCCTCCACGACCTCCCTGTCATCGTCTACACGCGGACGCTCGACGGCGTCCTGACGAGCCTCAACGCCGAGGCGGAGGCGTTCGTCGGGCGGAGCCGGGCCGAGGTCATCGGCCGGCCCCTCTCCGAGATCCTCCCGGACGGGCTCTCCGCCGAGAGAAGCGTCGGGGAGATGAACGAGGGGCTCCTCGCCCGGGGGCGGCACAGGGTCCGGATCGTCGCCGAGACCCAGCAGGGACGCCGATCGGCCCTGGACGCGCGCGCGCTCCTTCTCCGCGACGGCCACGGGATCCCGTGGGGCGCCCAGGTCGTCATCTCCGACCTGACGGACGAGGAGGAGACGCAGGAAAGGCTGCGGGTCGAAGCCGACCGGAACGAGATCCTCGCGACGATCGCGACGGCGACGCGCGACGTCACGAACCTCGACCAGATCCTCGAGGCGGCCCTGTCGATCGTCGGCCGCCGATCCGGCGCGCGGACGACGGCGCTCTTCCTCCCGGACGACGCGAGGACGGCGTACGTCCTGCGCCACTCATGGCGCTCGTTGCCCGAGATCCCGTCCCCTGTCGGCGCCGACTGGCTGACGCGGGAGTCCGAGATCTTCAGGAAGGTGGAAGGCGCGCGGGAGCCTTTCGTCGTCCGCGACGCGACGAACGCGCTCCCGAACGACGCGACCGACGCCCTGCTCCGGCTCGGGGCGTCGAGCGGCGTCCTCCTGCCGGTCGTCGTCGACGACGAGGTCGTCGCCTGCCTCGGGCTCACGTTCACCGCTTCCCGGCCGTTCCCGCCGGACGAGATCCGCTTCCTGACCCTCGTCGCCGACCAGCTCGCTCTCGCGGTCCGCGCCGCCCGCCTCTACCAGAGCCTCGCCGAGAAGCTCCTGGCCCTCGCGGAGGAGCAGCGCCTGCGCGAGCGCGCCGACAACGATCGCCAGCGACTGCTGAGTATGCTCGTTCACGACCTGAAGAACCCCCTGGCGGCCGTCCTCGCCTCCCTCGAGCTCTCCCTCGAGCGGATCGCCGGCGACGACCGCCTCGAGCGCCTCCTCCGGACCTCGATGGCCTCCGCTCGTTCGCTCGCGGGGATGATCGACGACGCGCTCCTCGTCTACCGGACGGGGGACACCCCCGCCACCCGACGGCCCGAGGACGTCGTCGCCGTCCTCGCCCAGCCGTTCGAGGAAGCACGATGGATGGCCGCGGCGCGGCGGGTCGACCTCTCGATCGACCTCCCCGACGACCTCCCCCTCGTCGCCCTCGACGCCGGCCGCTTCCGCCGTGCCGTGGCGAACATCCTCTCGAACGCCCTGAAATACAGCTCCCGTGGAGGAGACGTCCGGGTCTCGGTGGACGTGGAGGAGGACGGCGGGGCCCCCTGGCTCGTCTTCCGGGTCGCCGACTCGGGTCCCGGTTTCCCCGACTCGGTGAAGGACCGGATCGGCGCCGCCTACCAGCGCTTCGCCGGGTCGGAGCGGATCCCCGGGACGGGCCTCGGGCTCACGGTCGTCACCGCGGTCGCCGCGGCTCACGGAGGGCAGATGCGCGTCGAGCCCCGGAACCGACCGGCGGGCGGGTCCGTCTTCTCGCTCCGGGTCCCCGTGTGAGGGAGCTCCACGCGGGCCGCTACCTCCGCCTCGTCTCGAGGAACGGCTGGGAGTTCGTCGAGCGGCCCGGGATCCGCGGGATCGTCCTCGTCGTCGCCGTGACCCCCGCGGGCGACCTCCTCCTCGTCGAGCAGCGGCGGGAAGCGGTCGACGCGATCGTCCTCGAGCTGCCGGCCGGCCTCGCGGGGGACGACGAGAGCCCCGCGGACGAGCCCCTCGAGGAGGCCGCGCGCCGGGAGCTCGTCGAAGAGACCGGCTGGGCCGCGCGCTCGATGGAGCGGATCGCCGAGGGCCCTCCCTCGGCCGGAGTCACCTCCGAGATCGTCACCCTCTTCCGCGCCCGCGAGCTCGAGCGCGTCGGGCCTGGAGGCGGCGTCGAAGGCGAGAGGATCACGGTGCGAGAGGTGCCGCTCGCCGAAGCGGAGGCGTTCCTCGAGAGGCGCGCGCGCGAAGGGGTCCTCGTCGACCCGAAGGTCTGGGCGGGGCTGCTCTTCGCCCGACGTCCCTGACGGGGCCTACGGCGCGATCCGGACGACGACCTTCCCGAATCCGGCTCCCGACTCGAGGCGCTCGTAGGCCGCGCGGACGTCCTCGAGGAGGAACGCCGCGTCGACGACCGGCACGATGCGCCGGCCCTCCACGGCCCGCAGGAGCGCCGCGAACTCCGAATCCGTCCCCATCGTCGAGCCGAGGATCGAGAGCTGCTTCCAGAAGATGATGCGGATCTCCTCCTCGGGGTTCGGACCGCTCGTCGCCCCGCACGTGACGATCCGCCCCTTCTTCGCCGCCGCCGTCAGCGAGGCCCGCCAGGTGGCGGCGCCGACCGAGTCGACGACGACGTCGACGCCGCGCTTGCCGGTCAGCTCGCGGACCTTCTTCCCGACGTCCGTCGACCGGTAGTCGAGGACGACGTCGGCCCCGAGGGCCTTCGCTCTTTCGAGCTTCCGCTCGTCTCCCGACGTCGCGATGACGAGCGACGCCCCCGCGAGCCTCGCGATCTGGAGCGCGTAGGCCGAGACCCCGCCGCCGATCCCGTGGATCAGGACGCTCTCCCCCGGCCGGAGCGCCGCCCGCGTCACGAGCATCCGCCAGGCGGTCATCGCGGCGAGCGGGAAGGCCGCGGCTTCCTCATCGGTCAGGTGGGCCGGAGCCTTCCAGACGTTCGCGCGCGGCACGACGATCCGCTCCGCCAGCGTGCCGGAGCGGTGCTCCCCGAGGATCCCGTAGCCGACGCAGAGGCTGCGCTCGCCGTCCCGGCAGAACTCGCAGGTCCCGCACGAGAGGCCCGGCTGAAGGACGACCCGGTCCCCGACCGCGACGTCGCGCACCCCGTCGCCGAGCGCCTCGATCGTCCCGCAGCCGTCGGCCCCGGGAACGTGAGGGAACGCGACCGGGACGCCGGGCATCCCGTTCCTCACGAAGAGGTCGAGCCGGTTGAGCGCCGCCGCCGAGAGCTTCACGAGGACCTCGCCGGGACCGGGAACCGGGTCCGGGAGCGACCCGATGGAGAGGACCTCGTTGCCGCCGTGGGACGCCAGAAGAGCCGCTTTCATTTCTCCCCCTTCCCGTGGAAACTCCCGCCTTCGATGCCGAGCCTGCCGAAGCTGCCGACCCTCTCCGCCCCTCCCGATCCCGCCACGGTCTGCCCGCCCTGCGGCAAATGCTGCCGGTACGTCGCGGTGGGCATCGACGGCCCCGTGACCGTGAGCGGCGTCTCGACCGCGCTCTGGCTCGTTTACCACAGGAACGTCTCGGTCTACCAATCGCACGACGGCGACTGGTTCGTCCTCTTCCCGGCCGACTGCGAGAACCTGCTGCCGAACGGCCTCTGCGGCGTCTACGAGGACCGCCCGACCCTCTGCCGCGACTACGACGTCGACGGCTGCGAGGGGACGAGCGCGGAGGCTCCGGAGAAGGTCCGCTTCGACGACGGAGCCGCCCTCGGCGCCTGGCTCCGCTCGAGGCGCCCCGCCCTCTTCGCGCGATGCCTCGCGAAGGGAATCCTCCCTCCTTTCGTGAAGGGCGACGTCCCGGAGGCTTCCGCCGGGGCGCGGGGGCGGCCCGGCTCCGCTCGGGCGGAGCGACCGCGCCTCAGGCCTCGAGGCTGAGGAGGGCGCCGAGCAGCTCGCCGCCGTCCTGGAACCGCTCGGGACGGTGCCTCGAGATCGACCGAAGCAGGACGAGCACCTCGTCCTCGTGGAGCCAGGGGGCGAACGGCCGCGGGTCGTCGGGGTCCCTCTCCAGACGCGCGACGAGGACGTCGTCGCCGACGTACGGCCAGCGGCCGGCGGCCAGCGTGTAGAACGTGGCGCCGAGCGAGTAGACGTCCGAAGCGGGAGATGCCGCCTCCCCCCGCAGGACCTCCGGCGGGAAGAAGGCCGGCGTTCCGATCAGCTTCGAGGTCGAGCCGGAATCGGCTTCCGGCCGGGCCAGGCCGAAGTCGAGGATCCGGAGGATCCCGTGCTCGTCCAGGACGAGGTTCGCCGGCTTCAGGTCCCGGTGGAGGATCCCCTTGGCGTGCGCGGCCGCGAGCCCCCGGGAGGACTGGACGAAATAGTCGCGCCAGCTCTTCTTCAGGCGCTCCGGGTCGTTCTTCAGGAGCGTCTGGAGGTTCGGCCCCTCCAGGAACTCCATCGCGAGGTAGGCGCTTCCGAAGCCCTCCCCGAAGTCGTAGAGACCGACGATGTTCGGGTGCTTGAGCGCGGCGATCGCCCGCGCCTCGCGAATGAAGTACCGCATCGCCGTCTCGTCGCCCCAGAGCTGCCCGGGAAGGATCTTGAGGGCGACGTGGCGCTCGAGCTTGTGGTCGAACGCCTTGTGGACGATCCCCATCCCGCCTCGGCCCACCTCCGCGACGATCTCGTAGCGCGCCTCGGGTCGGTCGGCCGCCGCGATCCCGCCGGGCGTCGCCATCGCCTGGAAGGTTCCCGAAGGGTCCCGGCCCGTGCGCGGGGCCAGAGACGAACCGCTCTTCGTCGCCGCCGGCCACGCGGGGACCGGGGAGGAGGTCTCGACAGCCGGGGCGAGCGGGACGCCCCCTTCGGCGAGGCGCCGGTCGAGCGCAACCGCCCGGGAGAAGGCATTCCGGAACCCCGGCTGCACGTCGGCGATCTGGGTCAGCTTCGCGTGCGCGCCGGCCAGGTCGCCCGTCGCCTCGAGGGCGCGGGCGAACGCTTCCTGCGCCTCGATCGTCGCCGCGTCGACCGGCTTGTGGCCGAGGAGCTCCCGGAGGACGTGGACGGCGTCCTTCGGCTCGCCGTTCGCGAGATGAGCCTCGCCGAGCTCGAGAAAGACCTCCGCGACGCCCGCGTCGGCCCGGCGAACCGTCGTCAGGAGGTCCCAGGCCTTCTCTCGCGAGCCGTTCCGGAGCGCGCTGCGCGCCGCGTCGAGGTTCCGGCCCGCGCGAAGGAAGAGCGAGGTCGCCTCCTCGAAGCTCCCCTGCTCCTGGAGGAGCTGGGCCGCTTCGGCGAAG
>JAKPXO010000532.1 GCA_029567505.1 Acidobacteriota bacterium
GGTAGTCGACGATCTCGACGCCGTGGGCGTCGCCGTCCTTCCAGATGAAACAGATCCGCCACTGGTCGTTGACGCGAATGCTGTGCTGGCCCTTTCGGTCGCCCTTCAGCGCCTCGAGCTGGTTGCCCGGCGGGGCCTTCAAGTCCTCCAGCACGCGAGCCCTGTGAAGATAGAGGAGCTTCCGCCGCGCGGGTCGCTCGATCGCCCGGAACCGGCGGACCGGCAGATCGTGGAACAGGGCCTCCGCCTCCTTGCTCCTGAAGGACCTGATCACGGAGTCAGGGTATTACGCATGACGTCATGCGTCAACTCGTCTCGGGCCCCGGGCCGAATGCGTGTCGGGCGCGAGAGGCCCACGGCTGGGTGACCTGAAGGGCGCAAACCCGCGGGACCTGGGAGCGTCTAGCCGCTTCGAAGCTTCGCCGCGTGCCTCTCGCACTCGGCCCAGCTCTCCTCGACGGACTGCGCGAGCTGCCACGGGAGGAAGCGCTCGCCGAGGCGGGAGGCGACGGGCTGCGGCTCGCGGGCGCGGTCGTCGTGGCCGAGGCCGAGGTCGGCGAGGCGGAGCGTCTCGGGGAGCATCCAGCCGTCGCCGTCGTGCGCGTCGCAGAAGGCGGCGATCCCCTTCTCGCGGTCTCCGCCCTGCGCGGCGATGAGGGTCTTCAGGTCGCGGAAGGCGGCGAGGGAGAGGACGGTGTGCCGCAGCTCCGGGTCCTTCTCCTTGTCGACGCGCCAGAAGCCCTTCGGGTCGAGCGTCCGGCAGAACGCCTTCTCGCGGAGGCGCACGGCCGGGTGGTCGCAGTCGCGGAGGATCCAAGCGAGGTCGTCGAAGTCGAGGCCGTAGAGCTCGGCGACGACGGCGTCGAGGAGGGCGCGGAGGCGGAGGCGCTCGTGATCTGTCACCGCCCAGAACGCGCGCCAGGCCTTCACTCCGCAGACGCCATCTAACTGACGCAGCTCGAGCCATCTCGGTGAAAAGAGGATGTGGGAGCCTGACAGCCTGCACGCGTGCCTTCGAAATCCGAGGATTGCGGCTGCGCGTGGAAACGGCAATGGAGTCTCGGCCAAATAGTGCCAATCGACGTGCGTGCCACCGCACCGAGCCCTCACGGCGAGGTCCGCAGGCGGGCTGTTCAGAACGGCGACGAGGACTTCGACCAGGGCGTGGTTCCGCGGTTGAACGACTGACGCAACGTCTCCGCAAGGGAGCGCAGGGACGAGCCCAGAGATGAGCATTCTCGAGTCCGTGTTCCTCGCGATTCGACGGACCGCCGGCTTGATCGAGCGGATTCCTGGCGTTGAGCAGGCGCTCTCCGGCACCAGGAACTGCGGCTCCACTCTCTTGTCCTGCCAGTCGATCTCTCGCCATACCGCTCGCAGGCCCGTCCCGGACAGCCAGCCCTTCTGCGAAAAATCGAAGCCCGAGAGCATGCCGCCCTGCACGAGCGGCAGCGCCACCTCCCCCTCCGGCCCGACCCACCTCCCGTACTCGTCCGGCCGGTAGCCCTTCGCCTCCCACTCCGGCCGCGGGGCGAAGAGGTGGGAGTCGTTCGTCATGTCGAACTCGCGGGCGTACTTGATCCCCCAGCCCTCCTCCGAGTCGTCGCCGAGGAGGACGGAGCCGGCGTAGATCTTCTCGAGGACCTCGAGGTCGCGCGGATGGCGGATCTCGAGGACGGCGAGGGAGCGGGGGCTGAGGCGCGCGATCTGGTCCGCGCGGACGGAAAGGTAGCGCTCGTCGGCGGGAATGTCCGTCTCCAGCTCCGTCACCTCGGGCGAGTCGCCGGGGCCGAGGCGGAAGCGCGTCAGGACCGCCTCCGTCGAGCCCCCCTTCTCGACGCAGAGCGAGATGACCTTGAAGCTGTGGTGGATCGCCTCGAAGACGAACCGCTCGTTCTGGAAGGCGTAGAGGTGCGTCCACCGGCACCGCTCGAGGAAGAGCCTCCGGAGCGCGATGGAGCCCTTGTCGGTGTAGAGGCCCGAGGGGACGAGGAAGCCGAGGCGGCCGCCGGGGCGGAGGAGGGCGTGGGCCTCTTCGAGGAAGAGCTTGTAGGTGTTGACGTCGGCCGAGCCCTGGTGGCGGAACGGGTGCTCGCGATCGGCGTAGCCCTTCACCTTCCCACGCCGGCTTCGCCACTCGCCGTGCCGCTCCGCGCTGCGCGACGGCGAGCGGTGGAGCGAGACGCCCTCCCCTTGCGCCGGGTCGCCGAACGGCGCGGCCGCGTTCGCCGTGAAGCCCGAGAGAGCCTTGAAGCGCGCGACGTAGGCGAGCCACGCCTCTTCGTCCGCGGCGTTCGCCTCGAAGATCTCCTTCTGCCTCTTCAGCGCCTCCTGCTTGCCGTAGGCGCGGTAGAGCGGGTCGAGGTTCGAGAAGAACTCCTTGCTGCTCGGCTTCTGGATCTCCCAGGGCGGGTTGCCGAGGATCGCGTCGAAGCCCGAGCCGGGGCGGGCGAAGACGTCGGGGAACTCCAGCTCCCAGTGGAAGAACCTCTCGCGCGCGGTGACCTCGGCGACGACGGCGCGAGACTCGGGCGCGAGGCGGTCGAACGTGGAGGGGAGCGGGGCGAGGTCGAGGCGGTCGGCGGGCCAGAACCAGAGGGCGCACCAGGCGTCGAACGCCTCGCGGAGGGCGGCGAGCGAGGGGCTGCCGAGGACTCTCTCGCGGTAGAGCTCGGCGACGCCGTCGGGGTCGTGGGGCGGGAGGGCGTGGAGGGCTTCGAACGCGGCGACGGCCTCGTCGTGGAGGGCCGCGGGGTCGGGGCCGGTGGCCTGCTCGAAGAGCCCCTGCTGGCCGTCGAGGAGGTCGCCGAGGTCCGCCTTCGCGCGGGCGTAGGCCTCCCTGATCGCCGCGCCCCAGACGTTCCCGGTCGTCTTCTCTTTCCCGGCGGCGCGGCCGCCGGCGGGGGCGACGCTCTTGAGGTGGTGGACGCCGTCGTGCTTCTCGTCGCCCCCCTCGCGCTCCCAGGCGAGGAGCGGGTAGTCGCGGTACCGGTCGAACCACGCACCGACGAGGGAGTTGCCGGCCTTGAGCTTGTGGTCGAGGAACTCGAACGGGAGGGAGCG
>JAKPXO010000271.1 GCA_029567505.1 Acidobacteriota bacterium
TCTGGAGGTCGGCCGGGCTCGAGAGGTCGATGGAGAAGCTGCTGTCCGTGGGCAGCGGGCTTCCGGCTCCGTCGGAGAACTTCAGCTCGATCGTCACCTGTCGGCTCCTTCCCAGCACCTGGCGCGGGACGGTGAGGTCGAAGGACCGGGTGACGTCCTTCTTGTGGTTGAGGTTCGAGGCGAGGAGGTCGTCGATGGAGGGGCCGCTGCCCTTGCGGCCACCGTCCAGGCGCGCCGACGAGCCGGCGGCCGCTTTCTGCGTCGAGAGCTTGCGGAGCTTGTCGAGCTCGGAAAGGATGTCGACGCTGGAACGGACCTTCACGTGCTTGACGGCCGGTTCGTCGGGGGTCGGGGCGGGGCCCGCGGATTCTCCGAAGCTGATCTCCGCGGCGGGCTCTTCGGACGGTCGGGCAGCGGACGGTTCGGCGTGCGGCTCGGGCGAGGTCGCGCCCGCGGTCGGCTCCACGCTTCCCGGGGAGCTCCGTTCCTCGGAAGGAATCGGAGTCGCGGCGCCTCCGCGCGCGAGCTCGGAGAACTTCGCGAGACGGTCGAGTGTGGCGGAGGAGGACGGGGCCGTCCGGACCGTGGCGCCCGAGGGCGTCCGCGGCATCGACGGCGCGGACGTCTCCGCGGAAGCGACGGGAGAGATCGGCGTCGCGGGGCTCGCGAAAACCGTGGGCCTGCGGGCTTCGCCGGTCATTCTGGAGCGAAGCGCTCGCAGGGTCAGCTTGGAGATCCCCTTGAGCGTCTCGAAGACCCCCGTTCCGTTCGCGGCAGAGGCCTCGAAGAAGTCGATCCTTCCGTCGGGGTTCAGCGCTGCGTTGAGCTCTTCGACCGTCAGGATGTTGGAGAGGTCCCTCTTGTTGTACTGGAGGACGAGGGGGATGTCGCCGACCTCCAGGCCGATCTCGGCGAGGTTCTCCCTGAGGTTCCGGAAGCTCTCCTTGTTCGGCTCGAGCATCGGCCGCTGGGAATCGGCCACGAAGACGATCCCGTCGACGCCCTTCAGAACGAGCTTGCGCGTCGTGTTGTAGAAGACCTGCCCTGGGACGGTATAGAGCTGGAGACGGGTCTTGAAGCCGCCGATGACGCCGACGTCGATCGGGAGGAGGTCGAAGAAGAGGGTTCGGTCGGTCTCGGTCTCGAGCGAGACCATCTCTCCCCGCGCCGTCGGCGCCGTCCGACCGTAGATGACGTGGAGGTTGGTCGTCTTCCCGCACAAGCCAGGACCGTAGTAGACGATCTTGGCGGCCATCTGCATGGTGGCGTAGTTGAAGAAAACCATCTCTCCGTCGCGGGCCCGGCGGCCTCCTCACTCAGATCGCGGCATTTTAGCATCGGGGCTCCACGCCCCGTGCCCGGAGAGCCTTCTCTGCTCCTCGAGCAGTGCCTCGAAAAGCGCGGCTCTGCTCTCGTCCCACGCGAGAAGCGCGCGGCGGTGCCGCTCGACCGTCGTTTCGTCCCCGCGCGAGACGGGTCCCGTCAGGGCTGCCTCGGGCCCGGAGCGAAGGGCCTCGTGCAGGGCGGTCCGCAGCAGGGGCGCCAGAGCGGCGATTGCAGCTTCGGGGCCGACGCCGGTCGCCGCGAGCGCATCGCGCGCCGCCGCGACGAGTCCCGTAAGACCGTTCGCCCCGAGGGACGCGGCGAGGTGGTAGAGCGGACGGGCGTCGGAGGAAATGGAGAAAGGACGCCCTCCGAGGGCTCGAACGAGGGCCTCCGCGGCCGCGCGGCCTTCCTCGGAACCTTCGACGGCGAAGCCCGCGCCCGCGAAGCGGGCGGCGTCTACCGGGGAGCCCGTGAACGTCTGGAGGGGGTGGCACGCCGCCGTGGCGAATCCGCGCGCGGCGAGGGGCCGGAGGACCTCGGGGCCCAGCGCCCCGGACAGGTGGAGGGCGGCCGCCCCGGCCGTCGCTGCCGGGACGACGGCGGCGAGGCCTGCGGCGAGAGGCGCGAGGGCGTCGTCGCGAACCGCGAGAAGGAGGACCGGAGTTCGGCCGTTGCCGCGCAGCAGGCGGAGGAGGTCCTCCGGACGCTCCCGGGATTCCCGACCCCCGGCACTGCGGGGATCGAGGCCGGCCTTCCGGAGCGCTTTCTCGAGGGCTGCACCGAGCCGGCCACGGCCGACGACGACGGGAAAGTGCGGAAGGGCGGCTGCTATCATGTCGCAACGCCAGGGGGCACGCTCCGGACGTTCGTCTACGGGCCGAGGCGCCGGGCCGTGCCTTGCATACGTTAGCTCAGGAGGAGAATCGCACGGGATGGGCGACGTCCTTCGCCAGCTCGACCACAGGTCCCGCGAGGTGCTCGCGTCGGTGGTCGGCGCCTACATCCGGAGCGCCACGCCCGTCTCGTCCCGCCAGCTGACGGGTTCGGGGGGCTTTGCGCTCTCGTCGGCCTCCCTCCGGAACGCGATGGCCGACCTCGAGGAGCTCGGCTACCTGACCCACCCCCACGCGTCTGCGGGCCGTGTCCCGACGGACCTCGGCTATCGGACGTACGTCCGGGAGCTCATGCCGTCCCGGCCGCCGGGTCTGGCGGACAAGGCGAAGATCGAGACCGGACTCGGCTCCGAGACGTTCGAGCTCGAGCGCTTCCTTCACGCCACGTCGCGCGTCCTGACCGAGCTGACGGGGGAGGTCGCGGTCGTCGCGGCGCCCGACTCGGCGCACGTCGTCCTTCGGTCGGTCCATTTCACCCGCGTCGCGGAACGGAAGGTCGTCGTCGTCACGGTCTCGGGCGAGGGGCTCGTCGGGAGCCGGCTGATCGAGACGCGGGACGACTACTCGGCCGAGGAGCTGCAGGCCGTCTCCAACCGGCTCACGGCCGAGTACGGCGGGCGGACGCTCCTGGAGATCCGCGCGCTGCTGCTGGC
>JAKPXO010000273.1 GCA_029567505.1 Acidobacteriota bacterium
GTGGACGCCGTGCCGGATCACGTGCTGGAAGCGGTAGAAGGCGTGGTCCCACGTCCCGGGGGCCGTCGTCGCGCCGGGGGCCGAGCGGTCGACGACGAGGGGCGGCGCCTTCACCTCGGGCTCCTCGTCGAAGCCGGCCGGGGCGCTCCTCATCGTCCGGACGAGGTTGTAGAGCATGACGAGGAGGCCCGCGAAGAAGAGGAGCGCGCCGACGAGGCGGACCCAGTACATCGGGACGATCCGGAGGACGGTCTCGATGAAGTCGGGGTAGACCAGCCGGCCGTCGGGCTCGAAGGCACGCCACATCGCCCACTGCGTGATGCCGGCGACCCACATCGAGACCTGGTAGAGGATCAGCCCGATCGTCCCGATCCAGAAGTGCGCCGTGGCGAGCTTCTTGGAGAAGAGCTCCGTCTTCCAGAGGCGGGGGACGACCCAGTAGAGGATGCCGAACGAGAGGAACGAGTTCCAGCCGAGCGTCCCGGCGTGGACGTGCCCGATCGTCCAGTCGGTGTAGTGCGAGACCGCGTTCACCGACTTGATCGACATCATCGGCCCCTCGAACGTCGACATGCCGTAATACGTCACGGCGACGACGAGGAACTTCAGGACCGGCTCGTCGCGGAGCTTGTTCCACGCCCCGCGGAGCGTCAGGAGGCCGTTCACCATGCCGCCCCAGGACGGCATCCAGAGGATGAGCGAGAAGAGCATCCCGAGGGTGGAGGCCCACTCGGGGAGGGCCGTGTAGTGGAGGTGGTGCGGCCCCGCCCAGATGTAGACGAAGACCAGCGACCAGAAGTGCATGATCGAGAGCTTGTAGCTGAAGACCGGGCGCTCGGCCGCCTTCGGCAGGTAGTAGTACATGAGGCCCAGGTAGGGCGTCGTCAGGAAGAAGGCGACGGCGTTGTGCCCGTACCACCACTGCATCAGGGCGTCCTTGACGCCCGCGTAGGCCGAGTAGCTCCCGAGCCAGGAGTAGGGGATCGCCATGCTGTTGCCGATGTGGAGGATGGCGACCGCGACGATCGTCGCGATGTAGAACCAGATCGCGACGTAGAGGTGCTCCTCGCGCCTCCTCGCGATCGTCCCGAAGAAGTTGACCGCGAAGACGACCCAGAGGAACGTGATGACGATGTCGAGGACCCAGGGAAGCTCGGCGTACTCCTTCGCCTGCGTGACGCCGCCGACCAGGGAGACCGCCGCCGCCACGATGAGCAGCTGCCACCCCCAGAAGTGGATCTTCGACAGGGCGTCGCTGAAGAGGCGGGCCTTCAGCAGCCGCTGCATGGAGTGGTAGGTGGCGCCGAAGATCATGTTCCCGACGAACGCGAAGATGACCGCGTTCGTGTGGAGCGGGCGGAGCCTCCCGAACGTCAGGTAGGGGGCGAGGTTCAGCTCCGGCAGGAAGAGCATCGCGGCGGCCAGGACGCCGACGAGCATCCCGACCACGGCCCAGAAGATCGCGGCGAGGAAGAAGAGCCGCGGGGTTCGATCGTCGTACCGAACGGTGTCGCTCATCGATCTCCCATCCTGTTGCGCTGCGTTCGCCGCGAAAGGTGCGGGTATGGGGCGAGATAGCCG
>JAKPXO010000288.1 GCA_029567505.1 Acidobacteriota bacterium
GGCGACGCCGGAGGAGGACCTCGCCCTCGCGCGCGAGCTCCTCGCCGACGAGAAGGAGCGGGCCGAGCACGTGATGCTCGTCGACCTCGGCCGGAACGACCTCGGCCGCGTCGCGGCGCCGGGGACCGTCAAGGTCCGGGACTTCTTCACCGTCGAGCGCTTCTCGCACGTCATGCACCTCGCGACGCGTGTCACCGGACGCCTCGCCGACGGCAAGGACGCCGTCGACGCCCTCGCGGCGACCTTCCCGGCGGGGACGCTCACGGGCGCCCCGAAGATCCGGGCGATGGAGGTCATCGAGGAGCTCGAGCCGGTCCGTCGCGGGGCCTACGGCGGCGCCGTCGGCTACCTCGACTTCGCGGGACACCTCGACATGGCGATCGGCATCCGGACGGCGGTCGTGAAGGACGGCGTCCTCCACGTCCAGGCGGGGGCCGGCATCGTCGCCGACTCGCGCCCCGAGGCCGAGGCGGACGAGTGCGAGAGCAAGGCGTGGGCGCTCATGCGCGCCGTCGACGCGGCGAAGGAGTACGAGCCGTGATCCTCGTCGTCGACAACTACGACTCGTTCACCTTCAACCTCGTCCAGTTCCTCCAGACGCTCCACCCCCAGGTCCGCGTCGTGAGGAACGACGCGATGACCGCGGGGGAGGCGCTCGCGCTGAAGCCGGCGCGGATCGTGATCTCGCCCGGGCCGGGCCGTCCCGAGGACGCCGGGATCAGCGAGGAGCTGATCCGGCGGAACGAGGACGTGCCGCTTCTCGGCGTCTGCCTCGGCCACCAGGCGATCGGGCACGTCTTCGGCGCCTCGATCGTCCGGGCGCCGGTCCTGATGCACGGGAAGACCTCTGAGATCCGCCACGACGGTGAGGGGATCTACGCCGGCCTCGGGAACCCGTTCGTCGCGACGCGCTACCACTCCCTCGTCGTCGACCGGTCGACGGTCCCCGCCTGCCTCGCCATCACGGCGGAGACCTCGGACGGGGTCGTCATGGGCCTCCGGCACCGTGAGCGGCCGATCGTCGGTGTCCAGTTCCACCCCGAGTCGATCCTCACGCTCGAGGGGGAGCGGCTCCTCGCGAACTTCGTCGAGAAGGGCGCGTCGTGAGCCTCCCCGCGGCAGGCGCGGGCGACCTTCACCGCGCGCTGAGGCTCGTCATGGAGGGCCGGACGCTCTCGCGGGAGGAGGCGCGCCTCGCCGTCGAGGAGATGCTCGGGGAGGGTTTCTCCGCGGTCCGCGCCGCGGCCCTCCTCGCGGCGATGGCGCGGCGGGGGGAGGCGGCCGAGGAGGTTGCCGGGGTCGTCGACGCGCTCCGCTCCCGCGCGGCTCGGCCTCCGGTCGCGGACGAGCTCGCCGGTCGATCCGTCGACGTCTGCGGGACGGGCGGCGACGGACAGGGGACGTTCAACGTCTCCACGACGGCCGCTTTCGTCGTCGCGGGGGCGGGCGTTCCGGTCGCCAAGCACGGCAACCGCGCCGTCTCCTCGGCGAGCGGCTCGGCGGACGTCCTCGCCGCGCTCGGCGTGAGGATCGAGATGCCACCGACCCTCGCGGCCCGCGCTCTCGCCGAGGCGAACGTCACGTTCCTCTTCGCCCCGGCCTACCACCCGGCGATGAAGTCCGTCGGGCCGATGCGGCGCGAGCTCGGGATCCGGACGGCCTTCAACCTCGCCGGGCCGCTTGCGAACCCGCTCGGGGTCACGCGCCAGCTCGTCGGCGTCGACCGGCCTCTCCGCGTGCCGGTCCTCGCCCACGCGCTCGCCGCGCTCGGCGCCGCGCACGCGCTCGTCGTCTCGAACTCGGGTGCGGGAGACGAGCTCCTCCCGCACGGCCTGACGATCGTGGCCGAGGTCGCGGAAGGGGAGGTCCGCCTCGAGGAGTGGACGGCCGCCACGTTCGGCCTTCCGGAGCGCGACCCGCGCGAGATGGCGGGCGGGAACGCCGAGACGAACGCCGGGATCCTCCGCTCGATCCTCGACGGCGAGGAGGGACCGCGGCGGGACGCCGTCCTGATGAACGCCGCCGCGGCCCTTCTGGTCTCGGGCGTCGCGCTCGACCTCGGCGACGGGATGGTCCGCGCCGCCGCGTCGATCGACTCGGGCGCCGCGCGCAGGGCGCTGAAAGGCCTCGCCGCGATCTCGCAGGAGGCGGCGTGACCGCGCCGTCGGTCCTCGCGGAGATCCTCGCCGTGCGGCGGAGGCGGCTCGCCGCGGGCGAGCTCGCCCCGCGGGGAACGGCCGCGAACCCCTCGGACGGCGGGCGCTTCCTCGCGGCGCTCCGCGCGGGCGGAACGCGCGTCATCGCCGAGGTGAAGCACCGCTCGCCGTCGGCGGGCGTCCTGCTGCCTGTGGGTCCGGCCCCCGACACCGGACTCCCGGCGGCGATCCGTTTCGTCGCGAAGGCCTACCGGCGTGCCGGCGCCGCGGCGATCTCGGTCGTGACGGAGCCTGACTTCTTCGGGGGCGAGCTCGCCTGGCTCCCGGAGGTGAAGCGGGTCTCGGGTCTCCCGGTCCTGATGAAGGACTTCGTCGTCGACGAGGTCCAGCTCGACCTCGCCCTCTCGCTCGGCGCCGACGCCGTCCTCCTCATCGTCGCGGCGCTCGGCGACGCCGAGCTCGCGCGGCTCAACGGGGCGGCGCGCTCGCGCGGACTCGCGGTGATCGTCGAGGCGCACGACGAGGAGGAGGTCCGCCGCGCGCTCGCGGCGGGCGCGGAGGTCGTTGGGCTGAACGCCCGCGACCTCCGGACGTTCGCCGTCGACCTCGGGCGTGTCGCCGCGATGGGGCGTCTGCTGCCGACGTCCGTCGTCCGCGTCGCCGAGAGCGGAATCCACCGACCCGAGGACGTCGCGCGCCTCGCCGCCTCGGGCTTCGACGCCTGCCTCGTCGGCGAGTCGCTCCTTCGCTCCGGCGACCCGGCGCGCGCGCTCCGTGCGCTCCGCGGCGAGGGGACGACCGAGGTTAAAGTCTGCGGCGTGACCCGCGGGGAGGACCTCGCGGCGGCTGAGGAGCTCGGGGCCGACTGGATCGGCCTCAACTTCTCGACCCGCTCGCCGCGGCGCGTCGACCTCGCGCACGGCCGCGCGCTGCGCGAGGCGAGCCGCTTCGCGAAGGGGGTCGTCGCCGTCGTCGCGGGGAACACGGTCGCCGAGGCGGAGGCGGTCGTCGACGCGGTTCGGCCCGATGCGCTGCAGTGGCACGACGACCTTCCCGCGCGCGACGGGCTTCGCGTCCCGATTCCCGTTTGGCAGGCGGTCCGGGTGGGGAAGGACCCGCTCGAGAAGGCCGCGGCGTGGCCCGCCGACGTCCTCCTCCTCGACGCCGCGCACGCGACGCTCGCGGGGGGGACGGGGCAGACGTGGGACTGGAGCCTCCTCGCGAGCTTCCCGGCGAAGGAGAAGGCCTTCGTCGCGGGAGGGCTCTCGCCGGTGAACGTGGCGAGGGCGATCGCAGCGTGCGCGCCGGCGGGGGTCGACGTGGCGTCGGGCGTCGAGAGCGCTCCGGGAATCAAGGACGTAGGGAAGCTCGCGGCGTTCCTCGCCGCGGTGAGGTCGGAGAAGGGGAGGATCGGTGGCTGAGAGGTTCGTGGTTCCCGAGGCCGACGCCGCCGGGCGGTTCGGCGAGTTCGGCGGGCGGTTCGTCCCCGAAACGCTGATGGCGCCCGTGGAGGAGCTGACGAAGGCGTACGCGAAGGCGCGTGCCGACGCCTCGTTCCGCCGCGAGCTCCACCACCTCCTGACGACCTACGCGGGCCGCCCGACGCCGCTCACCGAGGCGCGGCGCCTCTCGGCGGAGCTCGGCGCCCGCATCCTCCTCAAGCGCGAGGACCTCCTTCACACGGGCGCGCACAAGATCAACAACGCGCTCGGGCAGGTGCTCCTGGCGAAGCGGATGGGAAAGAGCCGCGTCATCGCGGAGACAGGCGCCGGCCAGCACGGCGTCGCGACGGCGACCGCGGCCGCGCTGCTCGGCATCCCCTGCGTCGTCTACATGGGGTTGGTCGACGTCGAGCGGCAGGCGCTGAACGTCTACCGGATGCGCCTCCTCGGGACGACGGTCGTCCCCGTCGACTCGGGCTCGAGGACGCTGAAGGACGCGATCAACGAGGCGATGCGCGACTGGGTGGCGAGCTACGCCGACACGCACTACGTCCTCGGCTCGGCGCTCGGGCCGCACCCCTACCCGCGGATGGTCCGCGACTTCCACGCCGTCATCGGCCGCGAGGCGCGGGCCCAGGCGAGGAAGCTCCTCGGCGGCCTCCCCGACCTCGTCGTCGCCTGCGTCGGCGGCGGCTCGAACGCCATCGGCCTCTTCCACGCGTTTCTGCCCGAGCGGGAGGTCGAGCTCGTCGGGGTCGAGGCCGGCGGGCGCTCGGCCGCGCCGGGCGAGCACGCGGCCCGCTTCGGCCCGGGGCGCGTCGGCGTCCTTCACGGGACGCGGACGCTCCTCCTCGCCGACGAAGACGGGCAGGTCCTCCCGACCCACTCCGTCTCCGCCGGCCTCGACTACCCGGCGGTCGGGCCGGAGCACGCGAACCTCGCCGCGCTCGGACGGACGCGCTACGAGAGCGTCACCGACGACGAGGCGCTCGCCGCCTTCCACGCCCTCTCCGAGAAGGAGGGGATCATCCCGGCCCTGGAGTCGGCCCATGCCGTCGCCTGGGTCCTCCGCGAGGCGCCGAAGCGCCCGGGTGCGACGATCGTCCTCGGCCTCTCGGGCCGCGGCGACAAGGACGTCCCCACGGTCGCGCGGCTCGAAGGCACCTCGGGGGTGGGGCTGTGAGCCGCATCGGCCGCGCCTTCTCGCGCGCCGCCCGCGAAGGCCGCGCCGCCCTCGTCGTCTTCGTCGAGGCCGGCGACCCGGCGCTCGAGACGACGGAGCGCCTCCTTCCCGCGCTCGCGGCGGCAGGAGCCGACGTCATCGAGCTCGGCGTCCCGTTCTCCGACCCGATCGCCGACGGACCCGCGATCCAGCGGGCGAGCGAGCGGGGCCTCGCGGCGGGGGCGCGCCTCGCCGCCGTCCTCGACCTCGTCGCGCGCACGCGCGACGCAGGGTTCGACGCGCCCGTCGTCCTCTTCGGCTACGCGAACCCGGTCCTCTCGATGGGCGAGGCCGCGTTCGCGTCGCGCGCCGCGGCCGCGGGCGTCGACGGCGCCCTCGTGACCGACCTGCCGCCGGAGGAGGGCGCCGTCTTCGCGGCGACGCTCCGGGCCGCGCGCCTCGACCCGGTCTTCCTCCTCGC
>JAKPXO010000291.1 GCA_029567505.1 Acidobacteriota bacterium
CGCGACGCCGACGAACCCGAAGGCGAGGACCGTCGCGAGCCCGGCGCTCCGGCCGCCGGACCTCGTCATCCAGGACGAGCTCCACCTCATCAGCGGGCCGCTCGGCACGCTCGTCGGCCTCTACGAGACGGCCGTCGACCGGCTCTCCTCCTGGACCGTGAACGGGAAGACGGTGAGGCCGAAGCTCGTCGCCTCGACGGCGACCATCCGCCGCGCCGCGGACCAGACGTTCGCGCTCTTCCACCGGAAGGTGGAGATCTTCCCCCCGCAGGGGATCGACGTCGCCGACAGCTTCTTCTCCCGGAGGCGCGCTCCCTCCGAGGAGGTGCCAGGGCGCCTCTACCTCGGCCTCTGCGCACCGGGCAAGCGGATGAAGGCCGCGCTCATCCGGGCCTACACGGCCGCGATGGCGGCGGCCCAGTCGCTCTACGAGGAGTGCGGCGAGGACGCCGACCCGTGGATGACGGCGGTCGGCTACTTCGGGTCGATGCGGGAGCTGGGCGGCATGCGCCGCGTCGTGGAGGACGAAATCCAGTCGCGCCTCCTGAAGATGGATCGCCGGGGTCTCGCGAAGAGGCGGATCCAGCCCGCGACGCTGGAGGAGCTGACCTCCCGGTGCAGCTCGACGGACATCCCGAAGATCCTCGACCGCCTGGAGGTGAAGTTCCCGGGGCACGGGTTGCCCCCGGTGACGGGCCGCCCGAGGCCGCTCGACGTCGTCCTTGCGACGAACATGGTCTCCGTCGGCGTGGACGTGCAGCGGCTCGGCCTGATGCTCGTCTGCGGGCAGCCGAAGTCGACGGCGGAGTACATCCAGGCGACGAGCCGGGTCGGCCGTCTCCATCCCGGCCTCGTCGTGACGGTCTTCAACTGGACGCGGCCGCGCGACCTCTCGCACTACGAGTCGTTCGAGCACTACCACGCGACGTTCCACAAGCACGTCGAGGCGCTCTCGGTGACGCCGTTCGCTCCCCGTGCGCTCGACCGGGCGGTCTTCGCCGTCCTCGCATCGCTCGTCCGCCTCGGGGCGGCCCGGTTCAACCCGAACGACGCGGCCGGCAGCGTGAAGGCCTCGGAGGCGCTCGTCGCGGAAGCGGTGGAGGCGATCGCGGAGCGCGTCCACGGCGTGACGTCGAAGGCGCAGGTCGCCGAGGCGGTGCGGGAAATCCTCCGATCGCGCCTCGACCAGTGGGAGGCGACGGCGGCGATGGGCGGGGCGGACCTCGCCTGGCGCCGCGTCACGAACCGCCGGGGGCTCCTGCGTCCCCCGAGCGAGGAGCCGTGGGGCGAGTTCACCTGCCTGAACTCCCTCCGGGACGTCGAGCCGACCTCGGCCCTCCTCCTCGTCGACGACGAGGGGCTCGACGCGGGCCGCAACTTCGTCGCGAAGCCGCCGGAGACGGAGCCGCCGGGGGACGACGACGACGGCGACGACGAGGAGGTGGCGTGATGCCGGTGCGCGAGGTCGGGGAAGTCCGCCCCAGCCAGCTCCTCTACACCTGGGGTGTCGGTTCGATCATCGACCTGCCGAACATCTCCGTCGCAGTCCTCGGGCTCGAGGACTGGGACCGGAGCCGGATGACCTCGGTCGGCGAGCCGCGCCTCCTCTCGGCGGCCCAGCGGCACGTGGGGCCGCAGCTGAAGAAGCTGCTCGCGCCGCCCCGGAAGGCGGACGACGGGCCGGGCGCCGACGCGACGGGCGAGGAGATCCCGACCGGGATCCCCGTCGTCCCGTTCCCGCGATGGCTCTACTGCACGGGCTGCCGGCTGCTCGCGCCCATCTCGCAGGGAGCCTTCGAGCTGAAGCACGAGCCCTGGCGGCCCGAGAAGACGGGGTACAGGCACGTCTACTGCTCGTTCCCGGGAGGGCCCCATCCCGCCTATCCCGCGCGGTTCCTCCTCGCCTGCCGGAACGGTCACCTCGACGACTTTCCGTGGGACTTCTTCGTCCACCGCGGCGTCTTCGACTGCCCGGGGCCGCTGCGCCTCCTCAACCTCGGCCCGGCCGGAGAGGCGCGAGAGGTCGAGGTGTCGTGCCAGCGCTGCACGACCCGACGGAGGATGTCGGAAGCCTTCGGCGAGTCCGGCGCGAAGAACCTCCCGCAGTGCCGGGGCCGCCGGATCCACCTGCGGGACGAGGAGCAGGGGAGCTGCAACGAGGAGCCCCGCGCGATCCTGATCGGCGCCTCGAACATCTGGTTCCCGGTGACGCTCGGCGTCCTCTCGATTCCCACCTCGGGGAACAAGCTCGAGCAGGCCGTTTCGGACCTCTGGACGGAGTACCTCGAGCACGCGACGTCTAAAGAGACGGTGCAGCTCCTGATGAACCTGCCGCCCCTCCGGCGGCTCTCGGGCTTCACGACCGAGCAGGTCTGCGAGGCGGTGGAGGCCTACCGGAACCCCCCGCCGAAGCCCGCGGCCGTCGACCTGAAGAGGCCGGAATGGGAGCTTTTCGCGAATCCCGCCGCCGCCCCTTCGACGCCAGACTTCAAGCTCCGCGAGGTCCCCGTCCCGGACGGGATGGCGGGCTGGCTCGAGCGGGTCGTCCTCGTCGAGCGCCTGCGCGAGGTGCAGACGACGGTCGGCTTCACGCGGATCGACTCGGCGACCGACGAGGAATCGGACGAGGAGAAGCGGCCGAAGCGGGCGCCCCTGAGCCGGAAGCCGACGGAGTGGCTCCCGGCGATCGAGACGCGGGGCGAGGGGCTGTTCCTGCAGGTGCGCGAAGACGCCCTCGAACGGTGGGCGGCCCGGCCCGTTGCCATTCCGCAGGCGGAGGCGGAATTCCTGGCCGCGCACACCCAGTGGCGCCGCCGGCGGGGGATCACGCCCCCCGAGGCGCAGTACCCCGGCCTGCGGTACGTCTTCCTTCACACGCTCTCGCACGTCCTCGTCCGGCAGCTGAGCCTCGAGTGCGGCTACTCGGCGGCGAGCCTGAGGGAACGCCTCTACTCGTCCGAGCCGGGAGAGACTTCCCCGATGGCGGGGATCCTCCTCTACACGGCCGCGGCCGACAGCGAGGGGACCCTGGGAGGCCTCACCGGTCTCGGAGCGCCCGAAGAGCTCGGCCGCCACCTCGCCGTCGCCCTCGAGGATGCCCGCCTCTGCGCCGCGGACCCGCTCTGCTCGGACCATCGGCCGACGGCCGATGGCGCCGACGTCCACGGCGCGGCGTGTCACGCCTGCCTCTTCACGCCGGAAACGTTCTGCGAGAGGGGGAACCGCTTCCTCGACCGGAACGTCGTCGCCGAGACGGTGGCGGGGCCGAGGATCGCGCTGTTCGAGACCTCGGACGTCGGGGCCACGGGAGAGAAAGGATGACGGGACGGCTCGCCGCGACGATCGCCGGGCTGGCCGAGGAACTCTCGGACTCCGGGAGGGGGGCGCTCGTCGCGGGGCTGCAGTCGATCACGGGGCCGAAAGCGCGAGAGGCGGCGGGCCTTTCGAATCTCGTGCCGAGCCAGACCTACCGGTCGGCCGTCGCACGGCTCGTCGAGGCCTGGGCGGCGGAAGCCCCTGAGCTAACGGGAGCTGCTCTCGCCGTCGCCCTTGACGCCGCGGCCGAGAGCCGGCGTCGCGCCGCCGCAGAAACGAAGGTGCAGGTCGTATGGACGGGTCCGTCAACTCCCGCGGTCGCCGTCCGACGAACAGATCGCGTCCTCCTGGACCTCATCTCGTCCGCGCGGCAGGAACTCTGGCTCGTCTGCTTCGCCGTCCACAAGGTGCCCGAGATCGTCGCCGCCCTGAAGGCCGCGGGTGAGCGGGGAGTAAGGCTTCACCTCGTCCTCGAGTCGGCCGAGGAGAGCGCGGGCCAGCTCCAGTTCGACCACCTCGAGGCGCTGAAGAAGGCGCTCCCCGAGGCGACGCGATTCCTCGTCTGGCCGGCAGAGCGCCGTCCGAAGAGAGAGGACGGCCGGTTCGGGGCGCTGCACGCGAAGTTCTCGGTCGCCGACGGACGCCGCCTCCTCGTTTCGAGCGCGAACCTGACGGAGTTCGCGCTCAGCCTGAACATGGAGATGGGGCTCCTCGTGGAGTCGGAGAGCGTTGGGAGGAGGGTTCGGAACCACCTCGAGGCCCTCGCGGCAGAGGGAGTGCTCGCGGTGTGGCCCGAAACGGCCCCTCGTGATCGAGGCGAGGAAAGGTGACGTCGCTGTCGATGAGGGCGCGAACGGATTGATGGGAAACCGGGATGGAGGCGGCTCCGGGTTTGCCGGGCGGCTCCGCGGTTGGCTGAAGCGCATGGCCGCCGGGAAGACGGGTGTCCCGGACGTGACGCCGCCGCCGGGGCCCGCCGCGCCGGCCGCCGTTTGTCCACGACCGCCCCGGTCTGCCCGCACCGCAGCGGCGCTCGAGCCACCGAACGTCGTGGTTCTCCTCGGGAGGGCGGGGGTTGGCAAGAGCACGCTCCTGAACGCCCTCGTGGAGGACGGACTCGGGCCCCTGCCGCAGGGCGGGGTCGGTCCGCTGACGGCGCTGACGATCCGCGTCCGATTCGCGGAGAGGCCCCATCTGCGAGTCCGCTATCGGCCACTGAACCACCTGGTCGATCTCGCAGGGCAGCTCGACTCGGAGAACCCGGACACGGCCGCGGTCCAGACGGCGAGGCACCTGTTTGCCGGAAGCCCGTACGGCAGTACCACTCTGGCCGGTCTGAGGTCGGAGCTGAGTCTGTTGCTCGCGAGCAGGGAACCCCGATCAGGCACCGAATCGCCACTGGAGGTGGACGGCGTCCCCGAGGTGGTCCGTGCGGTCCGGGCGGGGCGCATGACGCGACACATTCATCTCGACGGGAACCGGGCGGCGTTCCAGCGGGAAGTCTGGGCGCATACAGCCGGCCGGATCTCGCCCCTCGTCTCCGAGATCGAGGTCGGCTGGAACTCTCCATTCCTCGGGGAAGGGCTCTGGCTCGTGGATGCACCCGGTACTGGGGTCGCGAACGACCGTTACGTGGAGGCCAGCCGCGTCCAGCTCCGAACGGCGAGGTCGGCCCTTCTCGTCGTGGACCGGAGCGGTCTCGACGACGCCTCGGCGGCGCTCATGCGCGAGTCAGGCTTCATGCAGCGGCTTCTCGCAGGGCCGCTGAGCGGCGACCATGCCCGGTTGGCGATTGCGATCTCGAACCTCGACCAGCCCGTCTCCGACCTCGTTCGCTCGCAGCCCGACCCGTCCAGAAGATGGTCGGACCATTTCCGCGAGATCCAGTCGGCGGCGATCCGGGTCGTTCGAGGCCAGCTGGCCAGCGAGATCGGCGGCCTCGCCCCGGGGAAGCCCGAAACCGTGAGTACGACTCTCCAGGCGGCGAAGATCATCCCGGTGCTCGCCCTCGAGCACCAGCGCCTCCACGAGACGGACCCGGACGACCCGGCGCGCGTCTCCGGCCCGGAGGACTCGAACATCCCCGCGTTGCGCCGTCACCTCCGGATAATGGCCACTGGCGGCGAGGCGACAGGGCTCCGACCGCCAGGTCAACACCATCGATCGACTTCGGCCGGGAGTGAGTAAGAAATGAGTGGAATCGGCGAACCCGTTCTGACGTGGTACTCGAAGCAGGCCCGCCCGTTCCTGGAGCAGTGGAGCCCGGAGCGCCTTCCGGGCCTAGACGAAGAGATTCAGCGGTTGGAGAAGCTGGAGAAGGCCTGGGTGCGGAAATTCCAGGTCTGCTTCCTCGGGAACTCCGGTGTCGGCAAGAGCACCCTGATCAACGCGCTGGTCGACGATCGGATGCCCGTTCTGCCCCAGGGCGGCGTCGGTCCGCTCACGGCGCTGGCCACGCGTGTCCGTCACGCCCCGACCCCGTATTTCAAGGTCACGTACCACACCGGCCAGAAGCTGAACCGGATCCTCTTCATCCTGGAGCGCCAGATTCTGCTCGAGAACGGAAGACTCGACGCCTCCGGCCAGAGCGCGCCTCCGTCGGACATTCCATTGGACGACGAGGAGCGAACCGAGGCGCTCTCCGTCGTCTCCGATCCGGCCGACCCCGCGGCCGACTCGCTCGTGACGGCGGTGGAGGCCTACAAGAGGGTCGCGTCCCTTCTGATCGGCGGCGCGCAGTTCGATGTTCATTCCCGGGACCTCGCCTATCTGACCACCGGCTTGAGGAGGATACTGGGGCTACCTCCGAAGGAGAACGTCGCCTTCGACCCATCGGAGGAAAAGCGGATTGCGAGCCTGCGGAGTGCTCTCGATCGCGCGAAGAAGGGAGAGGTCGTCCGGGTTGGCCTCGACCATGACCAGGGCCTCTTCTTCCAGCAGCTTCGTGACCACGCGGCCGGGTTCCTGGCGCCGCTGATCAAGACGATCGAAGTCGGTTGGGCGGCGGAGGTCCTAAGAGCCGGGCCGCAGCTCGTCGATCTTCCCGGGCTCGGCGTCGCCAATGACGAGTATCGGCAGGTCACCCAGAAGGAGATACGAGAGGCGAAGGCCGTCGTTCTCGTCGTCGACCGGTCCGGCGTCACGGAGGCCAGCGCGGACCTCCTCCGCTCGACGGGATTCCTGAACAGCCTTCTTCACGAGACGGGCAACGATCAGGCCGAGCCAGTGCTCCTGGTGGTCGCGGTCGTGAAGCTCGATCTGACGGCCGACGACGAGAAGAAGCAGGCCCGCCTCCTCGGGCAGGGCCAGTCGAAGCGCTGGCTGGACCACTTCGACGACGTCTGCCTCAGGGCTGAGTCCATGATCCAGGGACAGCTCCGGGACGAGCTCCAGAAGCTCCTCGAAACGGGGTCGCAGGCGAATCGCGAGGACAAGGAGGCAATGGTCGGGAGGATTCTCTCCTCGCTTCGAATCGTCCCGGTCTCGGCCCTCGAGCACGTCCGATTCCACGTCGACGACGAGGACGATCGTGCGCGTATCTCGGCTCCGGACCAGTCGCGGATCCCTGCTTTTCGTGAGCTCCTCGCGGACGCGGCGCGGAGCCGGAACGAGAGGATCGAAGCGTCCCTTTCGGGGAGCGCCCGGTCGCTCGTCTCGCGCATCAAGAACGGCGTCGAGGTCGTCCAGGCCCAGTGGGAGGAGACGAGCCGGGCGGAGGAGGAGGCCGAACGGCTGCGCGAGGAGCTGGACGGGTTCCTCGCGCCGAAGCGAAAGCTGATGCTCGCGACGAAGGCGCAGTACAGGGAGTTCCTTCGGGAGACGATGAAGGAGAAGATCCGTGCGGCTGTCCTCGAGGCGACGGACGACGCGCGGAAGGACATCAGCCGATATCTCGACAGACTCCGGAACTACCACTGGTCGACTCTCCGGGCGGCGGTCCGGAAGGGCGGCTATTACGACGGGGCGCGCCTCGTGAACCTGCCGGGAGAGTTCACCCTTCGGTTCGAGGAGCCGCTGGCCATCGTCTGGTCCAAGAAGATCCTCGCTCCGCTCCGGAAGCGGACGGCCGAGCTCGGAGAGGACTACAGCCTCGCCGTCGAGGAGGTCGCCGTCTGGGCGCAGGGGCAAGGCGCGCGGGTGAACGCGAAGCTCGTCGAGGCTCTATCGGCCGAGGTCAGGGAACAGACGAAGCAGTTCTCCTCCGTTGGGAAGGAGCTCGTCGACGAGCTGCGCGAGAAGGTGAGGCTCGAGCTCGCGGAGGCCATAGAAGACCGCGTCCGGAAGCGCTGCCAAAAGTTCGTGGAGGACAAGCTGGCGGAAGGAACGGGCGTCTTCAGCAGGATGCTGAACTTCTTCGCCACGGACCTCACGGAAGTCGTCGTGGATGCGGCGGCCAAGGTCGCGACGAGAGTCCTGGAACGCAACTACGGTGAGGTGGAGGCCGAGATCCAGGACCTCCTGAAGAAGCACCCGGATCCCCTCGAGGAAGCGGCGGCCCAGATCGTCGAGCGCCACGAGGCCGTCGTGCGGAAGAGCGACCGGAAGGCGCGCCAGCGGGTCCTGGAGGAGGCGACCCGCGTGCTGTCCGCTGTTCCGGAAACGGGTGAGGTGAGCTGAGATGGCTGATCTCGCCGGTGGAGTCGTCCGCTTCGAACAGGGCGGCGTCCCGCACGCGGTGCTCAGGCGCTACGACGACTTCGGAATCGACGCCCTGGACCTCGTCGCTCCCCCCTCCCGCTTCTGGTCGGACGGGGCCGGGGCGCCGCAGCCCATCTACGTGGGCCTGGACGAGCGGCGCGCGACGCCTCTCCCCTCTCCAGCGGGGCTCCTCGCCGGGCTGCCGGCAAGCGAGGCGCGCGCGGGGATGACCCGCCGTTCCATCGCCCGGCTCCATGCCTGGTTCCTGGTCTCGGAGGACCCCCAGCGCCGCCTCGAGGCACGGGAAGTCGTGACCCTCGCGCACCAGGCGAGCCTCGTGCAGCACGTCCTGCAGGAGCCGTCGCTCGCGCGAGTCCTCATCGCGGACGAGGTCGGCCTCGGCAAGACCATCGAGGCCGCCCTGATCCTTCAGGAGTTGCTGCGGCGCCAGCCGGGCCTGAGAGTCCTCTACCTCTCCCCCGCCCGGCTCGTCGCGAACGTACACCGCGAGTTCCGGCGGCTCGGCCTGGAGTTCCGGTGTTTCGTCGCGGGCCAGGACAACACGGCGACGATTGGCGACGCGCGGGTCATCGCGAGCATTCACAGGGCGGTCCATCCAAACCACTTCGACAGATTCCTCGAGGAGGCGCGTTGGGACGTCGTCGTGGTGGACGAGTGTCACCACTTGTCGGACTGGACGCCGGGCGGGGGGAGTCCCGTCCGCAAGTACAAGCTCGTCTCGGAGCTCCTGAAGAAGCTCCGGCCGGGCGGGCGCGTCATCCTCATGAGCGGCACGCCTCACCAGGGGCATCCGGCCCGCTTCGAGAACCTCGTGAAGCTCCTGAGGAGCGGCGAGGAGGAAACCGAGGCTCTCGCGGGCCGGGTGGTATACCGGACGAAGGAAGACGTCCGCGACTGGGAGGGGCGCCCGCTCTTCCCTCGCCGGCAGGTCAACTCTCCCCTCGTCGTGGACCTGGGCCCGGAGTACCAGGCATGGCTGGGGCGCATCCACGAGTTCTTCGAACCGGGCCGGGCGGCGGACGGGGAAGGCCCGATGAGAGCGGCCGGCTGGCGCGCAGGACAGGCCCTTCAGTGGGCCACGTCGAGCGTTGATGCAGGGCTCGGGTACCTCATTCGCCAAGCCCTGAGGAAGGGCTGGGACGACGCCCCGGGTGTTCTGTCCGCTGCGAGCACGATCCGGCCGTACCGCGGAGGCGCACCGACGGAACGGCCGGAGTCGGTCCTCCAACGGATGCGGAAAGAGGTCGAGCGCCAGCAGGCCAGTGCCGACGTGGAAGACATCGAGGAGACGGACAACGGCGGCGACGGAGCGGCCGGATCGGGATGGACTCCGGATCCGGAGGTGTTGTCGGAGCTTCTCGACGACGGAGTCGCCCTCGCCCGCTCCGCGGGCTACTCGAAGTGGGAGCTGCTCTGGGACGAGATCCTGTCGAAAGTCGGCCCGGAGAAGGTCGTCATGTTCGCCCAGCCCATCGAGACGGTCTCGGCCCTCTGCCGGTTCCTGTCGCTCCGCACCGCGGATCGGGTAGCCGTCATCGTCGGCGGGCAGTCGGACGAGGAGCGGTCGCGGGAGATAGAGGCGTTCTGGGACCCGAAAGGCCCGCAGTTCCTGGTCTCCTCGCGGGCGGGCGGTGAGGGTCTCAACCTTCAGGTGGCGCGTCATCTCGTCCACCTCGACGTCCCGTGGAACCCGATGGAGCTCGAGCAGCGCGTCGGCCGGGTTCATCGCTTCCTCTCGCGCAGGACGGTGATCGTCGACACCCTCGTCGTGAAAGAGAGCCGGGAGGTCGACACGTACCGGGTCGCCCGCGAGAAGCTCCACGAGGTCGCCTCGAGCCTTGTACCGCCGGAGAGGTTCGAGGAGCTCTTCTCCCGCGTCATGTCGCTCGTCCCCCCGGAAGAGCTTCAGGGGCTCCTGGCCGAGCGGGCCCATGGGCCGCTCTCCATGCCCGAGCGCGCCCGCCTGACGGAGCTGGTAACGGCAGGATTCGACCGGTGGCGCGAGTTCGACAAGAAGTACTCCTCCCGCCAGAGGCAGATACGTGAGCTGGACCCGGGCGAGGCGGGCTGGGCGGACGTCAGGGCGTTTGCGGTCTCTCGGCTCGAGGCGCGGCCGGACGCGGGGTTCACGGCGCTCCAGTTCGAGCTCCGAGAAGGCGAGGTGCTCGAGGCGAGCACCGCGGCCGAGGTTCTGGTCGTAGGAAAAGACCGGTACGCCTGTGGAGATCACGGCGGCATGCCGGTGACCGGGCCGACTGGCGAGAAGGCGGCGTCCCTGGGGCTGAACTCGGCGCTTCTCGCCGAAGCGCTCCGGGAGGCCGCCTTCCCCTCCGAGGCAACCGGGGCAGCCGTCGTCGCCTGGCCCGAGGACGAGCGGGAGAACCGCCCTGCACCAGGCCCGTTCGGCCTCCTCGCCATGGTCCGCCAGACCGTGTCCCGGGCGGAAGGTTCCTTGAAGGAGGGCGGCGTTCAGCTCCGGCTCTGGCTTGCCGTCCGGGATGAACCGGCGGTGGAGCTGACGGGCGAGGCGAAGGCTCGAGTCATCCGGACTCTCTTCAAGGCGAGGTCCTCACCGTCCGTCATGCTGGACCCGGAGCTCCTGTCGCGCTGCGTGACCCTCGAGGCCGAGCTCAGCCAATCGCTCCGCGTGCCGTCCGAGCAGGAGAGAGCGGACCGTCTCGCCCCGGTCGTGTTCCCGATTCTTGCCTGCCTCGTGAAGTGACCAGGATGGACAGACGCACAAACCACCACGCCCTGGGCCCCGCCTCGGGGCCCGTACTCCGGGCTCCGACGCCTGACCTTCTCACTCGCAGGGCCGCGAAACCCATCGAGGACGACGGGTACCGGGCAAGGTTAACGACCGGTGCCCCGAACTGTTGGAGCGAGCTCGATCCTCTTCGCTGACGTGCCGAACCCGTCTCTTGATCCAGCCGCTGCCGATCAGGCGCTCGTTGTCGGAAGACGACGACGCACGCCCACAGCGTCGACCAGAGACAGAATCATCTGGTCGTTGATCTGCGGCTGCGGGACTGCGATTGCCTGATGTACCCTGATAGTGCCTGGGCGGCCCGGAGGTCATATGGCCACGATGATCCCAGCCCTCGAGCAGGGCGGTGAGCGGCCCTCTTCGGAAACGCGAGTGCTCGAGATCCTCGACGCGCTCCCGGAAGACTGGCGCGTGTTCCACGGGATTCGGTTCGTCGTTCCCCCATGCGCGAGCCAGCCCGCCATTGAGAGAGAACTCGACGTCCTCCTCCTCCATCCCATCCAGGGAATGTTGGTGCTCGAGGTGAAGGGAGGAGGCATCGAGTATGACGCTCGGGGGAATGAATTCACTTCAGTTGACAAGGACGGTCGACGCAATTCGATTCCAAACCCTTTCGATCAGGCCAGTAAAGGACTTCACGGGCTCAAGCAGCTGATAGCGAACAGGGGCTGGTCAGACGGCGCCATCGACTTCGTCCACGGGCATGCGGCTGTGTTTCCCGACGTCGAGTGGAACCCATCCGTGTTGCCACCGGGCGGACCACGGGACCTCGTCCTCGATCGCCGGGACTTGACCTCTTCCTCGATCGAAAAGCGTCTGGTCGAGCTGTCGGCCTTCTGGTCGGCGAATCGCAGTCCCAGGCCAGCGCCGCTGGGAAGGCCGCGTCTTAAGAGGCTCGCGCGGGAGGTCCTTGCGCCGCACTTCGCGCTCACTCCCACCTTGGAAGGGGCCATATCGTGGGATGAGCACGCACTTCTGCGGCTCTCGGGCGAACAGGAGACCTGCCTGGAGTTTCTCGACTTGAATCCGCGCGCCAAGGTGCTCGGCTGTGCGGGCTCCGGTAAGACCCTGATCGCCGCAGAGCATGCGCGCCGAATCGCCGCCAGAGGGAGTCGCGTGCTGCTGCTCTGCTTCAACCGCCCGCTGGCACAGCATCTGCGGCAGAGGGTCGACTCAGGTCCCGACTCCGGGGCGTACATCACGGTTCGGACGTTCCACCATCTCTGTCGCGAGATGTGGGAACGAGCCGGAAATGCGTGGGACGAACCGGGACCCGGTATTCCTCGCGATGACGTGGCCCGTTTTTGGCGGGAGACCTCTCCGAGGCGTCTGACTGAAGCTCTCCGCAGCGTGGAGGAGCGGTTCGAGGCCCTGGTGGTCGACGAAGCACAGGATCTCGAAACGGGTTGGTGGGAGGCTCTCCACTGGACGCTGGTGGATCCATTCGAGACCCCGGTTGCGCTGTTCCTGGATCCCGCGCAGGACATCTACAACCGTGGAGGGGACTTCGGTCTACCGCTGCCGACTTTTCCTCTTCGCACGAATCGCAGATCGACTCGGGCGATCGTGAACTTCGCGGCGCGACTCGGTGGCACGGAGGTCAGGCATCCATACGGTGTTCCTGAGGGCGAGGAGCCCACCGTCTCTCGTTATGCTTCGGAGCAGGAGGAACGGGAGCTGGTGGAGGGGAAGGTCAGGTGGCTTCTTGAAGACCAACGCATTCCCTTGGCGAGAATCACCCTGGTCGGGACTCGAAGACTCGAGAACTCCTTTCTCGGGACGGATCGAAGACTCTGGCATCTGACGGTGGAACCGATGGAAGACACAGGGCAAACGCCGTCGGTCGGGGCACTGCGGTACTCGACGGTCCAGCGGTTCAAAGGGCTTGAGTCGGAAGTCGTGCTCCTTGTCGATGTCGACGGGCACCGTAACGCCTGCTCGAACGTGAACCTACACGTGGCCGCCTCGCGCGCCAGACATCGTCTCTACGTATTCGCGCATAAGGAGGCACGCCTTCCGACCGAGGATGTTGCCCGTCAGTAGGGCGCTTCTCGCAGTTGGTGATACGGATGAAAGAAGAACCCGTGCCCTTTCCGCTCTACCACGGCACCTCGTCGCTGTTTCTGGACTCGATCCTGAGCCGTGGTCTGGGCGGGTTCGACCCGATCGGCGCAAGCCGGGCCGTGGAATGTCTTCGCGCGGTGAAGCAGGCTGCTGGAGAGCGTCTGCAGGGTCATCCCGGCTGGATGTCTCTGAAGGAGACGCTTCTCCCAATGTGTGACCAGCGACAAACGGGCGGTGGGTTCAATTACCGGCACGGAAACACCTACCTAAGCCCTGCGAAGATCACAGCCATCCGGTATGCTCTCAGCAACCCCCACGGTTCGGAGTTGCTCTCTGAGTGCATCAAACTTCTCGCCTGGTTCTCTGGCGTCGACCCGAGTGAGGCGCGATCGATAGAGCGTCAGTTCCCGGAGGTCGCGTCACTGGCGCGACGAACGGACGGCACCCACATTCTCATCCGCCTTCCCCGGGTGTTCCCTTCGCAGCTTCGAACCGAGCAGGGAGAGGCGCCGGGGCCGATGCTGGTCGCGGCCACGAGGGCGATCCGAGAGTGTGGCGAGGCCGCCGTCCAGCAGAAGAACTTTCGGCTGGTTCTGGCGGTGCCCCTGGCGCTCCTCGACATCTTCCGCGTTCATCCGCGAGGTGGGTCGACGTCGAATCCAAGCTACGAGCTGACGCCTGTTTCGGTGTCGTAGATCTCAATCAACGGGTTGCGAGAGCACGCAGCTCCGTCGGTGACGCCCGAGTCCGTCGTCGGCGCGAGCGCCGACGCGCGCTACATCGACGCGGACTCCCGGAGTTCCGCAGGTCGCTGAGCGCATCCCTCTGATTCGGCGACGCTTGCCGGGTCTGGGTTGGCCGTTCTCGTACTACAGGGCTGCCGTGGCGATCTCGACGACGTCGGTCACCTTGGGGATCCTGACGCCGAGCTTGG
>JAKPXO010000309.1 GCA_029567505.1 Acidobacteriota bacterium
GCCACACGTACACCGTCGAGGTGACCGTCGAGGGGTCGATCGACCCGGTCACCGGGTGGGTCCTCGACTTCTCGCACCTGAAGCGGATCGTCGACGAGAAGGTCGTCCGGCGCTGCGACCACCGGAACCTGAACGTCGACGTGGACTTCCTCGCGGGGGTCGTCCCGACGGCCGAGAACCTCGCCGTCCGCTTCTGGAACGAGCTCGCGCCGCACGTCGCGCCGGCGCGGCTCGTGAAGCTCTCTCTCCACGAGACGGAGCGGAACCGGGTCGTCTACCGGGGCGGGGCCTGATGAGAGCCCTCGTCTCGAACGACGACGGGATCCACAGTCCCGGGATCGAGGCGCTCGAGCGCGCGGCGCGGGCCGCCGGCTTCGAGACCTGGGTCGTCGCCCCCGACCGGGAGCAGAGCGCGACCTCGCACGCGCTGACGCTCACCCGGCCCCTCCGGGTCGTGAAGACGGCGGAGCGTTCGTGGGTCGTCGACGGAACGCCGACGGACTGCGTGAACCTCGCGATCTGCCGGATCCTGAAGGACGTCCGGCCCGACTTCGTCTTCTCGGGCATCAACCTCGGGCCGAACCTCGGCGACGACGTCACCTACTCGGGGACCGTCGCGGCGGCCTTCGAGGGGACGCTCCTCGGCGTGCCGTCCATCGCGTTCTCTCTGGACTGCCGGAAGGACGGCGGCGACGGTCCGGATTTCTCGGAGGCGGAGCGGATCGCGGAGGAGGTGATCCGGCTGGCGCTCTCCCGACCGATGGCGGAGGACGTTCTCTGGAACGTGAACATCCCGGAGGGGCGACCGACCGGGATCCGGGCGACCCGGATGGGCCGGCGCCGGTACGGCGAGAGCGTCGTGGAGAAGGTGGACCCCCGCGGGCGGCCCTACTACTGGATCGGGGGCTCTCACGTCGACACCCACTCCGACGGGAGCGACCTGACGACCGTGGCCGAGGGACTCGTCTCGGTGACCCCTCTTCACCTCGACCTGACGGCGTACCGCGCTCTCGAGGACCTCTCCGCGCGGCTCGCTGGGAGCCGCGCGAACGGCGCGGACCGAAGCTAAGATCCCGGCGTGAGGCCGGAGGACCCCGAGGTCGCACGCGCCGCGCGGGCGGGCGCAGAGGCGCGGCGCGCCATGGTCGCGCGGATCGTCGCCGCCGGCCTCCTCTCGGATCGGCAGGTCGTCGAGGCCCTCGCGTCCGTGCCGAGGCACCTCTTCGTCCCGAGGGAGCTCGCCGGCGAGGCGTACGGCGATCACGCCCTTCCGATCGGAGCGGGCCAGACGATCACCCAGGCGGCGAACGTCGGGCGAGCGGCGGAGCTGGCGGCGATCCCTTCGGGCGGTCGCGTCCTCGAGGTGGGGACGGGCTCGGGCTACCAGGCGGCCGTTCTCGCCCGTCTCGCGGGGCAGGTCTTCACGCTCGAACGGATCCCCCAGCTCGCGGCCGAGGCGCGGCGCGTCCTCGCCCTTCTCGGGATCGGGAACGTCTCCGTGAAGGTCTTCGACGGGACGTACGGCTGGCGGGAGCACGCGCCTTACGACGCGATCGTCGTCGCGGCCGGGGCGCCCGAGGTGCCGGCACCGCTCGTCTCGCAGCTCTCGGCGACGGGACGCCTCGTCGTGCCGGTCGGGCCGCCCGGCCGGCAGCGTCTCCTGGTCGTCAAGAAGCTGCCGAGCGGACGGACGCGGACGGAGGACGCCGGAGAGGTCGCCTACGTCCCGCTCGTCGGGAAGTTCGGCTGGGAGAAGGCCCCGGCGGAGTCGCGGCGATGAGTGGCGGCTTCGAGAACGCCGCCCGCCGGTGGCTCGTCGCGGGGCGTGTCCAGGGAGTCGGCTTCCGGGCCTTCGCGGCGCGGACGGCGCGCGGCCTCGGCCTCGTTGGCGGAGCCTCGAACCTGCCCGACGGCCGGGTCCTGGTCGTCGCGGCAGGGGCCGCGCACGCCCTCGACAGGCTGGAATCGGCTCTCTGGGAAGGTCCGCGTTTCGCCCGGGTCCAGTCCGTGGAGGCGGCGCCCGCCGCGCCGGACGAGGTCCTCGCGAGCTTCGACGCGGAGTTTCGGCTCGACCGGTAGAATCCCTCACTCCGATGTCGAAATGAAGGATCCTCGTCGTGGACGACGACGCAGACCTGCGGGCGCTCGTCGAGGGGCAGCTCCGAGCCGCAGGGTACGAGCCGACCGGAGCGGCGAACGGGAGCGAGGGAGTGGAGCGGGCCGTGTCCGACCGCCCCGACCTCGTCCTCCTCGACGTCGGTCTCCCGGGCCTCTCCGGGTGGGAGGTCTGTGCGACGCTCCGGAGCCTCGCGGAGACCTCCTCGATTCCGATCGTGATGCTGACGGGCCGGTCGGAGATCCGGGACTTCGTGACGGGCCGGCAGGCCGGAGCGACCGACTTCGTCACGAAGCCGTTCGCGCGGGCGAAGCTCCTCGAGACGGTCGAGAACGCCCTGGCGGGGAAGGACGGGTCGTCGCCGGTGCCGTACGGGCCGGAGCTCCCCGAGCGACGGGCCCGCGGGCTCCTCCTCGACGCGCTCACCGGGCTCCCGGCCATATCCGTGGTGGTCGACTCGCTTCGCGAGCGCCTCCTGGGCGACGAGGAGTTCGGGGTGCTCCTCGTCGACGTCGACGCCGCAGGCGCGCTGGAGGAGCACTACGGCTGGGAGGTCCTCGACGACGTCGTTCGCGAGGCGGGGAGGTCGCTCCGGCGGCTCGTCGGAACGCTCTTCTCGACCCGCGACCTGCTCGCCGTCCGCCGTCCGGGCTCGACCGCCATGGTGGTGTTCGTCGGCCTCCCTGCCGGCCTCGGCGAAGGGGAAGCCGCGACGCGCCTCGACCGGAAGGCCCGGCAGGTGGCGGAGTCGCTCGGAGCGCTTCTGGGAGAGCGGTTCCTCGGGCGCGTCCACCGCCGCCTCCAGGTGACGGCCGCGGCGTCCCGGCTCCGATACAGCCCGCAGGTGAGGCTCGAGCGCCTCGTCGAACGGGCCCTCGCCGAGGCCTCGGCCGTGGCCTCGACGCGGGAGGGGGAGCGGGCGGCGGCGCAGAAGGCGGAGTTCGACGCCCTCCTTCGCGTGGGACGGCTCGAGGTGGTCTTCCAGCCGATCCGGGACCTCGCGTCGATGAAGGTCATCGCGCGGGAGGCGCTCACGCGTGGACCCGAAGGCTCGAGCTTCGAGAGCCCGGAGGTCCTCTTCGAGTACGCGGCGCGCCACGGGCGCGTCCTCTCCCTCGAGCAGGCGTGCCTCGCGCTCTCGGCGACCCGTTTCGTCCCGGTCGCGGAGGAGCTCCTCTTCGTCAACGTCGAGACCCACGTCGTCAGCGAGCTCGCGCACGGGGGGCTCGAGGTCCTGAACCCGCTCGTCGCGCTCGGCCCGTCGGTCGTCCTCGAGATCACGGAGCGCGGGGCGATCGCCGATTTCGAGGTCTTTCGGCGGGGGCTCTCCGCGCTCCGGCGCGCCGGCTTCCGGATCGCCCTCGACGACGCCGGTTCGGGCCACGCGTCGCTCCACGCCCTGGCCGAGCTTCGGCCCGACTACCTCAAGATCTCCCAGTTCCTCGTCTCGGGGCTTCACCGGGACGGGATCAAGAGCGAGATCGTGGCGATGCTCGTCCGGCTCGGGGAGCGGATCGGGGCCGTGACGGTGGCGGAAGGAATCGAGACCGACGAGGAGCTGGCCGCCGTGCGCGAGCTCGGCGTCGCGCTCGGGCAGGGCTTCCTCCTCGGCCGTCCGGAAGGCGCGACCCGCCGCTGACGCCGGCGTCGAGCGCGGACTGGTCTTTCGGGCGATGATCCGGCCGAGGAGAGGCCGATGACGGAGCACGAGGACGGCGGCCCGGAGCTTCCAGACGGATTCGAGAAGGTCGAGGCGACCGTCTGCCGTCGCGGGGGAGAGCTCCTCGTCTTCGGCACGCTCGAGCCCGAGGGCCCGTTCGTCTTCCGGCTGCAGCTCGCGAAGAAGGTCGAGGACTTCGGCCCGCCTCCGCCCGGGTTCGAGTGGACGGGAGAGGAGCGCCCACCGAAGAAGGGGGAGTGGTTCTGGTCGGAGCTGCGCGGGCGCGCCGTTCAGGCGATCAAGGACGAAACGGGCGTCAACCAGTTCGGGGAGCCGACGGGCGGGAGACGGATCCTCCGTCCGGCGGGGACGGCCGGACGGCCGACGCCGACCCCGAAGCACGGGCTCCGGCTCGTCCGGAACGACGAGGGCCCCGAAGGGTCAGGCTGACGCGGGCGGAGGCGAGCCCGCCGGTGGCTCGCCCCCGTCCTCGGCGTGCCGGGTCACGGCCAGATAGACGCGGAGGTCGTCGAGGACCGCCTCGAGAGCGGACTCCTTCGACGCGGCGAAGAACGGCTCGTCGGTCACGAATCCGCCCGGGACCCACCAGGGCACGAAGAGCGTCTCCCACTCGGTGTCGAGGCCGCCGTCCGCGTCGACCGGCCCCGAGGGGTGGACGCCGACCTCGAGGAGGCGCCAGGTCCGGCACCGGAACTGGCCCGGGTTCGCCGCGTCCTCGAAGACCTCGATCCGGATGTCTGCGGGCTCTCCGTCGACGAGCGTCTCGACCTCGGCCACTTCGGCGAGGCGGAAGACGGCGAGGTGAGGTGAGCCTGCGTGCATCGAACGCGAAGTCTATCCGCCGCGGAGACGGGGTGTGGTGGGCCCGGGGAGACTCGAACTCCCGACACGCGGTTTAGGAAACCGCTGCTCTATCCACCTGAGCTACGGGCCCGTCCGGAGGGCGACGCCTTCGGGAGGCGGGAGCGGAGTGTACCGGATCACTCCTCGAACGGCCCGACCGAGACGTGTTTCACGAGGAGGACGCGGTTCGCGCGGACGGCCTGGTCCGCGCCGAGCGGGAGGAAGTTGTCCTCCTGCCGGGCGATGTACCGCGCGCAGGCGTCGGTCGCCAGGATGACGTCGTCGGACTCGAACGGCATCAGGAACTCCCTCGGGTCGGCGAGCCCCTCGACGACGAGCTGGAAGGTGTGAAGGTGCTTTCGATCCATCTGCTTTTCGAGACCTCCGCGGTCCGGCCGGTCGGGCCGGTCGCGGCATCGTATCCTCTGAGAGCTTGAGCGAGATCACCGACAGGATCGAGGTGAGCCGGGAGACGCCGGCCTACCCGGCCCGCCACGACGTGAGGGACGGCCACCTCGTCGTCGGGGGCGAGCGAGTCCCGGTCGTCGTGAAGAGGATCCCGCGCGATTTCCGACAGCCAGACGGAAGGACGCGCGCCGAGCGGTCTCTCCGGATCGCCCGCCACCTTCTCGCCCACGGGCTCGACACGCCGGAGCCGCTCGGGATCGAGGTGACACCCGAGGAGAGCGTCCTCGTCGTCCGAAAGGTCGAGCGGGCCGTCGAGGTGCGGGCGTTCTTCCTGCGGCGAGGCGATCCCTCCCTCGGGACTCTCCCGCTCCGCTCGAGCTTCGACGAGGTCCTCGTCGCCCTGGCCCGCTTCGCGCGCCGGATGCACGACTCGGGAGTCTTCTTCCGCGATTTCTCTGACGGGAACGTCCTCGTCACGGACGGGGAAGAGGGACCGCGCCTCTGGATCGTCGACCTCGACCGCGCTCGGATTCGAAGGCCGCCGCTCGCGACCTTCACCCGGCTCAGGGACCTCTCCCGGCCGGGGCTGACGCGGGCGGACGACCGGCGGCGCCTCCTCGAGGCCTACTGGGCGCCGGGACCGGTTCCGGCCGGTGCCGCGGCGCTCCACGCGGCCCTCCGGTTCCGGCTCCTCGCCTGGAACCGGCTGAAGGCCGTCCTCAGACCCTGGAGACGCTGAGGAGCTATCCTCGGCGGACGTAAACCCCCGAGCCGCCGATCGCGTCCCTTCGGTCATGAGGACGACCTCGACGACGGTCCGGGTCCTGAGGTTCGAGGACGATCCTCGAGGGAGGAGCAGCGACGTGGCGAACGACCTCCCGGGCGAGGGGGCGCCCGCGCCGGAGCCCGGAATCCGGGAACGCGAAAAGGAGCTCCTCGATCGGGTGCGGGGCGGCGAGACCGACGCCTTCGAGCACTTCGTGAAGACGTACCAGCGAAAGGTCTTCCGCCTCGTCTACACGCTCGTTCGGAACGCGGCGGACGCAGACGCCCTCACCCAGGACGTCTTCGTGAAAGCCTGGCGGGCCGTCGCGGACTTCAAGGGCGAGGCGGCGTTCGAGACGTGGCTGAACCGGATCGCCGTCAACGCCGTTCGGGACGCGGCGCGCCGGCGCCGGCCGGTCGTGTCGTTCGCCGAGCTGGCCGACGCGGAGGGGACGGGCGGCGCGGAGCTGCCGCCGTCGATGGAACCGGTCGATGCCACGACGCCGGAGCGGGAGGCCCGCTCGCGGCAGATCCGCCGGCGGATCCGCGAGGCGCTCGACGCCCTCTCTCCCCGGCAAAAGGCGATCTTCGTGATGAAGCACTACGAGGACCGGACGGTCGCGGAGATCGGCGCCGCCATCGGGGTCGACGACGGGACCGTCAAGTCGCACCTCTTCCGCGCCGCGCGGAAGCTGCGGCAGAAGCTGGAGGACCTGCGGTGAGCGGACGGCATCTGACGGAGGACGAGGTCGTGAACCGGGTCTTCCCGGCCCAGGACGGAACGGCGCCGATCCCGATCCACCAGGCGGTCTGTCCCGAATGCCAGGAGCGCGTCGCCCGCCTCCGCGAAGCGTTTCTCCTGGACCGCGGGGCTCTGACGGGGGTCGTCGAGTCGCTCCCGCCAGAATTCTGGACGGCCCAGCGGAAGGCCGTGATGGGCCGGGTCTCCGAGCTCGCGGCGCTGGAGGCCGAGGAGAAGGCAACGCCGTTCCCGACCCGCCTCACCCGATCCGTCCTCCAGAGGCCGGCCCTCGCGTTCGGCAGTCTCGCCGCCGCCCTCACGCTCGTCGCCGGCCTCACCGTCCTGCGCGGGGGGGACGACCGGCCCGCGGAGCCGGAGCAGACGGTGGCGGTAGCCGAGGGAACCGCGGCCCTCTCGGCAGCCGATTCGGCCGACGACGAGCTTCTTCGAGCGGTGGACGTGGCCCTGACGACCGAGTCGCCCTACGAGACGGTCCTCCCGGAGGCGATGTGATGAGACGAACGCTCCTCCTTCCGGCGCTTCTCGGCGCCGTCCTCGCGGCCTCGCCGGCCCCGGCCCAGATGCTCGAGATGCCGCCGGGCAAGTGGTGGAAGAGGCCCGCGGTCGTCGAAGCGCTGAGGCTGACGCCCGAGCAGCAGCAGCGCCTCGAGGAGGTCTTCTCGAAGAACCGCCGGACGTTCGTCGACCTGAAGGCCGACGTCGACAGGCGGACGATCGACCTCGAGGACCTTCTCGCCGCCCGGGAGGTCGAGCCGCGCCGGGTGGCTGCGGCCTCCGAGGCGCTCGAGCAGGCGAGGGCGCGCCTCGGGAAGGCACGGACGATGATGGTCGTCGAGATGAGGGGGGTCCTGACGGGTGACCAGTGGGCGACGATCGTCGACCGCCGCGAGGAGTTCCGCGCCGAACGCCGGGCCGAGGTCCGGCGCCGGTTTGCGGACCGGCGGAACGGAGGGAGGCCCGGGCGCCCCATGGCGCGACCCGGGACCCCGGCTCCTTCGGCGCCTCCGGACCCGGACGAGGGGCCGGACGTGCCGGACGAGCCGGAACCCTAGCGGGTGCCCGGCCTTCGCCGAGCCAGCACGATCCACCGGGTCCCCTCGGGCTGGAACGAGAGCCAGCCCGAGGCGTCGGCAAAGAGCCGGACCCCGAGCCCGGCCACGCGCAGGGCCCTGCGGACGGCGGCCTCCCTCCAGGCGATTTCGCGATACAGCTCGCGGACGCGTCGGAATCGACCCGGCGCGCCCTCCACGGGCAGGAACCAGTCGCGCGTGACGGTGCCGGCCCCGCTCTCCGGGTCGAACGAGCCGCGCTCGGCCGAGAGCCCGCCCCCTGATAGGTGCGTGACCCTGTGGTGGTCCGGGAACGCCTCGATCGTCTCGGGGGAGTTCAGGTCGAAGAGGACGTGCCCGCCCGGGGCGAGCGCCTTCGCGATTCCCGCCAGCGCCGGGCCGAGCTCCTCGTGGCGGTCGAGATGGTTCAGAACGTCGAACGTGGCGAGCGCGAGATCGAACGTCTCTCCCACCCCGAGGGGGAGGGAGAGGAGGTCCCCGCGTCGCACGTCGATCCGGAGCCGTTCGCGCCGGGCGGCAGCTCGCAGAGGACGCAGGAACGGGACCGCCGGGTCGACGGCCACGACGCGCGCGCCGCGGCGGGCCAGCTCGAGGCTCTGCCAGCCGCTCCCGCAGCCGACGTCCAGGAGCGTCTCGAAGCGGACGCGGTGCGCCCGGAGGATCTCATCGCGCGCGGGGCCGAGGAGGTCGCGCCAGAGGCCGTAGACCTCGTCGTAGTAGCCGGCGAGGACCGCGTAGGGGGGGCGGCGCGCCGTCGTCACGGCGCGGGGCTCCCGAGGGCCTTCGGCGCCCCGCCGCGGGCGGAGGCGAGAGCGAGCGCGCCGAGCGCGACGAGGCCGGGAAGCGCGAGGAAGAGCGCGTAGGGAAGGCCGAAGCCTTCCGCCTGGAGGCGGTACTGAAGGGCCGTGACGCCTCCGAGGAGGAGCGCGGCGGGGAGGAGGGCGAGCGGCCGCCAGCGCGCGAAGACGACGAGCGCCAGCGCGAGGAACCCGCGGCCGGCGGTGACGCCTTCGACGAAGGTGGGCGAGACGGTCAGGACGAGCACGGCACCTCCCAGCGCGCCGAGGACGCCGGACGCGGCGGCGGC
>JAKPXO010000341.1 GCA_029567505.1 Acidobacteriota bacterium
GCGAGCTCGAAGAGCGTGGCGCGGCACCCGGGGGCAATGGCGACGGAGCGCGCGCGACGGCTCCCGAACGACGTCTCGTCGAGATCGAAGACGTCGCGGGCGAGGTCGATCCGGCTGCCGGTCAGGCGCGTCCCCTCGTAGAGGACGACGCCGCCAGTGTTCTGGGCGGCGGCGTCCGCGCCGGGAATCAGGGCCGCGAGGAGGAGGAACAGGAGAAGGCTCCGTCGTGACATCGGGGCGTCCTTTCTCTCGTCGATGGGCCGAGGGTAGCCCTCGGCGCGCGGTCCTTACAAGGCGCGTGCCGCGGTCGGCGTCCGCGCCCGAGGGCGCTTCAGGCGGTACGGAGCGCGCGGAGGACGGTCCGGAAGCGGCAGATCGCTACGCCGGGGAGGAGCCGGTCGACGGCCCCGAGGAGCGGATAGGGGCTTGCGGAGAAGAAGAGGTCGTCGACGGAGAAGCCCGCCGCCGCCACGAGGCGGACGACCTCGGCCGAGGGCCGGACCGCGATGTGGTCCTCCTGCTGGAGGCCCGGGACGCCCGCCTTGATCCGCTCCGCCCAGTGGTCGCGGTTCGGCGTGTAGATCGCGAGCGCGCCGCCGGGGACGAGGAGGCGGCGGGCCTCGGCGAGGCACGGGACGAGGACCTCGTCCGTGACGTGCTCGACGAAGTCGGCGAGGAGGACGGCGTCGAAGGAAGCGTCGGCATTGCCCGGGAGGCGGCGGGCGTCGGCGACCTCGAAGGTCACGTTCGCGAGAGAGCGCGCGGCGGCCGCCGCGCGCGCGGCCTCGACCGCGACCGGGGCCGCGTCGACGCCGACGACCGCGGCGACGAGCGGCGCGAAGAAGAACGCGGTGTCGCCGCGGGCGGAGCCGACCTCGAGGAGGCGCATCCCGGCGTGGGGTCTCACGGCGCGCAGGAGCGCCGCGTCCCGCTCCCGGTACTTCCGGGCGTTGCGGAAGAACCAGTGCGGGCGGTACATCGCGGCGTAGTACGCGTCGTCGTAGACGGCGGCGTTCGGGGCGAAGTCGGGCGGCTCGGGCATCCCGTCGATCCTACGGCGCGAGCGCCCGAATCAGGATCCTGTAGCGGAACGTCGGTCCGAGGAGCGGGAGCGGCGCGAGCGCCCGCTCGACCCACCGGACGAGCGGAAACGGGGAGACGCTCCACGTCTCGAGGTCGACGGCGAAGCCGGCCGCGGCGAGGAAGCGCCGGTACTCCGCGACGCGCCGGACCGCGATGTGCTGCGGGAACTGCTTCAGGACGAAGTCGTGCGCCTTCATCCGCTCCACGTAGTGCGCGCGGTCGGGGGTGTAGATCCCGAGACGGCCGCCGGATTTCAGGACGCGGCGGCACTCGCGGAGCATCGCCTCGAGCGTCGGGTCGTCGACGTGCTCGACGAGGTCGATCGCGGCGACGGCGTCGACGCTGCCGTCGGGGACCGGAGCGAGGTCGGCGACGTCGGCCTCGAGCCACCGCACGTTGCCGATCCCGAGGCGCGAACGCGCCCCTTCGGCCAGGGCGATCGCCTCGGGCGCGGCGTCGACGCCGATGACCTCCCGGGCGTGGCGGGAGAGGAGGAACGTCACGTCGCCCCGGGCGGAGCCGAGCTCGAGGACGACATCGGACGGGCGCGGCGCGACGACCCGGAGGACGTCGCGGTCCCGCTCGGCGTACTTTCGGGGCGGGTTCTTGAACCAGTGGTGCGGGTGAAGGCCGCGCCAGTAGGCCTCGTCGTAGAGCGCGCGCTCGAACGTCACGCCCGGGAGTGTAGCGGCGGGGCCGGGCGGCCGGTTCCCTACAATGAGGGCCGCATGACGAGACCCCGGGTCACGGTGATCGGAGGCGGCTTCGCCGGCGTCGAGTGCGCGTACCAGCTCGCGCGGCGCGGCCACGCCGTGAGGCTCCTCGAGATGCGCCCCGCCCGGACGACCGACGCCCACGAGACCGACCGCCTCGCCGAGATGGTCTGCTCGAACTCCTTCCGTTCGGACAACCCGGGGAACGCCGTCGGCCTCCTGAAGCGCGAGATGGAGCTCGTCGGGTCGCTCGTGATGGAGGAGGCCCGTCGCGCGGCCGTGCCGGCCGGCGACGCCCTCGCGGTCGACCGGGAGATCTTCGCCCGGGCCGTCACCGCGCGGGTCGAGTCCGACCCGGCGATCGAGCTCGTCCGCGAAGAGGCGGCCGCGCTCCCCGACCCCGGCGACGGTTTCGTCGTCGTGGCGACCGGCCCGCTCACGTCGGCGCCCCTGGCGGAGTCGCTCCTCGCGCGGCTCGGGGGCGACCGGCTCTACTTCTACGACGCCGTCGCCCCGATCGTCGAAGGGTCGTCGCTCGACCTTTCCGTCCTCTACGCCGCGAGCCGCTGGGGGAAAGGCGGAGGGGCCGACTACCTGAACGTCCCGCTGACGCGCGAGGAGTACGAGGCGTTCGTCGCCGCGCTCCTCGCCGGCGAGACCGTCCCGTACCACGACTTCGAGAAGGCGGTCCATTTCGAAGGGTGCCTTCCGATCGAGGAGATGGCCGCGCGCGGCCCGGAGACGCTCCGGCACGGGCCGATGAAGCCGTTCGGCCTGCGCGACCCGCGCACCGGCCGCGAGCCGTACGCGGCGGTCCAGCTCCGCCAGGACAACCTCGCCCGGAGCCACTGGAACCTCGTCGGCTTCCAGACGAAGCTGAGAGTCGGCGAGCAGCGGCGCGTCTTCCGGACCCTCCCCGGCTTCGCGAACGCCGAGCTCGTCCGCTACGGGATGCTCCACCGGAACACGTTCCTGAACGGCCCGGCGCACCTCGACCGCCTCTTCCGCTTCAAGGAGGACCCGCGCGTCCTCTTCGCCGGGCAGGTGACGGGGGTCGAGGGATACCTCGAGTCGGCGGCGACCGGGCTGATGGCCGGCGCGGCGCTCGCGCAGCTCCTCGAGGGGCGCGAGCCGCTCCCGCTCCCCTTTTCGACGGCGCTCGGCGCCCTCTCCCGGCACGTGTCGGAGAGCGACCCCGAGCACTACGGCCCGATGAACGTCACGTTCGGCCTCATCGACGACTCCGCGCTCCCGCCGATCCGCGACCGGGCGAAGCGGCGCGAGGAGATCGTCCGCCGGGCCCTCGCCGAGGTCGCCGCCTGGCGCGACGCGGCGCTCGGGCCCGCGCCGGAGGCGTCGGGGGCGGCGTGAACCTCGCCGAGGCCCTCGGAGCGTGGGACCGCCACCTCGCCGACGAGCGGGCCGTCTCTCCCCACACGCGGAAGGCCTACGTCGAAGACGTCGCGCGCTTCCTCGCGTTCCTCGGGAGCTTCGCCGGGAAGCCGGCAGGCGAGACCTCGCCCGGAGAGGTGGACGCCCTCGCCATCCGTTCCTGGCTCGCCTCGCTCCGCTCCGAGGGGCAGGCGCGGACCTCGATCGTGAGACGCCTGTCGGCGCTCCGGACGTTCTTCACGTTCCTCCAGCGGGAAGGGCTCGCCGAGGGGAACCCGGCGCGCGGCGTCGCGACCCCTCGGACCGACAAGAACCTCCCGGTCGCGCTCTCCGTCGCCGAGGCGGCGGCCGTCGTCGAGGCGCCGGGGGCCGACACGGAGCTCGGCCGGCGCGACCGGGCGCTCCTCGAGCTCCTCTACGCGACCGGCCTCCGGGTCTCGGAGCTCGTCGGCCTCTCGCTCCCCGACGTCGACCTGCCGGGACGCCAGGTGCGGACGCTCGGCAAGGGGAAGAAGGAGCGGATCGTCCCGTTCGGCGAGAAGGCGGCCGAGGCGCTCGCGGCCTGGCTCCCGGCCCGCCTCGCGCTCCTGGGCGGCCGGCGGGTCCGGGGCGAGCCGCTCTTCCTGAACGCCCGCGGCGGCCGACTCACGGACCGGAGCGTCCGCAGGGTCCTGGACCAGGCGCTCTCGACCGCCGAGGTTTCCCGTCACGCCTCGCCCCACGCCCTCCGCCATTCTTTCGCGACCCACCTCCTTTCGGCCGGCGCCGACCTGCGGACGATCCAGGAGCTCCTCGGCCACGCCTCCCTCGCGACGACGCAGAAATACACCCACCTCGACGTCGAGCGCCTCATGGAGGTCTACCGGAAGGCCCACCCGAAGGCCGAGGAGGAGAAGGGAGGCCGCGGGTAGACTCCCCGCCGTGAGCGAAACGCCCGCCTTCCACCACACGACCGTCCTCGCCGTCCGCAGGGGCGGCGCCGTCGCCCTCGGGAGCGACGGGCAGGTGACGCTCGGGACGACGGTCTTGAAGCACGGCGCCTCGAAGATCCGCCGCCTTGCCGGCGGCTCGGTCCTCGCCGGCTTCGCCGGCTCGACGGCCGACGCCTTCGCCCTCTTCACCCGCTTCGAGCGGAAGCTCGAGGAGTTCTCGGGCCAGCTCGAGAGGGCCGCGATCGAGCTCGCGACCGACTGGCGGACCGAGAAGACGCTCCGGTCCCTCGAGGCGCTCCTCGTCGTCGCCGACCGGGAGAAGACGCTCCTCCTCTCCGGCACGGGCGACGTCATCTCGCCCGACGAAGGGATCCTCGCCGTCGGCTCGGGGGGCCCGTACGCCACCGCCGCGGCCCGGGCGCTCTTCCGCCACACGGAGCTGGGGGCCGAGGAGATCGTCCGCGCCTCGCTGAAGATCGCCTCCGAGATCGACATTTACACGAACGACGCCGTCTCCGTGGAGACGCTCCCGTGAGCCGCCCCGCCTCACCGCGCGACCTCCACCTGCGCGACCTCTCCCCGCGGAGGATCGTCACCGAGCTGGACCGGCACGTCGTCGGGCAGGCGAAGGCGAAGCGCGCGGTCGCCGTCGCCCTCCGCGACCGGTGGCGCCGCCAGCAGCTCGCTCCCGAGGTCGCCCGGGAGATCACCCCGAAGAACATCCTGATGGTCGGCCCGACGGGTGTCGGCAAGACCGAGATCGCCCGCCGGATCGCGCGGCTCGTCGACGCGCCGTTCGTGAAGGTCGAGGCGTCCAAGTTCACCGAGGTCGGCTACGTCGGGCGGGACGTCGAGTCGATCGCGCGCGACCTCGTCGAGGCCGCGATCCGCCTCGTCCGCGACGAGCGGCGCGAGAGGGTCGCGGAGAAGGCGCAGGCCGCGGCCGAGGAGAAGCTCGTGGAGCTCCTCGCCGCACAGGTCGACCCCGCGGGCTTCGTCCCCGGCCCCGACGCGAAGGAGAGGCTCCGCCGCGAGCTGCGCGACGGCAAGCACGAGGCGCGCGAGGTGGAGGTCGAGGTCGTCGACGAGCGGACGCCGCAGATCTCCGTCATGACGCCGCAGGGGGTCGAGGAGATGGGGATCGACCTCCCCGGGATGCTCCCGAACCTCTTCGGCGGCCCGAAGCGGAAGAAGGCGCGTCTGCCGGTCTCCGAGGCGCGGGCGGTCCTGGTCGACCGCGAGGCGGACGTCCTCTCCGACGAGGCGACCGTGCCGCAGGAGGCGATCCGCCGCGCCGAGGAAACGGGGATCGTCTTCCTCGACGAGATCGACAAGATCGCCGGGCGCGAGGGGAAGGCGGGCGGCCCCGACGTCTCGCGCGAGGGGGTCCAGCGCGACCTCCTCCCGCTCGTCGAGGGGACGACGGTCAAGACGAAGCACGGGAACGTGAAGACCGACCACGTCCTCTTCGTCGCGGCCGGGGCGTTCCACGTGGCGCGCCCCTCCGACCTGATCCCGGAGCTGCAGGGGCGCTTCCCGATCCGCGTCGAGCTCGACGCCCTGACGGAAGCCGACTTCGTGAGGATCCTGACGGAGCCGGAGCACTCCCTCCCGAAGCAGGCGCAGGCGCTCCTCGGGACGGAGGGGATCGAGCTCGTCTTCGCCGAGGACGGCCTCGCCGAGATCGCGAAGGCGGCGGCCGAGGCGAACCGGAGCCTCGAGAACATCGGCGCGCGGCGCCTCCACACGATCCTCGAGCGGGTCCTCTCGGAGGCGAGCTTCGCCGGGCCCGACGCCGCCGGCGCACGCGTCGTCGTCGACCGGACCGCCGTGACGCGCGCCCTTGCGGACCTCGTCGCGAGCCGCGACCTCTCCCGCTTCGTCCTGTGAGAGTCGGCCGGACGGTCCTGCTCCTCCTCGCCGCGGCGCTCGCCGCCGGCTGCGGGCGGAAGATCGCCCCGGAAGCGCCGCTGCAGGTGATCCCCGCGCGCCCGGAGCCGCTCCGGGTCTCGCAGGAGGGGAGCGACGTCGTCCTCCGCTTCCCGTTCCCGTCGAAGACGATCCAGGGCTCCCCGCTGACGAACCTGACCCGCGTGACGATCTACCGCGAGCTCGTTCCCGCCCCCCCCGGGGCGCGGGCGCCGGAGCCGGCGGACGGGGCGGCGGAGCGGGAGCGGGAGGAGAAGCTCTTCCGGCAGCGGGCCGAAGCGATCCGGGACCTGCCGCGGGAGGGCCTCGACGAGATCACGGTCGGCAGCGAGCTCGTCGTGCGCGATCCGATGGTCCCCCTCTTCCTCGAGAAGCGGCTCGGGCGCGTCTTCCTCCGCTACGGCGTCACGGCGACGCGTGACCGCAAGCGCGTCTCCCCGCTCTCCCCGCTCGTCGCGATCGTCCCGAAGGTCCCGCCGGCGGAGCCCGTCGGCCTTTCGGCGACGGTCGAGGAGGGCCGGGTCTGCCTCGAGTGGCTTCCTCCCGCGGGGATGCTCGACGGGTCGACGCCGGCCTCCGTCGCCGGCTATGCGGTCTACCGGCGCGAGGAGGGGGAGGAGGCGTACGGCGAGTGGCTCGGCGTCGCGGGCCGCTCGCCGTACGTCGACACCGCCGTCGCGGTGGGGAAACGGTACGTCTACACGCTCCGTGCCGCGCCCACGGCGGACCTGCCGCCGGTCCTCGGCCCGGCGGCCGACGAGGTCGTCGCCGACACGCGCGACGTCTTCCCGCCGGCCGTCCCGGAGGGCCTTCTCGTCCTTGCCGAGGAAGGGGGGAACCGGTGCGTCTGGAACCCCTCTCTCGCACGGGACCTCGCCGGGTACCGCGTCTGGGCCCGGGACGGCGACGGGGAGTGGCGGCGGGTCGCCGACGGCCTGACCGACCCGGCCTGGTACGACGGCGGCGCCCCCGCGGGGCGGCGCTACGCGGTGACGGCGGTCGACGCCGCCGGGAACGAGAGCGGGAGGGCGGAGCGATGAGCGCGGAGACGATCGGCGGCCTGCCGCGGACGTTCCGGAAGATGGCGGGCGCGGGGAACGACTTCCTCGTCTTCGAGGGAGCCGCCAACGTCGGGCCGCGCGAGGCGGAGACGATCCGGCGCCTCTGCCGCAGGGGAACCGGCGTCGGGGCCGACGGCGTCCTCTTCGTCTCCCCGCGGGAGGCGTCCGGCGCCCGACGCGAGGTCCGGGTCGACTACTTCAACGCGGACGGCGGACCGGCGCGCTTCTGCGCGAACGGGACGCGCTGCGCGGCACGGTTCGCCGTCCTGCGCGGCCTCGCCGACGCCGAGCTCGTGACGCACACCGGCTGGGGAGCGGTCGCCGCGACCGTCCGGCCCGACGGCACGGTGACGATCCGGTTGCCCGAGCCGGTCGCGCTCGCGGGGGAGATCGCGACGTTCGACCCGGAGGGGCGCGTCCTCGAGCCGCGCGCCGCCCACCTGACGGTCGGCGTCCCGCACCTCGTCGTCTTCTGCGCGAGCGGGCTGGAGGTCGAGACGGTCGACGTGGCCACGCTCGGTCCCCCGCTTCGCCGGCATCCGGACCTCCCCGAGGGGGCGAACGTGAACTTCGTCTCCGTGCGGGGTGGGTCGCG
>JAKPXO010000347.1 GCA_029567505.1 Acidobacteriota bacterium
GCGCGTTGCCGAAGAAGATCGCCTGCCGGGAAACGGAGGTCAGGGTCGGGACCCAGGCGAAGGCACCCCCCTCGGTGAGGCGGGTCGTGGGAGGCAGCGTGCGAAGGGAATCGCGGAGAATCGTCCACTGCCCGAGCGACAGGCCATCCAGGACCAGGAGCGCCTGGCGGCCTCCTCCCCCGTCAGCCTTCAGCGCGGTGTGAGCCATCCAGTGGGGCACGTGATGGACCATCGTCGGCTTCGGCCAGAACGGGAGGTTCGCGAGCGACGAGTACCAGCGCCTCAGCCAGAGCTGGAAGGATTCCTCGATCCGGTTCCGGAGCGGTTCGACTCTCGCGGACACCTCGGCTCCAGGATGGACCTGCCAGGAGACGTCCAGAAGCTCAGCCCACAGCTTCGCCGTTGCGATCCAGGCCTGCGGGTCAGCCTCCTCGCCGGGGATCTCAGCCTCGATTCGCACCGCAAGCTTCTCGAGTCGCGTCTCGAGGCCGGCCCCCTTCGTCCCGGCGACCCCGGCTGCCATCCACGTCCCGGCGAAGGGCTCGGTCGGAACGCCCGTCATGGGTTCGAGGATTCCCTCCACGAAGAGGTTGTCTATCCAGACCCGAACGTCGGAGTGGTCGAACGGAAGATCTACCGGGCCGGGCACCTTCAGCCAGTCGCCACCGCCCGCCTCTGCGAGCTCTTCTCCATTCGCCGAGGCCTTCCGCTTCACGAAGTGCGCCCAGCGCTCTTCGAGGAAGCGGAAGAACTGGTTCCGGTCGGGCACGATCGTCTGGAGCGGCCAGTCGCCGAACCGGCCCGTACCCTGGAGCTTCTCCACGAGTCTGGCGTCGAGCGTGCGCGGAAGCTGGGTCCCGCGGAAGTGCCTTCGCAGCAGCATCGCCAGGAGAGCGGCAGGTGCTCGAACGAGCTCCGGTGCAAGGTCGAAGACGTGCCGCAGAACGAAGTCCTTCGTGGCGTTCTCGCCCAGCTCGCCGGGCCCGTGGTCCCGCACGGCATTCCAGAGAGGCTCGAACTCCGAACGATCGAGCGCCTCGACCACCGAAGGCGCCAGCTGCGGAAAGAGCTCGGAGAGGCCGAACCGAAGCACGCGGCCGTGGCGCTGCGCCCGGGAGAGAAGGTCGTAGGGAACGGCGACGTCCCCGCCTTCCCGAACCCGAAGAACCACAACCAGCGGCGTCTCCTCGCCGCGGTCCCAGCTCTCGCGGTACCGGGTTTCGTAGGCATAGCGGAACGCGATCGGGTCGTCGAAGGGAATCACGTCAAAGCCGGACGCTCGAAGGCCCTCGAGGACCCCCGCCTCCGAGATCAGGTCATCCGGGTCGTGGACGACGGTCACCCGGCTCGCGGCGGCGGCAGCAGGCGTGAAGTGCTTCAGGAGGTAGTGGCGCCATCCCGCCTCACGGGGGCTCGGGGTCGTCACTTCAGCTCCCCTCTGCGGGCCAGGCGCACCAGCACCACCGGCGTGAGGTCCGGGACCACGTGCGACCGCGCCGTGACCTCCCGCTCCCAGGCTTCGCGCTCGGCCTGGAGTTTCTGCAGTCGGTGATGCCGGACGGAAAGGAGACCCACGCGCTCAATCATCGTCCGCCGGGCCTCGAAGGCTCGCTCTCCGTTCCTCTTTCGGCGCCGGGTCTCTTCCTCGTGACGGCTCAGCAGGTCCCGGTAGACCCCTTCGGCCGCGGCTCGGGCTGCCGCCTCCGCCTCCTCCGCAATCCCGCGGGTGGCCTCGCCGGAAACGTGGGCGGGCCTGAGAAGGCCGTCCTCCGCCTCCAGAGCTGCGAGCGCGTCCCACACGGCCCGGGCCGTCGGCTGAAGCGTCCTTCCCTCGTCCGAGACAAAGACCGGAAGGTAGCGACTGCGGGTTTCCGGTCCGCGGCCGAGGCTGACCTTCCAGAGCGACCAGGTACCGGCGACCTTGTCGGACAGCTCGGGTAGCTCGACGGCGGCGATGGGGTCGCCCGGGATCCGACGAGGAATCAGGTTCAGAAGCTGCGGAGTTCCGGGGATCTCGCCGTCGGAGGGGTCATGCCCGGCAGCCCAGGCTTTCCGCATCCGCTCCGTCCAGAACGGCACCGGGCTCTCGGCAATCCGCCGGGCGAGCGAGGCGTCGGCTCGCGGCGCGGTCGCAAGGAGGGCCGCTCCCTGCTGCACCTCGCGAATCCGCTCCTCCATTGCCTCGATCGCCAGCCGGGCCTTTTCGGCCGCCGCAGCCGGGTCGCGCAGGGCTTCGATGTAGACCCGGTCGAAGTCGACCTCGGCCTCCCCTGCGTCGAGAACGTCGGAGAGCTTGTCGACCCCGAACTCCTCGAGAATGACCCGGAGCTTCTCCTCGAGAACCTCCCGCACCCTCTCCTCCACCGACCCTTCGAGCGCGAGATTCACCGCCTGGACGATCTGGGTCTGCCCGATCCGGTCCACACGGCCGATCCGCTGCTCGAGCTTCATCGGGTTCCAGGGCAGGTCGTAGTTCACGACGACGTGGCAGAACTGGAAGTTCAGCCCCTCGCCGCCCGCGTCGGTCGAGATGAGGACGCGCGCCGGCCCCCGGAACTCGACCTCGGTAGCCCGCCGCTCCTCGGGCGACATGCTGCCGTTAAGGACGGCCACCTGGTAGCCGTGACCCGTTAGGAGTTCGGCGAGCATCTCCTGCGTCGGGACGAACTCCGTGAAGAGGAGGACCTTCAGCTCGGGGTCCTCTTCCTCGCGCTCGAGCCTACGAAGCTCGGCGAGGAGCGCTTCGGCCTTGGCGTCGGGGCCTCTGGACTCGCATCGCCGGGCCGCCGAGAGGAGCAGCTCCACCTCTCGCCGCTCGTTCGCGAGACCCTTCAGCCGGGCCTTCAGCGCGAGTTCCAGCTGCTCCTGCCCGGTCAGCTCCTCCCACTCGTCCCCGATCTCCTCCGGGAAGAGCGAGAGCTGCCCCTCGGGAAGCTCGAGGACGGCGAGGCGCCGCTCGAGAGAGGTCCGGATCGCTCGCAGGCTCGAGGTGACGAGCCTCTGCATCAGGATCATCAGAAAGGCGAGGGCATTCCGGCTCTGCCGAACGGCCTGGTCGTACCCCTCGCGGACGTACTCCGTTACCGCCTCGTAAAGCGCCTGTTCCTCGCCATGTACCTCGTCCCAACGCACCGAAAGGAGCCGGGTCTGTCGTAGCCGGAACAGGGGATTCCCTTCGGCGTCGATGGCGTTCCGCTTCTCCGTCCGGATCACTACCGGAGCGACGTTCTCCCGGTTCACCGGGACCCCGGCCGTGAACGCCTCCGGGTCGAGGAACCCGAGCAGCCGCCGGAAGGCGTCGGTCTTCCCCTGGTGCGGGGTGGCGCTCAGGAGCAGCAGGTAAGGAGCCGCGAGCCCAAGCGCCTCGCCGAGGCGGTAGCGCGCGACGTTCTCGCTGCTCCCACCGAGCCGGTGTGCTTCGTCGACGATGACGAGGTCCCAGCCAGCCGTCACCAGGTCCTCGTGCCGCTCCCGGTTCACGCGCGCCACCTGCTCGCGGGTCCAGCCGCGGCGGCCGTCCACCGGCTTCACTGAGTCGACCGAGCAGATCACCTGGTCGTGCAGCCGCCAGAGGTTCTCGACCGGGTCCAGGCCGAGGAGCTGGCGTGCGTCGGCGAAGGTCCCGGGCTCGATCGCCCGGAACTCCTCGCCGAACCGGGTCTTCATCTCCTCCCGCCACTGGCCGACGAGACCCGCCGGCGCGACGACGAGGGTTCGTCTCACCAGCCCGCGGGCCTTCAGCTCGCGCAGGATCAGGCCCGCCTCGATCGTCTTCCCGAGGCCAACCTCGTCGGCAAGGAGGTAGCGAATTCGTTCTCCCGAGAGCGCGCGAGACACGGCGTAGAGCTGGTGCGGCAGGGGGAGGACGGGCGCCGAAAACGGGGAGACCAGCTCTTCCCGGCCAAGGGCGTCGGCGATCCGCCCCGCCGCGGCCGCGAAAGGTACGAAGTGTGGGGACGACCGGAACCCCGCCGGGGCCTCCCACGTCAGCTCGTTCTCGGCGAGCCGAAGAGGCCGGCGCTCCTCGACGCTCCACGCCTCGTAGACCGTCTGGCCCCACAGCTCGTGCCGCTCCAGGAGCCGCAGGGCTTCCCCGGTCTCCGCGTGGTAGGCCCAGCCGGGGGCGCGTTCTTCAGCCATCCCGCCGCCGGGCCGGCCCCTTGCCTCGAGGCTCGTCCGGGAAGTACCCGCCTGTCCTCGGGGCCCCTCGATAGACGACCCGGCCCGCCTTGCGGAGCTGAGCGAGATATCGCTCGGCTGTCTTCTCCGGCAGCTCGGCGGCTTCAGCCAGCTGCGGCAGGCGGAGGCCGGGCTGCGCCCGAATCACGGCCTCGAGCCGGGCCGTTCGGTCTGCCTTCCCCAGCCCCCCTCCCTCGTTTACTCCCCCACTTACTCCCTCGCTTACTCCCTCAGTTACTCCCCCATTTACTCCCTCAGTTACTCCCTCAGTTACTCTCCCGCGCTTCCGGCTGCGCCCGAGCCGCGGGGCCGGCGTGGCGGCCCAGATCTCCTGGAGGTGCGGGGCGAGGGAGTAGATCGCGGTCCCGTCGACCTCGTCCGCCGCGAGGAGCTGCTGCGTCACGAGCTGGGACACGAGGCGGACCGCTTCCCGCCCGGGGAGCCCGGTCACGAGGCGGGCCTTCGTCACGTCGAAGGCGCCGTGCTCCCGGCCGTAGGTCAGGAGGCGCGATCCGTTCTCGTCGATCTCGACGCCGAGCTTTCGGTACCAGGCCTCGTCGCGCTGCGATTTCAGCGGCCTCCAGTCGAGCGTCAGCCGGAAGAGCTTCTGGCCCGGGTCGTTGTCGATCGAGGGAGGGATCCTCTGGGCGCCCCGCCAGGTGCGGACGATCTTCGGGATTCCCGTTCCGGCCTGCTCGGCGAACCCGGCCTGCCGAAGCAGCCGGACCAGGAGCGGATTACGAAGCTCGCTCGTGCCGCCGTCGAGCATCTTCCGGAGCTCGGCGAAGGAGTCGCCCGGGTTCTCGAAGAGCGTCGCATCCTGATACCAGAGGATCCGGGCCGTCCGATGCCGATCGGAGTAGTCCTGGTGGATGAGGAGGTTCACGAGAGCCTCGCGGATGGAGATGTAGTCGGGCGAGTCGACGCGCCGTTCCCCTGTGCGCGAGTCGACCGCGAACGGCTGCGGGATAAGCCGCCGGAGGCGCTCCAGGAGCGAGCGCAGCGTCGCGACGAGGTTGCGCTCGCACAGCTCCCGGTCGTCCCAGCGCTCGTCCGGCGCCTCGGGGGCGAGGCTCGAATGATGGACCCGGAAGTCGACGACTCCGCCGGGCTTCACGCGCGCCAGCAACCGGTCCTTTCCGAACATCAGCACCGCCGCGTTCGTCAGCTCCCCTTCGTCTCGCACGAGCCCGAGCTCGCCGAGGTACGCCGCCGGGTCGAGCCCCGGGTACGCCCACTCGGGGTTGCGGCGCGCCAGGTGGTCCCGGAACCACTGGAGCGCGGAAGCGTCGAGGTCCTCGACCGAGGTCCGCGCGGACGCCACCGAGTCGTAGGACTCGTGGGACGCATCCCGGAGGAAGCGCGCTTCCTCGACGGCCGTACAACGATGATCACCGCCCCCGAGCCGGATGTACGTCTCCCAGCGCCGATCGGCCTTCACCTTCACCGGCTTGTCGAACCGCGTCGCCGGGCTGACGTAGAACGCCAGCACCCCGCGGCCCTCGAAGTCGTAGAGCTTGGCGTGGACGTCGATCGGGCGGGAGAACTTTTCCGGACTTCGGCAGGTCCCGAGAAAGCTGTTCTGCATCCCGTCCGGGTCCCCGACGCCGACGATCTCGAAGGAGCCCCGACGCTCCGCGACGCCGAAAACGAGCCAACCGCCCGAGGAGTTCGCGAAGGCCGAGACCGTCCTGTAGGAATCCTCTGGAATCCCGCCCTGCGCGGCCTTCACCTCGAAGTCGTCCCACTCGTAGCCCCGAAGTCGATCCAGCAGCTCTTCCCGGTCCATGCGATCAGTCCTGATCCGTCCGGGTCACCGCGACGTCGTAATAGACGAGGAGCTTCTCGTCTTCCTGGAGGACTGACTCCGGGAGCTTGGCGGCGACGGCGATGATCGTGCCGTAGTCCTTGGCCTGGAAGGCCGCCTTGAAGCCGGCGCGGATCGCCTCGGTCCGGAAGGACTTCAGCTTCCGCTCCTTCGCTTCCCGATAGCTCTCGAACTCGCGCAGGAGGGCCCGGTCGCGGACTCTCTCGAGGTCGGCTTCCTTCTTCTCGTCGGGGACGTACCACCTGTCGACGGCCCTGTCCCTGAGCCTCGGATCGTCCTTCTCGAGATTCCGACAGTCCTTGTAGTTGCTGCTGAGGTACGAGTGGATCTTCTCCGGAACCAGACCCTTCCCGTCGTAACAGAGGAAGTTCTGGGCCAGGATCTCCTTCAGCTCAACCGTCTTCTCGTGCCGGGCCCAGGCCTGCAGCTCGCGCGTGTAGAGCGGATGGAGTTCCTGGTAGGTCTTCGGCATCTCGGTGAGGATGCTCCGGAGCCAGAGGATCGCGTTCGACTCGTCGTTGACCGAGAGCTCGATCTGCTTCAGCTTCTTCACGGCCGCCCGCTTCTTGTCGTACTCGACGACCTGCGTTGGCAGGAAGAACATGCCGTCCCGCTCCGGGAACCGGGCTCGCAGCCCGGCGAGGAAGTCGGCCGTCCCGAGGGGGATGCTCAGTTCCCGCTGGACGTGGAATGCCACCATCCGGTCGTGCAGCATCTGCGGCGTCCGCTCCGCGAGAACCTCCGCTTCTTCCTTAACCGAGACGAACACCGGGACGTTCGTTAGGTGCTCCGTGACGAGGGACCAGACCGCCTCCTCGGAAGAGGATCCGAGCGAGAACTTCTTTGTCACCGCTTCGGTGGGCTTGTAGGCCGAGATGACGAGATCCTGCTTCACGGCCGTGCTGGTGACCTGGCGATAAGAACCCGTTCCCTTATCGAGAGTCCGCACGTCGGCGACCACGAACCCGGCGCGCCCGAGGGCTTCCTGTATCGCCCGCCAGACCGCATTAGAGGAGTTGCTGAAGACTACGGTCATCCACCGCCCAGGCTTCAAGACCCGGTAGTACTCCGAGAAACACCGGCGCATCAGATCCTGGTACTCGTGAAGCCCCTTGTTCTTCGGTGCGTCGACGATGGCCTCTGGGCCTGTATTAGTCAGAACCCGATGCCATGACTCGACGAGGAGGTTCAAGTCTGAGTACGGAATGTTCTCGCCGAAGGGAGGATCCGTGAAAACGTAGTCGATCGAGTCCTGACGGAGGCCGAGGCGTTCGCAGGTCGAAGTCTCCACGACGGCATGTCCGCCGCGGCCGGAGAACGCCGAGAACGCCTTCTTGGTTCTCGTGATCTTCCCGCCCAGCAGGTATCCCGGAGAGACGTCGACGACTTGGGAACCAACGTAGTAAACACCGTTGAGGTACTGGTTGACTTGGGAGTAATGAGTCGGTGCATAGCGTGCGAGCACGGACATACCCCAAACGGCCTGCTCCACGAAGAACTTGTTCCACCTCTCGGCAGTGCGGTCCGTTCCACTCCTTGCTCTCTTCCAGAGGCCCGCGAGCGTTTGGGCCGGTCGTGCAAGGAACAAATGGTGAATGGCCTTGAACCCCTTCGGCCCGAGTCGGGTCCCGTGGTACATCTGCTCCAGCGGGATCGCGGTCGTCGGAACCTCAGCCGGAAGCGGGAGGCCACCGATCCTTTCTAGTATTGCGAGGTCGCCATGATCGGGTTTCTTCTCGAACGTCTTCGCCCCGACGTCGTAGTTGATGATGACCGGAACGAACTTGATTCGCTTCCACGGCCGCCGCGTGGCTGGATCGGGGACGGTCTCGAAGAGCTGCTCAAGCAGGTCCTTGCTAACCTTCGCCCCGCATCCCGGGCATGAAAACTCGTCCTTCACCTTTTTCGTCTTCTTGTCGAGCGCCTGCTCGACGAAGACGACCTCCCCGCTGCACTCCGGGCAGGCGAAGACCTCGCTCCAGACGGTGAAGTTGATCCGGCCTTTCCTTCCGTCCTTGTGGGTCGTCTCGTACATCCAGCCGAGCTCGGCCTCGACTTCGTCGAGGATGCGGCGGGCCTCTCTCTCGAACGCGCGCACGTCGAAGGGCAGGTTGTAGCCGGCGGTGATGAAGGTCGCGGCTGGCCCGAGATCGTTCAGGATCGCGCGCCGCGCCCCCCAGTCCGGCTTCGTCCGGCCCTCGGCCTTCCACTGCGCCTCCAGCTCGCGCCGGTAGTCGGCCGGCGCGGCGCCACACCATTGCGCCGCCACGCCGGTCATCCCCGACCCGCAGAAACCGTCGAGGACCAGGTCACCGGACTTCGTGTAGTGGAGGATCGACGGGACGATGGCGAGGTGCGGGACCTTGGTGTGATAGCCGTGAGCCTTGTAGAGCGCGTCCGTCTTGCCGACAGTCGTGTCAACGGCGAACGGCTCCCGGTGGTACTTCTCCGTCGGGTCGAAGGGACGCCCGTGAAAGCGAACGAAGTCCTCGAGAAACGGGTTCGGGCAGGCGGTGTAATAGGGCGGGTCCGACATTCGGAGAATGTCTTCGTCCTCGCCGATCGGAAACCCCTCGATCTTCCGGAAGTCGGGGTCTCTCAGCTTCTCGCGCAGCTTTCCGAGGAAGTACTCAAGCCGGGCCTCGTCGCTCGGGAAGGTCATCCCGAGGCATTCAACCGGTTTGGCCTCGAGGGCTTCCTGCTCGACCGACTTTTCAAAGAACTCCGTCTGCCCCGTGGCATCGAGAAACAAGCGGCGGCTCGCGGACTGAGATCGTTTCGGGGTCTTCGCCACGGGGTTCTCCTTGCTTCGCTGGCTACTCGAGGACGATTCGGACCTTCGAGGGGTCCTTTCCGCGGCACGCATCGGCGAGGAAGGAGTCGAGTCGTTCCTTCAGGTCGGTGAGCGTGCTTGCGGCGCCACCTTTCCCAAGGGCGGCGACGAGGGCCTCTCGGGCCAGCGCCACTCTCTGAAGACCGGAGAAGACCTCCTGGAGAGCCTTCACGAGGTGACTGTCCACGGGCTCGGGGAGGTTCTTCTTCCGGAGGAAGGCCTGGAGGGCCTGCTTCCCCTTCGGATCCGTCACGAGCTCGATGTTCCCCGAGATCGTCGGATCGGAGAGGTTGTCGAGGAGGGTCGTCGTCCAGTCGTGGACGAGCTTGTCGAGCCTCTCGTCGACCTCCCCAAGGACTCCGCCCGGGGCGGCGGAAATCGCCTCCTCCGCGGGGCGAAAACCGCAGTGGGGGCAGTGGGGGGCGGAGTCGAGCTCCTGCTGGGCGACAGAAAGGCACGTCTTGAGGCCCAGGAGCCGGTTCTGAATCTCCTGGAGCTGATGCGAGGGAAGGATCTCGATGCTGGCGAGTTTCTGGAGCTGGGCCAGCCGCGGGTCCCTGAGGAGAGCGACCTTCTTCTTGTCGGCCTCCGCGCCGAGGCGGGCCTGGCCATGCAGCTTGAGGTAGGCGGCCTGGTATTCCGCCTTCAGCTCCGCGAGGCGGACCTCGACGTCCCGTCGCAGGCTGGCTTCCACCCGGCCCTTAGGGGTCGCGAGGCGACCCACGAGCTCGTCTTTCGCGGCCCGGACCGTCGTGACCCAGGGGTGCTCCACCGGGAGGATGGCCTCCGCCGTCTGGAGATAGGCCGTCAGTGGGCTGAGCTGCTGGCAGAGGGCCGCCAGGGTGGAGACGGACTCGACCGTTGCCAACGCACTGCGGCGGGCCTGGATCGCCGCGACGTCGTGCGGGAAGTTCTTCAGCTTGCCGACCGTGTTGTAGGGCTGGAGCGACTCGAGGAAGGACTTCAGGTCGCGGATCTGGGAGGCCCAGGCCGTCCGCTCCTTCTCGGGCACGACAGGCCGGCCCCAGAAGCTGAGGCCCGAGTCGAGGCTCTGGAGGGCGGCAATGGCCTGCTCGATCCGCTGAGCGGCGGCCACGTGGAGCTTCTGGACTCCGTCCTCGCGGTTCGCCGGGTTGACGATGAGGCCCCGCGGGAGGGAGAGGAGATCGAAGAGCTCCTGGAGCGGCGCCAGCGGGAGGTCCTTCGGGCGCTCGAGATGCTTGAAGGCGGCCAGTTCGTCGGCGGGGATCTTCAAGAGGGCGTCGAGCCCGCTCGCGTCGAGCTTGCGGCCCGGGAGGCTGATGACAACGTCCCCGGCGTGAACGAGCGCGGCGAGGACGACCCCCAGGAGCTCCGGCTCCACCCGGAACGGGAACCAGTACTCGATCGCACCGTCCTCCCGGATCAGTTCGTTCCGGTTCAAAACCTGGTTCGCGCTCTTCTGGGAGAACGCCTCGAGAACGTTCTTTCCGTAGCGGGACTCACGGGGCCGAAGGACGTCCCCGTCGAGAAGCTCCAGGGCGTCGAGGACGGCCGTTCCCTGCTTCGTCTTCCCTCCTCCGCCGATCCACTTCAAGGCGTCCGTGGCGGCCTGGACCCGGCTCGCACGGGTGACGAGCATCGTGAAGGTGGGGTACTCAGGGGCGCGGTCGGCGAAGTGCGAGGCCAGGAGAAGCGATGCGGCAAGGTTCGCCGTATCGCGGAAGGACGACCGGTCGAAGCTCGCGGGGGCCTTCCCCCGGACGACGTCGGCGAGGAGCTTCGTCCGGCCCTGATGGGTTACCTCGAGGTGGGTCGGAGCGTTCGCAGCGAGCCAGGACGTCAGGAGCTTGAGATGCTCGGTCGCCTTCTCGTCGTAGATCTTCCGGTTCGCGCCCGAGGCCGCCGCGGCCTGCTCGCGGGCCCCGGCGAACAGCTTCAGCGGCCCCTCGAACCCCTCCGGGCGGTCCTTGAGCCGGAAGATCACCTCGTCGGCCTTCTTCTCGTCCTTGAAGTAGACCGGGTCGTAGGGCTCGATGAAGTAGAGGTAGAAGTCCCGCGGAGGCGTCGTGTTCGGTCGTTCGTTCGGGGCGCCGAAGAAGAGATAGCCGCTGCGCCCGGCCTTGCGCTCGAGCCACTCGAGCTCGTGTTCCCAGATCCGGAAGCCGCTCCGGTAGGTCTGGTCGACGCATTCCAGGACGCGGGCGAGCGCCTCGAAGTAGTAGTGGTCGAGCCGGTCGGGGGCGAGACCCTCGGCCCTCTTCTCGATGAGCGAGTCGAAGTCGACGTCCTTCTGGATGTCGAGGTAGTACTGGCCGTTCTCTTTGTTGAAGCTGAGGAACTGGCCGCTGACGGTCTTGAGGATTTCCTTGAGGACGGTCTCGACGACCGACCGGAGGAACTCCGCTTCCCTTTCCGGAATCGGCATGAGGAGGCAGAGGTCGTCGCGAAGCTCCTCGGCGGTTGCGCCGAGCTTGGCGTAGATGTCTCCCGTCGTCAGGCGATGGACGGCCAGGGCGTTGACGATGCGAAGTGCGACGGGCTTGTATTGCGGCCGAGTGAACGACTGCTGGATGCGCCCTTCCAGGACATCCGCCTTGTCGACGACCTTCCTGATGTCCTCCACCGCCCGGAACGAGGGGTTGTCCTTCAGCGTCTTCCAGTAGCTGTCGTAGGCGACGAGGCCCGGGGAGTCCGCGGGTACGGTCTGGTCGACGAGCTTCCGGATCTCCGCGCTGATCGTCTTCAACACCTCGCGCTTCTCGGCGAGGCGGACGCCCTCAAAGGTGGAGAGGTAGGCCGGATGGACCGGGAAGAGGCGGACGAAGTCGTCCATCCGCTCGTTCATCGACCCGTAGAGGGGAGCGAACTTCAGGAGGTGCTCACGGATTCGGGCTTCCTGCTTCGCGTCCTTCTTCAGGAGGCGCTGGGAGACGACGAAGGCGACGTCCTCCCGAGCGATTCGGACCTGTTCGAAGCGGTCCTTGACCCGCCGAACGGTCTCGGCCACGAACTGGAAGCTCGGGCTGTCGAAGAGGCTCTCCTGGACGCCCCCCACGAACCGGAAGCGGGACCCCGAGCAGAACTCCCCGACGGCGCGGAGGAAGTTCAGGTCCTGGATGAGCTCGAGCTGCTTTCTCGACCGGAGGTAGTCGAGCAGCTCGTCGAGGACGAAGAGGAGCCCGTGCTTGGGGTATTTCTCGTGGAAGGCCGCCATCATCTCGGCGAAGGCGTCCTTCGGGTTGAGGACCTTCTGCTCCGAGGGGAACCGGTAGTCGACTCCCAGCTCGCCGAGCTTCGCGTCGAGCGTGTTGCAGACGAAGTCGCGAAGCGACATCCGGGTGTTGATCTCGGCCCGGAGGACCTTGAACTTCCCGGCGATCGGCTTCGCCGCGTCCGCCACCTTCGCGTTCGTGAGGAGCTTCGCGGTCGCGGCGTCCTCCGCGACGGCCGAGATCACGGCCATCAGGTGGGACTTGCCGGTGCCGTAGTTCCCGACGACCAGGACCCCCTTGTTGTCGTGGGGCACCTCGAACTGCAGCTCGGGGAAGACGAGGTCCGTGAGCTGCTCGGCCATCCGGTCTGAGATCACGAAGGCTCGGACGAGGTTCTTCGCCTCGTCACTCTTGTCGGCCCGCCGCAGCTGGACGACGGATTCGATCGGCTCGAAGTGGATCAGCTCGGAATAGCGCATGGGGCCTCGCGTATCAGGGAGTGTGGGAGCCCGGGGGCGGGAGGTTGACGAGCACGGCTTCAGGATTCGTGTAGCGAACGAACTCGGGATGGCCCGATTCGGCGTGCGAGAGCACGCCGTCGACGTACTCGCCCGGCCAGGCGGCGACGATCGTCCGGTTCCGGGAAAGGCCCTGGAGCAGACGGAGGACGTCCTGCTGAAGGGCCGGATCGAAGAGGATTTCGAGATTGTCGAGGGCGACGGGGTCGGCCCCGGTCTCGTCGAGGATCGACTCGAGGAGCCTGGCGCAGTCCAGGGCCCGCTGGCGCCGGCTCAGCTCGAGGAGGCGGGCGCCGAGGGCAGAGCCGAGGGAAAGGCGAGGCGTGGGGTTGGACCCGAGGGCCCCGAGAGCAACCGACTTTCCCGCCCCGGCCATGCCGACGAGCAGGACGAGTCGGTAGTAGCGGCTCGCCGCCTCCCTCACTCCCCGCGCGAGAATGTCTGCCGTGCCGATCTGCAACCGTTAGGCCTCCCGTTTGACCTCGTGGCGAATCCCGTGGAGCCAGAGTCTGGCCGCCCGCAGCCCATTCCGTCCAGCCCGGACGAGAATCAGCCGCCCCGGCTTCCGAGACTTCCTACGCGGGTTCGGTTCTCGGTCACGACTCGAGCACGGCCTCGGGGGCCAGCGCCCCGGTCGAGACCCTCTGCAGCGCCGGCCCATGCGCCTCGAGCGCATTGAAGACCGCCGCCAACATCGCCGGAAGGAGCTCGTCCGGGCTGAGACCGAGTTTCCAGGTGAGGTTCGGGGCGGTGGCGAGCGCAACGGCGAGGGGGGCGTCGAAGTACTTCATCTCCCCTCCTTCGCGGGCCGACCGCCCGGGTTGGATGTCGAGCGCGCACGCCGATCAAGCTCCCCCCGATACCCGGACAGATGGTGTCCGTGGGGAAGGCGGGGAAACTTTTCGTAGAGCACCAGTTCTCCGAGAAGCCGCGTTTCCTCGAGCGGGGTTGGCCTCGACCTGGCCCCGAGCTGGCGCCGGAGCCGACAGGCGAGGTGCTGCCAGTCCTGGATCACACCCGGACTCCATCTGTCCCCCATCCGGTCCAACCATCACGGCGACTCCGCCCTTCGCGGAGGAACGGAGGTCCCGATGCTCAACTGGGCCAGCGGCCGTGACGGTGAGGCCGCCCGTGTCCTGAAGGACACCTACAAGGGCGTCCTCGAAACGCTCGTCGCGCTCATCGAGAACGGGGACGGCCGCGAGCTGCCCGCGGTCGTGCGACACCTCCACGGGGGGCGGACGCTCACGTGGCGGACTTCCGGCGCGAGATGCGCCGTCTGCGAGACGTGCGGGTGCGACCGGACGCGCTACGAGCCCGAGGGCGAAGGGCTCGCCTTCGAGTTCTGCCCGGCGTGCTGGTCGATGCGGGGCACGGACCGCGAGCGGCAGGTGTCGTTCGCGGTCGGCAAGGTTGTCGAGAAGCGCCTGCGCGACCTGCTCCCCGGGACGAGGATGGAGCTGAGGGTCCGCGGAGGGCGTCTTCCGCTCGGCCCGGCCGACTCGCCCGGTGGATCCGGCGAGGCGCTGGATGCGTATCGCGCCGCGGCGCGCAGGCCGCTCGAGATCGGCCGGCAGTTCGAGCTGGGGCGGATGGCGTTCGAGGGGACGAGAGAGGCGCCGCCGGACTACGCCGAGGCGAGGCCCTGGTTCGAGAGGGCCGCGCGCTGGGGACACGGGGAGGCGCTCTCGATGCTCGGGCTCATGGCCCTGCACGGGCTCGGGGAGGCGTACCTGCTCGCCTTCTCCTGCAAGGGACGTGGCCTCTGCCCTTCCTGCGGCGCCAAGCGCGCCGCCGAGTTCGCAGCCTTCCTGAAGGACGAGGTCGTCGCCGACGTCGGCCATGCCCAGTGGGTGTTCACCGTCCCGAA
>JAKPXO010000365.1 GCA_029567505.1 Acidobacteriota bacterium
GGCCTCCTCGTCGTCCTCGCCTGCGGCGAACCGCGACGGGAAGGGGACGACCCGGGCGAGCTTCTCCGGCTGCCCTGCGCCTGCGGGGGCGGCGACGGGCGGCTGCATCGCCTTCGCCGGGTCCCGGGTGAACGGGATGCCGCACGCCCGGACGAGGGCCTCCTCGTCGATCGTCGTCGCGCCCGCCTTGACGAGCGTCTCCGCGGTCTTCGCGAGCTTCTCCCCGTCCTTGCGCTCCCTGACCTCGATCTCGATGACGGGGCACAGGCGCGCGGCGGCGTCCTCGCCCCAGTTCCGGCGGACCCAGGGGCGAATCAGGCCCTCGCGGAGGTCCATCGCGGCCTCGACGGCCCGCGCCTGGTCGATCTCGCGCGACTGCTGCCCGGCTTCCTCGGTCGAGGTTCTCGAGCCGGCCCCGACCTCGACGTTCGAGGCCTGGGAATGCCCGCGGTAGACCCGGTCGTACGTCCGGTCCGCGATCCGGATCAGCTTCTCCTGGACCTCGCCCGCCCCGGTCCCGGAGAGGGCGGCCTTGATGTCGACCTCCATCCCCTTCGGGAAGGCGCCCCAGGAGGCCGCGCCCATCTTCTGGGCGGTCCGCTGCGCGAGCTCCTTCTGCCCCTTCTTCGTCTCGTCGTAGTGGATGACGCGCCAGGGAATGCCGAAGAGCTCGGAGAGGCGGGCAAGGTGGCGGTGGGCGAACGACGCGAACGACCAGGGGACGACGCACTGGAAGTTCAGGCCGGCCATGTCGAGCGGAACCGAGCCGCCCCCCGCACGGAAGACGGCGAGGCTCCCCGCGGCGACGAAGGGCGCGCACGGGGCCGTCGTCGCGTCGTTCGGAAACGGCCGGTACTCCCAGGCCCGGGTCTCGGAGTTGATCTCGAAGCGCCTGGCCGGGATCTTCTCGAGCTCGACGATCCGCTCGTACTTCCCCTCGAGCCCGCGCGGCTCGACCATGACGTGCAGCCCGACGACGCCGTGAGAGACCTTCTCGAACCAGTGGTCGAGGGTCGCCGGCATCCGCGGTCCGAACTGCCCTGCCGCGAGCTTCGCGATCGTCCGCGCGAGCTTCGCGTCGGGGGAGGTGTCCGTCTCGCCCCGAAGCTCCTCCGGCGGCAGGAACGCGATCGTCGCGGAGGAGAGCGCCAGCTTCGCCTTCGAGATCTGAGGGCCCGGCCCGTTCCGGACCATCTCGTCGAAGATCTCGAACCACGCTTTCGGCTTACCGGCCCGCGCCTGCGTCCGTGCGGTGACGAGGTCGTTCGGGGTGATCTCGCGGCCGAGGTTGGCCGACGGCGCGATGACGTCCGACTCGTACGGCAGGTCGGGACCTGGATCCGAGACGGGGGCGGCGCGGCGGGCGAAGAGAGACGGCTCGCCCGCGATCTCCTGCGCGATCTCGGTCAGCCCGAGAGAGACGAGCTGGTCGGCCACGGCGCAACCGTGGCCGACATCGGCGCGTCAGGGGTAACGCAAATCCCTATTTGCGCCCGGCGACCACCGGTCTCCTCCCGCGACGCTTCTCCCAGTCCTGGACCCAGCCGCACTCGCAGCCGTAGCGCCGCTCGTAGGCCACGCGCGAGACCTCGAACGGACTGAGCGCTTCCTCGTCGACCGACTCGGCCCCGTCTCGGAAGAGGGCGACCATGCCGTGCGCGCATGGGCGGACCTCCGTCCGGACCGCACGCGCCGCGAAGTGCCGCTGCCACCGGCTGAAGTCGTGACCCTTCTCCTGCCACTCGCTGAATCGAAACATCGGATCTCCTTTCGATCCGATGGTCGGGGGGCAGCATGGCGCTCCGAAAGGGGGTCTGCTCCGCCCACGGAGCAGAGTCTGGGACTGGCGGACGGGGGGGGGAGGGGGGAGAAGGCCACGTGTTGACCCGGACTTGAGGCTCTGCTCCCCCCTTCGACTCCCCCCTCCCCTCGCGTGCTCGGCCGCCACAAAGGGCGTAGCGGGTGCTACAAAACGTGTAGCAACCCGCTGTTCATGCGGGGTTCGGCCGCGCGACTTTCCTCGGGGCGCTTCAGACTTTCCTCGGGGGGCCTCCCGGACTGGCGGCCGCGGCGACGAGACCCCATTACGGGGAGCTGGCCCGGCTCCTAGGTTCCAGCCCCAGCTCCTAGGTTCCTGGCCCCTCGCGGACTACCAGCCGCAGCGGTCGCGGCGCGATCCAGCGGCGAGCCTCGTAGCTCTCGACGTAGACCCAGCGCCTTAGGCTCTGCGCCGGCCCGTACGGCTGCCGCTTCAGGTGGCCGCGCACCGGCACTTCGAGCCCGAGGCGGCCCTCCACGGCGCCGCCAGGGTCGCCGGACGAGCTCCTCGCGCGCGCCGGCGGCTCGTCCAGGTAGACCCGCCGGACGACGGGCCCTTCTCCCGGGCGCGCCGCCCCTGGGGAAACCTCGTGTACGACGTCGCGCGGCAGTGCGAGTGCGAGGGCGGC
>JAKPXO010000375.1 GCA_029567505.1 Acidobacteriota bacterium
GAGCTGAAGAAGGACCCGGTGCACGTCGTCTTCAACCAGTTCGACGAGTTCGGCAACCCGATCTGGCACTACAACGTCACCGGGCCCGCCGTCGAGGAGGCCTTCCAGGCGGTCCGCGGGCCGAAGTCGCGCCTCGCGGGCTGGGTCAGCGCGACCGGGAGCGCCGGGACGATCGCCGCGGGCGACTACCTCAAGGCGAAGGTCCCCGGCGTGAAGACCGTCGCAACCGAGGCGCTCCAGTGCCCGACCCTCCTCCGGAACGGCTTCGGCGACCACCGAATCGAGGGGATCGGCGACAAGCACGTCCCGTGGGTCCACAACGTGAGGAACACCGACGCCGTCGCCGCGATCGACGACGAGGACTGCATGCGCCTCCTCCGACTCTTCAACGAGCCGGCCGGCCGCGAGCTGCTCGCCTCCTCAGGCGTCTCCGCCGACACCGTCGCGCAGCTCCCGCTCCTCGGCATCAGCGGCATCTGCAACACGCTCGCCGCGATCAAGGCCGCGAAGTACTGGGAGCTCGACGAGAACGACGTCGTCCTCACCGTCTTCACGGACAGCGCGGAGATGTACCTCTCGCGCCTCGCGGAGCTGACGGCCGAGCGCGGCGCCTTCACCGCGGTCGACGCGGCCCGGACGTTCACGGGGAGCCTCGAGCGGCAGGCGACGGACAATTTCAAGGAGCTGACCTACCAGGACCGCAAGGCGATCCACAACCTGAAGTACTACACGTGGGTCGAGCAGCAGGGAAAGACCTACGAGGAGATCCAGGCCCAGTGGGACCCGGAGTACTGGCGCGAGCTCTTCGAGGACGAGGTCGTCCACTTCGACCGCCTCATCGAGGAGTTCAACGCGGAGGTCGGCCTCGGGTGAGGCCGGGACTCCCCCTCTCCCGAAGGAGGACCCGATGCGGCTCCTGATTCGGAACGGCACGCTCGTCACGCTCGGGGAGCCCTGCCGGGTCCTCGAGGGACACGACCTCCTCGTCAAAGGCGGCCGCATCGCGCGGATCGCCCCCGCCGGAGAGATCCCCGGCCCCTTCGACCGCGAGATCGACGCCCGCGGCAAGGTCGTCCTCCCCGGGCTCGTCAACGCCCACATGCACTTCTACTCGACGCTCGTGCGCGGCCTCGGGAAGGCCGCGCCGAGCGCGAACTTTCAGGAAATCCTCGAGAACCTCTGGTGGCGCCTCGACCGCAAGCTCTCTCTCGACGACGTCGAGGTGAGCGCGCGGGTGATCCTCGTCGAGGCGATCCGGAGGGGGACGACGACGCTCGTCGACCACCACGCGAGCCCCGGGGCTATCTGCGGCTCGCTCGGGCGGATCGCCAAGGCCGTGAAGGAGTCGGGTCTCCGCTCCTGCCTCTGCTACGAGGTCTCCGACCGCGACGGCGCGGCGGTGACGGAGCAGGGGCTCGAGGAGAACGCGGCCTTCGCCCGCGAGTGCGCCGCGGCGAGCGACCCGCAGCTTCGCGCCCTCTTCGGTCTCCACGCCGCCTTCACGCTCTCGGACGAGACGCTCGGGAAGGCCGCGCGGGTGGGGCGCGACCTCGGCGTCGGCTTCCACGTCCACGTCGCAGAGGCGGCCTCCGACGTCGCCGCGAACCGGGCGAAGCACGGGAAGTCGTCGGCCCGGCGGCTGATCGACCACGGCATCCTCGGGACGGGGAGCATCGCCGCCCACGCCGTCCACTGCGACGACGCCGACAAGGACGCCCTCGCCGCCAGCGGCGCGTGGGTCGTCACGAACCCCCAGTCGAACCTGAACAACGCCGTCGGCATCGCCGACGTCGTCGGGCTCGTCCGCCGGGGCGTCCCCGTCGGCCTCGGGACCGACGCGATGACCGTCGGGATGCTCGAGGAGCTCCGCGTCGGCCTCTGGGCGCAGCACCTCCACCAGGAGAGCCCGACCTGCGGCTTCCTCGAGCTGACGGGGGCGCTGTTCGTCCAGAACCCGCGGATCGCCTCGGCCCTCTGGGGGTTCCCGATCGGCACGCTCGCCGAGGGGGCCGCGGCCGACGTGATCCTCGTCGACTACCTCCCGCCGACCCCGCTGAACGACGCGACCGTCCTCGGCCACCTCGTTTTCGGTCTCTCGCAGGCCGTCGTCGACACGACGATCTGCGGCGGCCGCGTCCTCATGCACGGCCGCCGGCTCGAGATCGACGTCGACGAGGAGGCCCTCGCGGCCGAGAGCCGCCGCCTCGCGACAGCCCTCTGGGAGCGCTTTTGAGGCCGCTCCCCCGCCCTCACCACACGACGCGCGCGGCGGTCCGCTGCGCCGACAGGAGGCTCCCGTGACCCGTACGGCCGTCATCGCCATCGGAGGCAACTCCCTCATCACCGACAAGGAGCACCAGACGGTGCCCGACCAGTACCAGGCCGCGGCCGACACGTGCGCGCACATCGCGCCGCTCGTCGCCGGCGGCGACCTGCGTCTCGTCATCACGCACGGGAACGGGCCGCAGGTCGGCTTCATCCTCCGCCGCTCCGAGCTCGCCGCCCACGAGCTCCACATGGTCCCGCTCGACTCCTGTGTCGCCGACACGCAGGGGGCGCTCGGCTACCACATCCAGCTCGCACTCGGGAACGAGCTCCGGAAACTCGGCGCGAAGACGGGGACGGCGACGGTCGTCACGCAGTGCCTCGTCGACCGGGCCGATCCCGCCTTCGCGAAGCCGAACAAGCCGATCGGCTCGTTCCTGACGAAGGAGCAGGCCGAGCACCACCGCGAGACGGACGGCTGGGACGTCGTCGAGGACTCCGGCCGGGGCTGGCGGCGCGTCGTCGCCTCTCCCGTGCCGAAGGCGATCCTCGAGCTCGGAGCGGTGAAGAGCCTCCTCGACGCCGGCTTCGTCGTCGTGGCGGCCGGCGGAGGCGGGATCGCCGTCGTCGACGATGGCACCGGGCGGATGACGGGCGCGGCTGCTGTCATCGACAAGGACCACGCCTCGAGCCTCCTCGCGCGGGAGCTCGGGGCCGACCTCCTCGTCATTTCCACGGCCGTCGAGAAGGTCTGCCTGAACTTTGGCAAGCCCGACCAGCATGATCTCGACCGAATGACCCTGGCCGACGCGAAGCGCTACTGCGCCGAGGGGCACTTCAAGCCGGGGTCGATGCTCCCGAAGATCCAGGCCGTCATCGCCTTCCTCGAAGGGGGCGGGCGCGAGGCGATCATCACCGACCCGGCCCACCTCGGCGAGGCGCTCGCCGGGCGGACCGGCACCCACGTCGTCCCCTGAACCGAAGTCCCGAGCGCCACCCCGCCACGCGCCGAGGAGACCCCCGATGAGGCCGACAGCCGCCGCCGAAGCGACGCTCCTGAAGAACCCCCTCGCGAAGCCGGAGCAACGCTGGCCGGCGCCCGACCCGTCCGTCTGGACGTTTCACCGTCGGATGCCTGCCTACAGCGCGACGACGCTCTACGACGGACCCGACCTCGCGGCGAAGTACGGCGTGAAGCGGGTCCTCGTGAAGGCCGAGACGCAGCGGCTGGGTCTCCCGAGCTTCAAGATCCTCGGCGCGTCGTGGGCATCGTACCGGGCGCTCTGCGACCACCTCGGCTTCGACCCGGAGCCGTGGGCGAACGTCAACGACCTCTCCCGCCGGATCGCCTACCTGCGCCCGTTCTCGTTCGCGGCGGCGACCGACGGCAACCACGGCCGGGCCGTCGCCTTCATGGCGCGGCTCCTCGGCTTCTCCTGCCGGATCTTCGTCCCGAAGGGGACGGTCCCGGCCCGGATCCACGCGATCCAGAACGAGGGGGCCGAGGTGACCGTCGTCGACGGCGACTACGACGCCGCCGTCGCCCGCTCCGCCGAAGAGGCGAGCGACCGCTGCCTCGTCATTTCCGACACCTCGTGGCCCGGATACGACGTGACGCCGCGCCGGGTCGTCGACGGCTACACGACGATCTTCCTGGAGATCGAGCAGGCGCTCGCGGCCGCGGGCGTCGGCGCGCCGGACGTCGTGATCGTCCCTATGGGGGTCGGAGCGTTCATGTCGGCCGCCGTCAGCTACTACCGGAGCCGTCCCTGGACGGGCGCGCTCGTCGGAGTCGAGCCGGCGGACGCGAACTGCATCCAGGCTTCCGCGACCGCGGGCGAGATGACCGCCGTCCCCGGCCCGCACCGCTCGATCATGGTCGGCCTGAACTGCGGGTTGCCCTCCCCCGTCGCCTGGCCGCGCGTCTCGACGGGTGTCGACTGGATGGTCTCGATCGGCGACGAGCGCGCGAGAGAGGGGATGCGGGGCCTCGCCGGCTCGGGCGTCGTCGCGGGGGAGACGGGCGCGGCGGCCCTCGGGGCGCTCGCGGCGCTCGCCGAGGACGACGCGACGGCGGCCTTCCGCGACGCCGGTCTCCTCGGCCCCGACAAGACCGTCCTCCTGATGATCACGGAGGGGGCGACCGACCGCGGCCACTACCAGGCCGTCGTCGGCCGGGCGCCCGAGGAGGTCGGGACGATCCTCACCGTGGCCCGCTGAGGATCGCTCCGAACCGGGCCGCAAGGCCCTAGACTGGACCCGCCACGGGAGGTGCCCCATGTCGACGACGCAGGTGGAACGGCCGAAGGACGCGGCCCCGGGCGGGGCGGCGGCGGCCTCCTTCCGCGTGAACGGCAAGGAGGTCACGACCTCGCACGACGTGAAGCTCCTGACGTTCCTGCGCGAGGAGCTGGACCTCACCTCGGTGAAGAACGGCTGCTCCGAGGGGTCGTGCGGGGCCTGCATGGTCCTCGTCGACGGCAAGCCGACCCGTTCCTGCCTCACGACGACGGCGAAGGTCGCCGGGAAGAGCGTCGTGACCGTCGAGGGGCTCACCGAGCGCGAGAAGGACGTCTACTCCTGGGCCTTCGCGAACGCGGGCGCCGTCCAGTGCGGCTTCTGCATGCCGGGGATGGTAATGACGGCCAAGGGGCTCGTCGACGCGAACCCCGAGCCGGCCTCCGAGGACGTCGCGAAGGCGCTCCAGCTCAGCATGTGCCGCTGCACCGGCTACGTGAAGATCGAGAAGGGAATCCTCGACGCCGCCCGGCTCCTTCGCGAAGGGACCGAGCCGCCCGACGAGCACGACGTCCCGCTCTCGGTCGGCGCGAAGGTCCTGCGGGCCGACGCCCGCGAGAAGGTCGTCGGCGCGGCGAAGTACGTCGACGACATGAAGGTCCCGGGGATGCTTCACGGGGCCGTCCTCCGCCCGCCGAAGGCGCGGGTGAAGGTCCTCGGCATCGACGCGACCGAGGCGCTCGCGATGCCGGGCGTCGTGGCGGTGATGACCGCGGCCGACGTCCCGGGCGAACGCTTCCAGGGGCACATCGTCCCCGACTGGCCGGCGATGATCGCGGTGGGCGAGGAGACGCGGTACGTGGGCGACGCGATCGCCCTCGTCGCGGCCGAGACGCGCGAGATCGCGAAGGAGGCGGTGAAGCGCCTCCGCCTCGACTTCGAGGTCCTCCCGCCCCTCGTCGACGCGCGGAAGGCTCTCGACGACGACGCACCGAAGCTCCACCCGAAGGGGAACCTCCTCGCGAAGACCGTGCTGAAGCGCGGCGACCCCGACGCCGCGATCGCCTCCGCGGCGCACGTGATCCGGAAGACCTTCCGGACGCCCGAGACGGAGCACGCCTTCATGGAGCCCGAGAGCGCCCTCGCCGTCCCGCACGACGACGGCACGATGACCGTCTACACCGGGACGCAGAGCATCTACGACGACCACAAGGGGATCGTCGGCGTCCTCAGCGTCGCGCCCGGGAAGGTGAACGTCGTCAGCGCCTACGTCGGCGGCGGCTTCGGCGGCAAGGAAGACCTGATCGTCCAGCACCACGCCGCCCTCCTCGCCTGGAAGACGGGGGCGCCCGTGAAGGTGACGCTCGACCGCCAGGAGTCGATCCGCGTCCACCCGAAGCGGCACGCGATGGAGATGGAGTACACGGTGGCGGCCGACGCCGAAGGGCGCGTGACGGCCGTGAAGGCGCACATCCTCGCCGACACCGGCGCCTACGCCTCGCTGGGCGGCCCGGTCCTCCAGCGGGCCTGCACTCACGGCGCGGGGCCGTACACGATCCCGAACGTCGAGATGGTCGGGACGGGCGTCTACACGAACAACCCGCCCGGAGGGGCGTTCCGCGGCTTCGGCGTCACGCAGTCGTGCTTCGCGATCGAGTCGTGCCTGAACCTCCTCGCGAAGGAGGTCGGCGTCAGCCCATGGGAGATCCGGTGGCGGAACGCCGTCGGGCCGGGAGACGTCCTCCCGAACGGGCAGGTCTGCGACGACGGGACGGCGCTCAAGGAATGCCTCCTCGCGGTGAAGGAGCTCTGCGAGAGGCGGCCCGATGCGGGGCTCGCCGTCGCGCTGAAGAACGCCGGCATCGGCGTCGGCCTCCCCGACGTCGGCCGCGTGCGGCTGAAGGTCGAGGGCGGGAAGGCCGTGATCTACACGAGCGCCGCGTGCATGGGGCAGGGGCTCGCCTCGGTCCTGATGCAGTTCGTCGCCGAGATCACCGGGCTCGGTTGGGAGCAGGTCGCCGTCGCGCCGCCCGACACGTCGACTTCCCCGAACGCCGGGACGACGACGGCCTCACGCCAGACGCTCTTCACGGGCGAGGCGGCCTGCCGCGCCGCGCGCGCGCTGAAGGCCGACCTCGACTCGGCCTCCCTCGAGGCGCTCGAGGGGAAGGAGTATCGCGCCGAGTTTTCGGGCGTGACCGACCCCTTCGCCTCCGACAAGCCGAACCCGGTGAGCCACGTCGCCTACTCCTACGCGGCCCACGTCGTCCTCCTCGACGCCGACGGGAAGCTCGAGAAGGTCGTCGCGGCGCACGACATCGGCCGGGCGATCAACCCCGTCCAGGTCGAGTCGCAGATCGAGGGGGGCGTCGTCATGGGCCTCGGCTACGCCCTCACCGAGGACTTCCCGCTGAAGGAGGGCGAGCCGCAGGTGAAGTACGGCACGCTCGGCCTCTTCAAGGCGGCGAAGGTCCCGCCGATCGAAGCCGTGATCGTCGAGAAGAACCCGTCGCCGCTCGCCCGTGGCGCCAAGGGGCTCGGCGAGATCGCCACGATCCCGACCGCCCCCGCGGTCGCGGGCGCCTACTTCCTCCGCGACGGCCTCTTCCGGACGGAGCTGCCGCTCGCCGGGACCCCCTACAGCAGGAGGAAGCCCGGATGAGCCTCGACCTTCTCGACCTCCTCCTCGCCTCGCGCGAGCCGCTCGTCCTCTGCACCGTGATGCAGGTGAAGGGCTCCGCTCCGCGCCACCCCGGCTCCTGGATGCTCGCGGGCGAGCGCGGCCTCGTCGCCGGCTCCGTGGGCGGCGGCGGGGGCGAAGCCGTCGTCCTCGACGCGGCTCGCGAGGCGCTCGCCGACGGAAAGGCGCGCGTCCTCGAGGTCGAGAAGCTCGGGAACGCGGCCGAGGGACCCGAGATGGTTTGCGGAGGGACGGCCCTGATCCTCGTCGAGCCGCTCGGGTCGAAGTCCGCCTACGCCTCCGCCCGGGAGCTCCTCGGCCGCGGCGAGCGGGTCCTTCTCGCGCGCCGGACCGCGACCGGCGAGAGCGGCGCGATGGACCGGTCGGGCGCCTGGGCTCCGGCCGCGCCCGCCGGAGCCGACCCCGAGGCGGCGCGCCGCGCCCTCGAGCACGGCCTCCCGCTCCTCGACGAGGCGGCCGGCGTCTTCTACGACCCGCTCGTCCCCCCCGAGAGGCTCCTCGTCCTCGGCGGCGGCCACGTCGGCCGGGCGGT
>JAKPXO010000379.1 GCA_029567505.1 Acidobacteriota bacterium
TGCCCTGCTTGACCTGCTCGAGCTCTACCAGCCGCTCCCGCTCCTTGCCGCTCAACGCCACAACCTGCTCCATTCCGGTCCCCCAGCCCGGACATTTCTATCGAGCTGGCACCGTGACATTTCCATGGAGCTTCGACACGCTGGCGCCGAAGGAGTTGACAGAGGTCCGGGCCGTCCCCCACTATCCGCCCCCGATGACGTTCGCCCCGGTCCTCTGGCACTGGCATCACGCATAGCGACGGCGGGCGCCTCGCGCTCGTCGGACGTGAGTCGTCCGAGGGCGCGGGATAGAGAAGCAGAACCGCAGAGACCCCCTCGGACGACCGAGGGGGTTTCGTTTTGGCTCTCACTGCGGAAAGGACGCTCCTTCTCGCCTCGATCGGCCGCGCGACGAACGCGACCCTCGCGGGCGCCGCGTCGTTCGTCGACGCCCGGGTGCCGGGCGTCGAGCTGCGCCTCGACGCGCTCGAGGAGAAGCCCGACCTCCCGGCGCTCCGCGCGGCCTTCGCGGGGCGGACGCTCCTCGCGACGCTCCGCTCGCGGACCGAGGGAGGACGCTTCTCGGGGACGGCGGCCGAAGCCGCCGAGCTCCTCGGCGCGGCGCTCGACGCGGGTTTCGACCTGGTCGACGTCGAGCTCGCGCTCGGCGGCGAAAGGCTCCTCGGCCTTCCGCGGGAGAGGATCGTCGCCTCGGCCCACGACTTCGGCGGCACCCCGTCCGACCTCGAGGAGCGCGCCGGGCGGCTCGTGGCGACGGGCGCCCGCTTCGCCAAGCTCGTCGTGGCGGCGCGGGGGCTCGGCGACGCGCTCCGGCTCCTCCGCCTCCAGGCCGCGCGCGGCGCGGAGGGTCGCCTCACGGCGTTCGGGATGGGCGAGGCCGGTCTCCACACGCGAGCCCTGTCGCCGTACCTCGGCGCCTCGCTCTCGTTCGGTACCGCGCTCGAAGGGGGCGCGACGGCGCCGGGGCAGCTCCTCGCCGCCGACCTCCTCGACGTCTACGCCGTCGGCCGGCCGCGCCGCGTCGAGGCGCTCTTCGCCCTCCTCGGCGGGCGGGTCGCCCACTCCCTCTCCCCGGCGATCCACAACGCGCGATTCGAGGAGCTCGGCCTGCCGTTCCTCTACGTCCCCGTCGCCCTCGGCTCGCTCGGGAGCGAGATCGGCCCGCTGCGCGAAGCGTGCGACGAGCTCGGCCTGCCGCTCCGCGGCGCGTCGGTGACCGTGCCGTTCAAGGAAACGGCCGGCGCGCTCGCGGGCGCGCCGGGCGAGACGCGCAACACGCTCCTCTTCGGCGACGACGGCTCGGTCGCGTCCGCGAACACCGACCGCGACGCGCTCCTCGCCGCGATCCCCGAGGCCCCCGAGGACGGCGCCGCGCTCGTCCTCGGCGCGGGCGGGATGGCGCGCTCGGCCGTCGAGGCGCTCGTCGCGCGGGGCTGGCACGTCGACCTCGCGGCCCGGACGGCCGCGCGCGCGGCGACGCTCGCCGCCTCCTGCGGGGCGCGGGTCGTTGCGAGCCCGACGAGCGCCGGCGTCGGCTATGCGGCCATCGTCAATGCGACCCCGCTCGGCCTCGACGCCGAGGACCCGCTCCCGTGCGCGGGAGCGCTCCTCGGCCCGGGCGTCCTGGCGGTCGACGCCCCCTATCGCCCGGGAGGCACGGCCTTCGCGCGGTTCGCGCTCCGGAACGGTTCCCGCCTCGTCGACGGCTTCACGCTCCTCCTCGCGCAGGCCGCGGGGCAGTCGGCGCTCTTCACGGGACGCCCGGCGACCGCGGAATCGCTCGCCGCGCGGCTCCCGTCACGCATCTCCGCCCTCTTCGAGGTCTCCCGATGAGCGTTCCCTCCCCGAACTTGCCGCGGGGCGTCCAGGCCCTCCTCTTCGAATCCGCCGAGCGCCGCCGGAGGCTCGAGGACTCCGTCGTCCGCGTCCTCGCCGACGCCGGTTTCCGCGAGACGGTCCTTCCCGTCCTCGACTTCTCGGCCCCGTACGACGGTGTCACGGCCGAGGGGGACGAGCGGCTCTACCGCTTCGTCGACCGCGGGGGAGAGCTCCTCGCCCTCCGGGCCGACTTCACCCCGATGGCGGCGCGCGTCGTCGCGCCGCGCCTCGCGGGTCTTCCGATGCCGATCGCGCTCTTCTACCGCGGCGACGTCGTCCGCGACGAGCCCTCCGGCGTCGGCCGGCCTCGCGAGTTCGCGCAGGTCGGCGCGGAGCTCTACGGCGACCCTTCGTTCGAGGCCGACCTGCGTGTGCTCCGGACGCTCCTCGGGGCGGCGGCCGAGGTCCCCGCGGAGAGGCTCGTCCTGACGTTCGGCTGGGCGGGCCTCCTGCCCGCGCTTCTCTCCGCCGTCGCGCCGGGCCTCGTGAGCCGGAAGAAGAGCTCGCTCGACGCGGCCCTCGCGGATGCGCGCGCACGGCGCGTCGGACGGCTGACGGAGCGGCTCCGGGCGGCGGGCGCGGCGCCCGCCACAGCGGAGGAGATCGGCGCGGCGCTCCTCGCGGGGTTCGACCCGGAGTCGCCCGTCTTCCGCCTCCCGGTGCTCGCCGAGGCAGCGCGCTCGCTCGCGGAAGCCGCGCGAGCGGCCCGAGACGAGCGGCCCGGCCTCGGGGTCGTCGTCGACCTGGCCGGGGCCCCGGCCGCGCCCTACTACACGGGCCTGACGTTCGCGCTCGACGCGGCGGGCGGAAGCGGAAGCCTCGCCGCGGGCGGGCGCTACGACGGCCTCCTCGGGCGCTTCGGACCTCCCGCCCCGGCCGTTGGCTTCTGCGTCGGCCTCGAGGCGCTCGCCTCCGCGGTCGATGCGGCGGCAACGGCACCCGCCGCGCCGCGACCGTTCCGGATCGCTTCCGGCAAGGGGCGCCTTCTCGGGAAGACGCTCGACCTCCTCCGCGCCGCGGGCGTCGACTTTCCGGAAAGCGACGGGCGGCGGCTCCTCCTCCCCGACCGGAGCGGCCGCTTCGAGCTCCTCCTCCTGAAGGACGACGACGTCCCGACCTACGTCGCGTTCGGCGGCGCCGACGCGGGCGTCGTCGGGAGCGACCGGATCGAGGAGTCGGGGGAGGAGGTCTGCGAGCCGCTCGAGCTGCCGTACGGCGCCTGCCGCCTCTCGCTCATCGGGCGCGCGGGGGAGGAGTTCCGCCCCAACGGACGCCCCGTCCGCGTCGGGACGAAGTACCAGCGCCTCGCGGCGCGCTTCTTCGACGGCCGCAAGGTCCCGCACGAGGTCGTCCCGCTCGCGGGCTCCGTCGAGCTCGCGGTGGCGCTGAAGCTGACCGACGTCGTCGTCGACCTGATCGAGACCGGGTCGACGATGGCGGCGCACGGCCTGGCCGAGATCGAGACGATCCTCCCGAGCCGCGCGACGTTCGTCGTCGGGCCGCGGGCGCTCGTCGAGCGCCGCGCCGAGGTGGCCGCGCTCGTCTCCCGCCTCGCCGCGAAGGTGGAATGCCCGTGCTGAAGGTCGCCGCCGCGGGCGGG
>JAKPXO010000425.1 GCA_029567505.1 Acidobacteriota bacterium
CGCGAAGTAGGGAATGCTCGCCGGGTTCCGCGTGTCGAACAAGAGCTTGTTCCCCTCCTGGAGCATCTGGAGGAGGTAGGCGTGGTACTGCGACCGCGCCGCCTCGAGTTCCTCCGGCGTCGGCTCGTCGCCCGCCGCCACCCCGACGCCCCAATGGGCGTAGGGGGCCGCGATCGCCTCCGCGTGCTTGCGGCCGTTGATCGGCTCGAGCATGTGGGTCCGGCCGTCCGGGGCGTCCCGGCCGACGTAGATCCGGTCGTAGACCGTTTCCGGGACGCGGCAGACGGTGTACGGCACGCGCTCCCGCCCCGGCAGCCCGCATCCGTCGATCCAGTAGTAGCCGAGGTCCGAGGCGTGGAGCTCGATGCCCCCGCGGTCCCGGCTCGTGTCGTGGCAGACGCTGAAGATCGTGATCACCCTTCTCCTCCTGTTCTCGGCACCGAGAGCCCCGCCAGAGACACGCGCGGGCGCCATCCCAGCTCCGCGTAGGTCTCCGCCCGGAGCTTCCGGGCCTCCTCGAGCGCGGCCTCGTCGACCGCCGCGTTCGTCGCTTTCTCCTGCTGCTCGAGCCGCTCCCGCAGTTCGTAGAACCGCGTCAGCGGGTCCTTCTCGCGCCAGACCTTCTGGAGTCCGAAGAGGCCGGGGAGGTCGCTCTCCGTCGGCTCCGCGTAGCCGCCCGTCTCCGGGTCGGAGAACGTCGCGATGGACTCGTACTCGCCCCGCGACGGGTAGACCGGCTGGACGAGGTAGCTCTCGCCCCACGGCGTCATCCGCTTGTGGAAGCCGTCCCACCACTCCCGCCCGCCGAAGGCCTCCGCGGGCATCCACATCTCGAGGAGCCAGCGCTCCTCCATTCCCGGGTACTTCGGAGACGAGTCGTACCGGAGCGCCTCGCCGAGCCAGTTCCCCGAACCGTCCCACTTCCCCCAGACCCCGCCCACGAGCGAACGGCGATCCTCGGACCAGACGATTCGGAGCACGGGCTCCCCGTAGAGGTTCCGGCCGCCGAGCTTCAGGCACCACTCCGCCCACTTCTTCGGCGCCTTCCGGCCACGCTCCGGACCCACCTGGAGAACGCCGCGCGGACGCGCGACCGCCTCCTCCGCCGGCCGGCCGGGAAGGACGAGGAAGGGAGGGCGGGAGGCCCGCGCCACCGCGAGCCCCCCGCCAACCGAAGCGAGTGCCTCAGCCCCCATCACCATCACGCGAGGGAAGACCACCCCGCCGGGAGCGCGATCTGGTCGATGTAGGCCTCGCTGCCCGGGTCCACGTCGTAGACCTGGAACTCCGCGACGTGGGCGAAGAGCAGCATGAAGGTCGGCGTCTGGTCGACGCTGGAGATGACCGGGAAGAGGGACTTCCCGCCGCCGAAGTCGTAGGGCTGCGGCGGGAGCGTGACCTGCTTGCCCCAGTTCTTCTTGATGAGCAGGTCGACCCGGTCGTCCGCCGCGTGGGCGGAGAGCATCGTCGGGATGCCGACGAACGTCCCGTCCGACAGGATGTCGAACGAGTAGTCCACCGGCTTCCGGGCGCCCGTGCCCGTGTCCTGCTTCACGTTGAAGAAGATCTGCTGCCGCTGGGTGACGTCGAGCGCGTTGCCCGCGAAGGCGCCGGGCGAGCCGATCCAGACGGCGTCGCGCTTGAAGTCGAACTCCGGGCGCTTCGTCGCCAGGGCGTACTGCGCCGCGTAGCCGTGGACGACGTTGAGCATGGAGCCCGCCGACGCCCTGGCCGTCCGGAGCTGGTCGTAGGTGGCGCGGGAGAGGCCTCCGACCGTCCCCGTCGCCGCGTTCTCGTGGAAGTCGTAGATCGAGAACATCTTCGCGGGGGTCTCGCCGGAGAGGCCGCCGAGCATGATGACGTCTTTCGTCGCCTGGTTCCCGCCCGTCCACCCCTCGCTGATCTCGATCTGCTTCGTGAGCCGGTTCACCTTCTCCACCCGCGGGTCGTCGCCGCTGGTGGTCGTCCGCTGGGTCGCGAACGTGGGGTCGTACCGGACGAGCGGCATCCCCTCGGCGAAGTGCCGGACGTCGCTGAGGGTCAGGGTCGTCCCCGTGGTCCCCGTCGTGACCGTCGCGAAAACGCCGGCCTTGCTGAGGATCAGCGAGTCGAACCCGGCCGCCATGACCCGGGTGTGGTCCGCGAGCGCGTAGGCGAAGGCGTCCTCGACCGCCTTCTCGCTCGAGTCGGTGTGCTTGATGCCCGCGAGGGAGATTTCGGACACGACCTTGAACGCCCGGGGGGCGGAGAGCATCCGCTTGAACCCCGGCGCCCCGCCGCGCCCGACCCGCCCGGTGTCGAGGTTGGTGTAGCTCATCGCCGCACCTCCCCCGACGCGCACGGGGATCCGAAGGTCGTTGTTCGCCGTGACCTCGACCTCGGCCACCTTGCCGAACCACTTCCAGAACCGGCTCGCGCGCGGAACGAGGTCCACGAGCGGCTTCTTCTTCCGGACCTTCTCCGCGTAGAGGTCCGCCACCTGGGATTCGATGAACGCCATTTCCTGTTACCTCATGAGCGTCCGCGCGGCGTCCTCGAGGCTCATGTCGTGGAGAGCCGGGGTCGGGCGTCCGACGTTCGCCGGGCCGCCCCCGATCTCCGCCAGCGACGAGAGATCCTTGGCGTGCGCGATCCGCTTCTGGCTGGTCTTCACGAGCGTCCGGGTGTAGGGGCGGACCCGCTGCCGCGCCAGGTCCACGAGGAGGGGTTTCGCCCACCTCGAGACCAGAGACGCGCAGTCGGCTTTCCGCTGCTCCGGCGTCCGGGCCGCGTCGTTCAGAATCTGCTGAAACTGCTGCTGGAAGAACGGGTGCTCCACGAGCCGCGACCGCACCTCTCCGAAGACCGCGCTCGAGATGTCCGAGAGCACCTTCGGGTCCACCCCGGCTTCCTTGGCTCCCGCGAAGGCCCCCTCGAGGACCTTCTTCATCTCGGCCTCGCCCGCCGCCGTCGCGTCACGGCTCAGGCGCACGCGGGACTGCTCGGCTTCCTGGGCCCGCTGCGTCTTCAGCGCCGCGAGCTCCTTCAGCCTGGGGTCCTCCGGCTTGCCCGGAGGCTGCTTCTCGACCGCCTTGCGGCCCAGCATCTCCCAGACGATGTCGAGCGCCTCCCGCTCGATGTCGTTCGCCGGGGCGAGCCTCTCC
>JAKPXO010000442.1 GCA_029567505.1 Acidobacteriota bacterium
AGGCGTCGACCCCCGCGTAGTAGTCCTCGAGGTGGACGCGCGTGACCGAAGCCGGCGTGTTCCAGGCCTCCCCCGAGACGAGCGTCCCCGAGAAGCCGGGGAGCCCGGCTCCGTCGAAGTCGTTCCGCTTCCAGTCCGTCACGGAGTTCGTGTCGACGTAGTACGGGAAGCGCGACGCACCGCCCGGGGCCGTCGCGTTTCCGTCGAAGCCCGGCCCGAGGACGGGGGCCGTGTACGTCCTGGCGCCCGCCGTACCGTCGGAGAACGCCACGCCGTCCTGAATCGAGGACCACGGGTTCGCGTCGAGGACTCCGTCGTTTCCGGAGTCCAGATCGTCACCGACCAAGCCCGTGAATCCCGAGACGAGAAGGACCGTGAACACCGGGCTCTCGAGAAGCGGGGTGAGGCTTCCCGAGGACCAGAACCCGGCGCCGTTCGCCGTTCCGGGCGTCACGACGTTCAGGATCTGTCCCGGGTTCGAGCTCCCGTCGAGAACGACGACCCGGAACGAAGAGAGGTCCGCCGACGGGTCCGCCCAGAGCTCGACGTACTCGTGCGTGTCCGGGCTGCCGACGTGGTCGAAGACGACCTCCGTGATCTTCTGCCCCGCCGCCGGTCCGGCGAGGACGGCGGCGATTGCGAACGCGAGGGTCGCGCGAAGAGCGGTGAATCGCGGGACGGTCGAAAGTCCCGAGGAACGTCGTTCGGTTGTCCTGGGCATGGGTCGTTACCTCGCACGGGCCGGGAAGGCCAAAGAGGAGATTCTAGTCCCTTCCACTGCTCCGGGAGCACTGCGAAGGTCGCCTGTTCCGTCGCGAGGGTCCCGGGCCCGCTCCCGGTCCCCCGGAAAGCGCCTCACCCGGGCCGCCTGGACCCGCACAGCGACCCCTCCGGCGCACGTCGCGTTCGAAGCGGCTTCTTTTCCGCGCGCCGGTGACGCCCCTCACGCGACCGCCTCCTGAGACGCTGTCAATTCGCCGAATGTCGTAATCTGAGCGATGCCGCGACAGTCACGGCGCGAGGGGCTTCCCGACGAATGCGGCGGAGGTGATCCATGGCGCAGCTCTCACGTTCGGCTCGATCCGTGCGAGTGGGCAGAGTCTTCGCTGTGTTCGCGGCCATCGCGGGCTTCGTCTCGTCGGAGGCCCGCGCGACGGTGCAGCCGACCGGGTCGATGGCGGGGCCGCGGTCGGAGCACACGGCGACGTTCCTCGGCACCGGGAAGGTGCTCGTCGCGGGAGGGACGGACTCGACGGGCCGTCTCGCGACGGCGGAGCTGTACGACCCGGCGACGGGGTCGTTCGCGGCGACGGCGTCGATGCCAGAGGAGCGGCACGGGCACACGGCGACGATGCTGCCGACCGGCAAGATCCTCGTGGCCGGCGGGAACGGCGACGCGGGAGCGCTCGCGACGTGCCGGCTCTACGACCCGCGGACGGGAACGTGGACGTCGACGGGGTCGATGGCGACGGCGCGACGGGAGCACACGGCGACGCTGCTCGCGAACGGCAAGGTCCTCGTGGCCGGCGGGCAGAACGGCACGGCGCCTGGCTACACCGCGCTGGCGAGCGCGGAGCTTTACGACCCGGCGCTCGGGACGTGGACGGCGACGGGGGCTCTCGGGAGCGCGCGGGCCGGGCACGCGGCGGCGCTGCTCGCGGACGGGAAGGTCCTCGTGGCGGGCGGGCAGACGAGGTGGATCCCGCTGCCGGCGGTCTACACGGCGACGGCGTTCCTCTACGACCCGACGGCGGGAACGTGGAGCGCGACGGGGTCGATGACGGCGGCTCGCAGGTCGTTCACGCTGACGCGGATTCCGGGCGGGCTCGTCGTGGCGGCGGGAGGGCGGAACGCGAGCTATCTCTCGAGTGCGGAGCGGTACAACGTCTCGGCAGGGACGTGGGGAAGCGCCGGAGCCCTCGGCGCGGCGCGGAGCGGCCACGCGGCGGCGCTGCTGCCGGACGCGCGTGTCCTCCTCGCGGGCGGAAGCGACGGGACGGGCCCGGCCGGGGCGATGCTGGAGTACAGCCCGGGGACGAACACCTGGGCGGAGGTGGAGACGGGCGGGGCGCGGGTCGACCACACGGCAACGCTCCTGCCGGGCGGGCGCGTCCTCGTGGTCGGCGGAGAGCAATCCGGGTGGCTCTCGGACGCCGAGATCGTCGACCGGATGAACCCGGCGTGGACGACGGCGGCGGCCTGGGGGCAGGCCGACGGGACCGCGACCCTCCTGCCGAACGGGAAGGTCCTCCTCCTCGGGAAAGCCGTCTTCGGCGACCTGTCGCGTGGCGTGCTCTTCGACCCGGAGACGGAAACCGCGGTCAGCACGACGGGAGCGATGGTGGCCCGAAGGTCCAAGCACACGGCGACGCTCCTCGCGGACGGCGACGTCCTGATCGTCGGCGGGGTGGACGGCTCCGGAGCGCTCGTCGCGCAGGACGAGATCTACGACCCGGACTCCGACACGTTCACCGCGCTCGCCGTGCCGCTCCCGACGCGAAGGGCCGAGCACGCCGCGGCCCTCCTCCCCGACGGCCGGGTCCTCGTCGCGGGCGGGCAGGCCTCGAGCTTCCTCGCGCCGTACATCTACTCCGGCGGAGCCTGGACCGTCGTCAACGAAGAGCATGGGTACGACGGCTGGGGGGTCCGCCTGATGGTCCTCGCGAACGGGCACGTCCTCGTCAGGAGCGGGAATCTCCTGCTCCAGTTCGACCCGTTCCCGGGGGCGCTCAACACGCGCTGGCGGACCCTGGACATCTCGTCAGGCAACGCCTTCGGAGAGCCGGTCCTCCTTCCGAGCGGCGACGTCCTCTTCGTCCAGGGGAACCCCGTCCCGCGCTACACGCTCTGGGACGTCGAGTCGTCGAGCTTCCGGGAACCCTTCCCCGCGATCCCTCCCGCCATCCCCCTGCGGTTCGGTTTCCGCGCCCTGGCCCTGCCCGACGGCCGAGTCCTCGTCACCGGCGGCTACGGCGGCGACTCGGGCGTCGACCCGCTGGCGCACGCCGCGGTCCTCGACCCGGCGACTGGCGTGACGACGCCCCTCCCCTCGATGGCGGCGGAGCGCTCCAACCACACGATGACGCTTCTCCCGAACGGACGGGTCCTCGTCGCGGGCGGGGTCATCGGGAGCTCGACGACGATCGAGGCGACCGTCGAGACGCTCAGGCTGTGGCCCGGCCTCGCGGAATCCTCGCGCCCCGTCATCACCTCGTGGCCCGCTTCGCTGTCGCTCCCGGGCTCGTTCGTCCTGAACGGGACCGGCTTCCTCGGAATCGGCGAGGCGTCCGGCGGGAACGGCAGTGCGAGCTCGTCCGCCGGCTTCCCGTCCGTCCTCCTGCGAAGGATCGAAGGAGGCTTCTCACGCTGGATCCCGTCGTTCGAGGGCGCAGCCTTCGGAGCGACGGCCTTCACCTCCTCCGAGGTCTCCGGGATCCCGGGAGGCCACTACCTCGCGACGCTCTTCGCGAGCGGCATCCCCTCGAAGCCGAAGGTCGTCGTGGTGAGCCCGTGCGAGATCTACGTGGGCGTCATGGGGAGCACCTCGGACGCCTCCGTCTGTGTCGGCGACGACCTCCGCCTGGAGGGGCGCCTTCTCTCCAACGTGACGAACGTGGTGTGGACGTGGACGCTCCCGGACGGGAGCACGTCGACGGACCGGCTCCTGACGATCCCGGACGCGCAGGTCGAGGACGGGGGCTTCTACACGGTCGTCGCGTCGAGGCCCGGCTGCGTCGGCCCCGTCGACACGGTGGAGGTCCGCGTCGCCCCGCCCGGCCAGATGCCGATCATCACCGCGCCGTTCACGCTCCTTCACGCTCAGGAGGGAGAGGCGTCCGTGGAGTGGCAGCTCGGGAGCAGCTGGACGTGGACCCTCTCGGGCGGGTCGATCCTGCGCGGCCAGGGGACGAACCGGATCCGCTTCCGGGCGGCGACGGACGGAGCCTCCATGACGATCACCGTCGTCGAGTCGGTCGGGGAGAGCTGCGACCAGCCGCCGTCGATGGCCGTGGTCGAGCTCATGGCTCCCCCGGTGCTCTACTCGCCGGTGACGCCCTGCCGTCTCTTCGACACGCGGAACGACACCGGACCCGCTGCGGCGGCCCCGGCGCTCGGCCCCGGGGAGACGCGGGTCTTCAGTGTGGGAACGCGCTGCGGCCTCACCTCCTCGGCGGTCCGCGCGCTCGCGGTGAACCAGACGGTGACGCAGCCCGCGGCCACCGGAGACCTCGTCCTCTATCGCGGCGACGTCACCACCATCCCGGTCGCCAGCAGCGTCAGCTTCACCGCGGGAAAGACGAGGGCCAACAACGGGATCCTCGAGCTCTCCAAGTTCGGGGACGGGACGTTCCGGGTCCACAATCGGTCCACGGGCACCGTCCACTTCATCCTCGACGTGAGCGGAGTGTTCAAGTAGGCGCAGAACCCGCTGAAGCTCGGGGGAGGCGGATCGCGCCATCCCCGGACTTCAGCCGCCGGGACCCGGGCGGGCCCGGGTCCCCTTTTCCTCGTCGCTCGCGGAGCGAGCCTCCTCTCCGCCGCGGAGGGGGCCGAGGGGGAACGGGGGAGGCGGGTCGCGCCTCCCCCGAACCTTACTTGTCGGGACCCGGACGGGACCGGGTCCCCTATTCCTCGTCGCTCGCGGAGCGAGCCTCCTCTCCGGCGCGGGGAGGTTCGGGGGACCCGGACGGGACCGGGTCCCCCGAGAACGCTAGTAGATCGGGAACGCCGAGGTCAGCTCCTTGACCTTCGCCTTGACGGCGACCTTGACCGCCTCGTCCTCCGGCGCCGCGAGGACCTCGCCGATCCAGCCGGCGATCGTCTTCATCTCGGCAACGCCCATGCCGCGCGTCGTGACGGCGGGGGCGCCGAGACGAAGGCCCGAGGTGACGAGAGGCGGGTTCGGGTCGAACGGGATCGCGTTCTTGTTGACCGTGATCCCGGCGTGGTCGAGCGCCTTCTCGGCGACCTTTCCGGTGAGCTGCTTCGGGCCGAGATCGACGAGGAAGAGGTGGTTGTCGGTGCCGCCGGAGACGATCCGGAAGCCCTGCCCGGCGACCGCTTCAGCAAACGCCTTCGCGTTCGTCAGGACGCGCCCCTGGTACTCCTTGAACTCGGGCGCGAGCGCCTCGAGGAAGGAGACGGCCTTCGCGGCGATGACGTGCTCGAGCGGCCCGCCCTGCAGGCCCGGGAAGACCGCCTTGTCGATCTCCTTGGCCCACTCGGGCGTGCAGAGGACGAGGCCGCCACGCGGCCCGCGGAGCGTCTTGTGCGTCGTCGAGGTGACGAAGTGGGCGTGGCCGACCGGCGAAGGGTGGAGACCCGCCGCGACGAGGCCGGCGATGTGGGCCATGTCGACCATCAGGAGCGCGCCGACGGAGTCGGCGACCTGCCGGAAGCGGGGGAAGTCGAGGACGCGCGGGTAGGCCGAGGCGCCGGCGATGATGAGCTTCGGCTTCTCGGCCTCGGCGATCCGGGCGAGCTCGTCGTAGTCGATCGTCTCGGCCTCGCGCGTGACGCCGTAGGAGACGACGCGGTACTGCTTGCCGGAGATCGAGAGCGGGTGGCCGTGCGTGAGGTGTCCGCCGTGAGCGAGCGACATCCCGAGGAGGGTGTCTCCCGGCTTCAGGCAGGCGAGGTAGACGGCGGTGTTCGCCTGCGAGCCGGAGTGCGGCTGGACGTTCGCGTGGATCGCGTCGGGGTTCGCGGGCGAGAAGAGCTTCTTCGCGCGGGCGATCGCGAGCGACTCCGCGACGTCGACGTTCTCACAGCCGCCGTAGTAGCGCCGGCCCGGGTAGCCTTCGGCGTACTTGTTCGTCAGGACCGAGCCCATCGCCTCGAGGACGGCGCGAGAGGCGTAGTTCTCGGAGGCGATCAGCTCGAGGCCGTCGCGCTGGCGGGCGAACTCGGCCTCGACGGCCGCGGCGATCTCGGGGTCGACGGTGGAGAGGGACCGCCCCATCAGGCGGGGAGTCGGGGCTTCAGTCGTCGTCATCGGGATGCTCCTTGGGCGCTCGGCGGGGGGGCGTCGAGCTTGTCGACGCGCCGCTGGTGCCGCCCGCCGGCGAACGGTGTGGAGAGGAAGGCCTCGAGGATCGCCGTCGCGAGCGGGACGGCGGTGACGCGGGCGCCGAGGCCGAGGACGTTCGCGTCGTTGTGCTCGCGCATCAGCTGCGCGGAGAAGAGGTCGGTCGCGACGCCGGCCCGTGCGCCCCGCACGCGGTTCGCCGCGATCGAGATGCCGATCCCGGTGCCGCAGACGACGACGCCGCGGTCGGCGCGGCCGGACGCGACGGCCTCGCCGACCGCGTAGCCGAAGTCGGGGTAGTCGACGGAGGCGGTGGAAGAGGTCCCGAGGTCGATCACCTCGTGGCCCAGCTCCGCGGTCCGACGGGCCAGAAGGGTCTTGAGCTCGAAGCCGGCGTGGTCGGCGCCGAAGGCGATGCGCATCCGTCGATCCTACCCCGCGGGCGTCCCCGCCGGCCGCCTCGGGTAGGGGGCGAAGAGGGCGTCGTACTCGGCGAGCGCGTAGCTGTCGGTCATCCCCGCGATGTGGTCGGCGATACAGCGGAGGACGGCCGGTTCCTCGCGCCAGCGCCCGGCGATGACCCCATCGACCTTCTTGAGCGGGACCTCGCGGAGGAACGGGAGGCCGGAGAGCTCCGCGACGCGCGCGAGGACGGCGTCGGGCAGAAGGCGCGGGTTCTTCGCGTAGGCGTCGAAGAGGCGGTTGACGACGAGCTGCGCCCGGGCGTCGTGCTGCGAGACGGCCTGGCTGTGGATGATGTGGCGATAGACGAACTCCTTCAGCTCGAGGTACCGCTTCTCCCCTTCGCGCGAGGGGGCCACGAGGGAGCCGGGGAGCTTCCGGCGGTGCGCGGCGAGCTCGGCCCGCGTCGTCACCTTCTGCGCCGTCAGCCACTTCTCGATCGCCGCGCGCGAGGCGACGACGAGGTCGGTGACGAGGTGGTGGATCAGGCCGCGGATCAGGAGCGCCCGCTTCACGGCCGGGTCGGAAGCGTCGCGCCAGGCGGCGCCGAGCGCCGCCACGATCTCCCTCGCGAGCGGGATCTCCTCGGCCTTCCCGATCCCGACGAGGCCGAGGCCGTCCTCCAGGTCGTGCGCCTGCTGGGCGATCTCGTCCGCCCAGCCCACCGCCTGCCCTTCGAGATGGCAGCCCGAGCCGAGGTGGAGGCCGTCCGGGTTGAGGACGGGGAACGGGAAGTCGCGCTTCCAGGTGGTGTGCTTGAGGATCCCCTCGCGCGTCTCGTCGGTCAGGTTCAGCCCCGGTTCCTCGTACCGCTTCTCGAGGAGGTCGACGACACGGACCGACTGGTAGTTGTGCTTGAACGCGCCGACGGCGGCGACCGCCTTCGGCGAGAGCGAGACGCTCGGCTCGCCCCCGGTCAGGATGCGGTTCAGCGCCTTCTCGCCGGAGTGGCCGAACGGCGTGTGTCCGAGGTCGTGCGCGAGAGCGCACGACTCGGCGAGGTCCTCGTTGAGGCCGAGCGTCCGTGCGACGGTCCGCGCGACCTGCGTCACCTCGAGCGTGTGCGTCAGTCGCGTCCGGTAGTGGTCCCCCTCGAAGGGGATGAAGACCTGGGTCTTGTGCTTCAGCCGGCGGAACGCCTTCGAGTGGACGATCCGGTCGCGGTCGCGCTGGAACTCCGTCCGGTAGTCGTGGCCGTCCGCCTCGGCCGGGATCTCCCGGCGGCGCGTCGAGGCCGCGGCCCGCGAGGCGTAAATCGCGAGCCGCTCGTCCTCGAACGCCTCGAGCTCGCGCTTCGTGAAGGCGACGGCCCGCGGAGGCCTCCCTGCGTTCATCCGAACCTCCGGGCGCCCGCCCGCCGGCGGCTCAGGCGTCCCGGCAACCGGCGAGGGCCAGGGCCTCGCCGGCGAGGACGAGCGACCCGGCGACGAGTATAGGGGCGTCCTCCTCCCCTCCGGCGAGGAGGGCGAGCGCCTCGGCGAGCGAGGCGGCGCGCGGGAGGTCGTCCCGTCCGAGACGTGCCGCGAGCGCGTCCGGCCGGATCGCGCGAGGCGAATCGGGGGCGACGAGGACGACCTGGCGGGCGCGCGCCGCGAGGGGGGCGAACATCCCTTCGACCGCCTTGTCGCCGAGGGCGCCGAAGACGAGACCGACCCGTCCCGCGAGGCCCACCTCGTCGAGGTACGCGGCGACGGCCGCGGCGCCCGCGGGGTTGTGCGCTCCGTCGACGAGGAGCGGCCGTGCCCCCGGCCGCGGGACCGTCTGGAGCCGGCCCGGCCAGCGGGTCGCGGCGACGCCGCGCCGGACGGTCGCGTCATCCGCCGGGACGAGCGCGCGCGCCGCCGCGACGCCGAGGGCGACGTTCGCGCGCTGGTGCGCGCCGGCGAGCGGCGAGACGTCGTCCCACGCGGCCGACGGCGTCACCTCCACGAGGTCCGCGCCGACCCGCGCCGCCTCGGCGTGGAGGACCCCGAGCATCCCGCCCCGCTCCGTCGTGAGGGCGAGGTGTCCGGGGCGGAAGACACCCGCCTTCTCGCGCGCGACGTCCGCGAGCGTCGGCCCGAGCGTCTCGAGGTGGTCCGCGTCCACGTTCGTGACGACGGAGACCTCCGGCTCGAGGACGTTCGTCGCGTCGAGCCGGCCGCCGATCCCCACCTCCACGACGGCGACCTCGACCCCCGCGCGCCGGAAGAGCTCGCACGCGGCGACGACGAGCGTCTCGAAGTAGGTCGGGCGGAGCGGCCCCTCTCCCGAGACGGCGGCGACGAGGGAGAGGGTCGCGTCGAGCACGGCGTCGGAGACGTCGCGCCCGCCGGGGAGGCGGACCCGTTCGTTCACGCGGACGAGGTGCGGGGAGGTCGTCAGGCCGACACGGAGACCCGCCGCCTCGAGGACGGCCGCGGCCGTGGCCGCCGTGGAGCCCTTCCCGTTCGTCCCGGCGACGAGGAGCGTCCGGAACGAGTCCTGCGGGCGTCCGAGCGCGGAGAGGAGGGCCCGGGTCCGGGCGAGGCCGGGCCGGATCGTCTGCGGACCGAGAGCCTCGAGCCAGCGGAGACCGGCGCCGGGGATCACGCCGCGAGGAGACGGAGGACGTTCGCGAGCGTCGCCTTCAGCTCCTTGCGCGGGACGACGACGTCGACGAAGCCGTGGTCGAGGAGGAACTCGGAGCGCTGGAAGCCCTCCGGAAGGGTCTGCCGGATCGTCTGCTCGATGACGCGCGGTCCCGCGAACCCGATGAGCGCCCTGGGCTCGGCGAGGGTGACGTCGCCGAGCATCGCGAAGGAGGCCGTGACGCCGCCGGTCGTCGGGTCGGTCAGGACCGTGACGTAGGGGATGCGCGCCTCCGAGAGCCGCGCGAGCGCCGCGGAGACCTTCGCCATCTGCATGAGGGAGAGGATCCCCTCCTGCATCCGGGCGCCCCCCGAGGCGGTGACGACGACGAAAGGGACCTTCTCGGCCGCGGCCTTCTCGGCGGCGCGGGTGAGGACCTCGCCCACGACGGAGCCCATCGAGCCCCCCATGAAGGCGTAGTCGAGGGCGGCGACGAGCACCCTCGTCCCCTCGATCGTCCCCTCGGCGGCCGCGATCGCGTCGGGCCGGCCGGTCCGTCCGCCGTACTCCCGCAGCCGGTCGCGATAGCGCTTCGAGTCTCGGAAGCGGAGCGGGTCGGTCGGGTGGACGTCCCCGAAGAGAAGCTGGAACGCCCCGTCGTCGAAGAGGAGCTTCAGGCGCTCGTCGACCGAGAGGCGGAAGTGGAAGCCGCACTTCGGGCAGACCCGCTGGTTGCGCTCGACCTCCTTGGCGTAGAGGGTCTCGCGGCAGCCGTCGCACTTGAGGAAGTGCCCCTCGCCGAGCGAGGTCGCCGTGCGCATGTCGCGCAGGGCGCGGGGCGCCTTGTCTTTCCGGAACCAGAGGGCCATGGGGGCGGGATCTTACCCCCTCCCTCCGTCCCGGACCGCCGGGGGCGCTCCGAGGGTGACCAGCGGCGTCCCGTCGGCCAGCGGCGTGACGCACGCGGCGACTCCGAAGAGCTCGCTGATCGACCTCTCCGTCACGCTCTGGCGGACCGGGCCGGCCCCGAGGACGGCTCCGCGGGCGAGGAGGACCGCGTCGTCGGCGGTCCGCGCAGCGAGGTCGACCTCGTGGGTGGAGAAGACGCAGCAGACGCCGCGGGTCGCGAGACGCCGGAGGACGTCGAGGACGAGGAAGCGGTGGCGGGGGTCGAGGCTCGCCGTCGGCTCGTCGAGGAGGAGGACCCGAGGCTCGCCCGCGAGCGCCCGCGCGAGATAGACCCGCTGCCGCTCGCCCCCGGAGAGGCTCCTCACGTCCCGCTCCTCGAGTCCCGCGGCGTCGACCTCTTCGAGCGCGGCGCGGGCGATCGCGATGTCGCGGCGCGACGGGGTCGAGAAGGCGCCGAGGAACGGCGTCCGCCCCAGGAGGACGACGTCGAGCGCCGTCGCCGGGAAGAAGGGCTCGAAGCCCTGGGGAAGGTAGCCCAGCTGCCGCGCCGCCTCCCTCCGCGGCACCTCGGAGATCGGCCGGCCGCGCAGCAGGACCGTCCCGCGCGAGGGGGGAAGGAGCCCGGCGAGGACCTTCAGGAGCGTCGACTTCCCCGAGCCGTTCTCGCCGAGAAGGGCCGCGACGCGCCCCTCGGCGAACGTCAGGCTCACGTCGCGGAGGACGTCCTTCCCGCGCGCGTATCCGGCGAAGACGGCGCGAAGCTCGAGAGGCGTCACGCCCGCCTCCGGAGGAGGACGAGGAAGGCGGGCGCGCCGAGGAGCGCCGTCACCGCGCCGATCGAGATCTCGTTCGGGGAGAAGAGCGTCCGGGCGAGGAGGTCGGAGAGGACGAGGAGGACGCCCCCGGCGAGGAAAGAGCCCGCGAGGAGGGCGCGGTGGCCGTACGTGAGACGGCGGACGAGATGCGGGACCAGGAGGCCGACGAACCCGATGATCCCGGCGTGCGCCACCGCCGCGGCCGCGAGGAGGGAGGCCGCGACATACGCGATCCGCTTCGCCCGCTCGACGGAGACCCCGAGCGTGAACGCGGTCTCCTCGCCGAGGGTGAGGGCGTCGAAGGCGCGAGCGAGCGGGAGGAGGACGACGAGACCGACCGCGGAGTAGACCGCGAGCGAGACGACGGCGTCCCCGGTCGCGCCCGCGAGGGAGCCGAGCATCCAGAAGACGAAGCCGCGCGTGTCGGAGGCGTCGCCGACCGAGAGGAGGAAGAGGAGGACGGCCGAGGCGAGCGCGTTCACGACGACGCCCGACAGGAGGAGGCGGCCCCGGTCGAGCCGGCCTCCGACGGAGGCGCCGAGGCCGACGAGGAGGACGGCGCCGAGCGCGCCCGCGAGAGAGGCGAGAGGAAGGGCGAAGGAGCCGAAGAGCCCGGCGGTGCCGAGGCCGAGGACGACGGCGGCGAGCGTTCCGCAGGCGGCCCCCCCCGAGACACCGAGAAGGTACGGGTCGGCGAGGGGGTTCCCGAGAAGCGCCTGGAGCGCGGCGCCCGAGAGCGCGAGGGCCCCGCCGACGAGGAGCCCCAGGAGGGCCCGCGGGAGGCGCAGGTCTCGGACGATCGTCCGCGTCGCCTCATCGCCGTCCCCGGCCAGGGCGGCGAGGGCGTCGGTCGGCGCGATCGGAACGCTGCCGACGAGGAGCGACGCGACGACCGCACCGAGGGCGAGGAGGGCGAGGAGGGCGAGGAAGCGACCCGGGCTCCTCAAGGCGTCCCCGCGTCGAGCTTCGCGACGAGCGTCTCGAGGGCGTCGACGAGGCGTGGACCGGGCCGCTCGAGCCAGTCGCCGTCGAGGACGACGACGCGGCCCGCGCGGACCGCCGGGAGGAGCTGCCAGCGGCTGGCCGGTGAGAGGACGGCCTCGAACGCGGCCCGGTTCTCCCGCGTGTCGGGCCGGACGAGGAGGCTCGGGTTCCACCCCACGAGCGTCTCGTGGGAGACGCGGGGCCATTCGCCGGCTCCCTTCGGCACGACGTTCTCGAGCCCGGCGCGGTCGAGGAGGTCGCCGACGAACGTGTCGCGGCCCGCGACGATGGGCGGGTCGGGCCAGATCACCGCGAGGGCCGTCGGCCGGCGGGTGGCGCGGCGGGCGCGAACGCGCTCCTCGGCCGCCGCGACGCGCCGCTGCATCCGGTCGACGATCCGCTCGGCCTCCACGTCCCGGCCGAGAGCGGCGCTGACGCGCCGGACGTCGGTGTAGACGCCGTCGAGGGAGGTCGCGTCGGTGACGACGACGCGGATGCCGAGCGCGGCGAGCCGCTCGGCGGCCCGCCTGTCGGTCCCGTCGCGCGAGACGACCGCGAGATCGGGCGCGAGCGCCGCGATCCGCTCGAGGTCGGGAACGAAGCCGCCGAGCCGCGCCTTCCCCTCCGCACCGGGCAGACCCGCTGCGAAGTCGGAGACGCCGACGACCCGGTCCGCCGCCCCGAGAGCGAAGACGATCTCCGCCGCGGACGGGGCCAGGACGACGATGCGGCGAGGCGGCGCCGCCGCGAGGGGCGTCGCGACGGCGACCCACGCGACGGCGGCCGCGGCGAGGAGGATCTGACGCGTGCGCAAGGTCGAGGAAGAAGGCGAAGGCCCCGGCGCCCTCACCCGAGGGAGTCGCCGGGGCCGGTCCGCGGCCGATCGGACGGCGGGCGCCCGCCGCCCGTCAGGACTCCTCGGACTCCTCGAGGTCGTTCTGGATCCCGAGGCGGAGGCACGCGGCGGCGTACATCTGCCGCGCGGCCTTCTGGCCGTTCTGAAGCTCGGCGAGGCGCTCCTTCACCTTGGCCAGCTCTTCCTGGATGTTGGCCTCCAGGTCGCTGATCTCCTTCTTCGTGACGCGGAGCGTGTTCTCGTAGAACTTCCTCTGGTCGTCGCTGAGGCTCATGCCGGAACTCCTTCTCGAGCTACTTCACCGTGATATTGAACGTCTTCCACATCTTCACGCGGACGCCGGCCTTCGTGGCGGGCTCGATCTGAGCCCCCTTGACGGCCGAGACGGCCGCATCGTCTGCGACCGGGTTACCGGACGACTTGACGACGCGCGTCGAGGTGACGCGTCCGTTCTCGTCCACGAGAGCCATGACTGCGGCCGGCCCCGTGACGCGCCGCGCCTGGGCGGGGAGCCGCGGGAACGCCCCGAGCTTGACGAGCCGGGGCTCCCGGACGCCCGGACCCTGGCCGACGAGGTCGCCCTCGCGCACGGCGGCGGCCGGTGCGGCGGCGGCCGGCGCCGGAGTCGCCGGACGCGGCGCCTCGACGGCGCGCGGAGGATCGGTGGGACGGACCGGGACCGGCGTCGGCTCGGGCGCCCGCGTCGGCGCCGGGACCGGGGTCGCCGTCGCCGCGGGCTTCGGCGTCTGGAGCGGCTGGCTCGGCGCGAGCGAGACGGCCGGAGCGGCCGTCGCCGGGGCGCCGGTGGCCGGCCTCGGCTGCTGCTCGGCGGCCGCCTTCTGAGCGGCTTCGCGGAGCTTCTTCGCTTCCTCGGCCGTCGCCTTCTTCAGCTCGGCCTCGAGCGCCTTGGCGTCGATCACCTTCTCGGGAGCGGCCGGCGCCTCGGTCGTGGCCGGGGCAGGCTCGGCCACCGCGGTCGGAGTGGCGACGGGATGCGGAGCCGGCTCCTCCTTCTTTCCGCGCGTCAGGAAGACGGCCGCCGCGATCAGGACGACGGCGGCGACGCCGATCCCGGCGAACAGCCCCGTGCGACTCTTCCCCGCGTCCTCGTCGACGCTGATGGCCGGCTGGGAGACCTCGACGGGCTCCGGGACGGGGACCGGCTCGGGGACTTTCTCCTTCTTGGAGATGACGAGCCCCTTCCCCTTCTTCTTCTCTTCCGGAGCGGGGGCCTGCGCGGCCGCCTGCGCGAACGCCGCGTCGATCTGCGCGTCGGAGGCGACGGGGGTCGCTTCCACGAGGCGGTGGAGGAAGATCGCGAGGTCGGCCGGCCCCGGAGCGGGCTGGAAGGAGTAGAGGACCGAGTTGATGTCCCGCTCCATCTCCGAGGCGTTCTGGTAGCGGTCCTGCGGGTTCTTCGCGAGCGCCTTGAGGACGATCTGGTCGACCTTCGGCGGCACCTCGCCGTTCTTCGCCGAGGGGGGCGTCGAGCGCGCGTCGCGGACCTGCTCGAGGATCGTCAGGTCGGTGTCGCCGCTGAAGAGCCGCTCGCCCGTCAGCATCTCGTAGAGGACGACGCCGAGCGAGAAGATGTCGGTGCGGCGGTCGACCTTCTTCCCCCACGCCTGCTCGGGGGACATGTACTGGAGCTTGCCCTTGAGGGCGCCCGCCTGCGTCTGCTGGACCTTCGTCGCCGCTTTCGCGATGCCGAAGTCGCAGAGCTTGATGTCGCCCTCGAAGCTGATGAGGACGTTCTGCGGGGAGACGTCGCGGTGGACGAGGTTCAGCTCCTTGCCGTCCATCCCCATCCGGCGGTGGGCGTAGTCGAGGGCGTTGGCGACCTTCGAGGCGACGAAGAGCGCGAGCTCGACCGGGAGCGGGTACCCCTTCTCCGAGCCCTGCTTCAGGATGGAGCGGAGGTCCTTGCCCTCGACGTACTCCATCGCGATGTAGTGGTAGGCGTCTTCCTTCCCCAGGTCGTAGATGTGGATGATGTTGTTGTGGGTCAGCTGTGCCGCGAGCTTGGCCTCGTCGATGAACATCGTGATGAAGTCATCGTTGTCGGCCATGTGCGGGAGGATCCGCTTGATCGCGACGATCTTCTCGAACCCCTCCTCGCCGCGCATGCGGGCCTTGTAGACCTCGGCCATGCCGCCGGCGGCGATCTTCTCGAGGAGCTGATAACGTCCGAAGCTTCCGGGTCCGCCGGCCGCCGGTTTCGCCTTCGGCGCGGGGGCGGGCTTCGGCGCTGGGGCCGGCGCCGGCTTCGGGGCCGGGGCGGGAGCGGCCACGGGAGGCGCGACGGGAGCGGGGGCCGGCGCGGGCTTCTCGGCCGGCTTGACCGGCCGAAGGCCGGAGAGCGTCTCGGTGAGCATCCGGTCGACGGCGGTGTCAATCTTCGGCTTCGGGGCCGGGATCGGCTGCGACGGCGGGTTCGCCTCGACGCGCGGCGCCGGGACGGTCGCGGGCGACGGCTTCGCGGAAGCTGCCGGGGCCGGCTTGGCGCCGGGGCGCGAGAGGATCCCAGAAAGAGTCTGCTCGAGCTTCTTGTTGATCCCCGGGTCGGTTCCGACCGGCGCCCCGGGGCGTGCCTTCTCCTCGGCCTCCACACCGGAGATGACGTCCGAGAAGATGTCGTCGGAAGAGAGGAGCGGAGGCGCGCCGGCTGCGGCGAACGGCTCCGCGGACCCGCCGCCGAGAGCTGAGGAGATCTCCCCGAGGAGGGCCTCCTCGGAGAACGGCTTCTCCAGGATCCCGCTGGCGCCCTCCCGGGCCGCGTCGGCTCTCTTGTCCTTCCCCTTGTATCCGGAGGCCATCAGCAGGATCGGAGGCGTCGCCCCGAGCGCCTGCATCCCCCGGATCACGTCGCGCGTCCGGAGCTTCGGCAGGACCGTGGAGATCAGGACGAGGTCGGGCTTCGCCCGCCTGTAGGCCTCGAGTCCGTCCTCGCCGTCCTTCGCGACGACGAGGTCGAAGTCCTTCCCGGCGAGATAGCCCTTGATCCGGTCGAGGTATCTCGGCTCGTATTCGATCAGGAGAATCGTCTTCGCCATACGTCGTGGGGCCTTCGGCCCGGTCCCCCCCGCACTCCGAAGTCTCCTCCGGAAAGTCACTTATTATCGCCCCGGACGTGAGCCTGTCAACGAAGTTTGCCGCTCCCGAGCGCTTCGGCAGGCGCTTCGGACGAGCCTACGCCGTCCACGTTCTCGGCTGCAAGGTCAGTCAGATCGAGGCCGACGGGATCGCCCGGACGCTCGAGTCCGAGGGGTTCGAGCCGGCGCGACCGGGCGAGGCGGCGGAGGTCGTCGTCCTCCACGCCTGCACCGTGACCGCCCGTGCGGACCGCGACGCCCTCCGACTGGCCCGTCGGCTGCGGCGCGAGAACCCGGCGGCCCTCCTCGCCGTGACGGGATGCCTCGCCGAGCGGGACCCGGACGGCCTCTCATTGCGTCCGGAGATCGACGTCGTCGCCGGCCACGGCAGCCGGCTGGCCCTCCCCCGCCTTCTCGAGGACGCCGCCGCGGGCCTCCTTCCCGGGAAGGTCGCGGAGCGGACGGCCTCTCCGGCCGAGGTCCTCGCGTCGCCCCTCGCCGCCGGAGGGACGGGCAGGTCCCGGACGTTCCTCAAGATCCAGGACGGCTGCGGCAGGCGCTGCTCTTTCTGCATCGTCCCCTCGCTCCGCGGCGCCGAGAGGAGCGCGCCGGCGAGCGAGGTCGAGGACGCGATCCGGGCCCTCGGCGAGGACGGCGTCCCCGAGGTCGTCCTCTGCGGCGTCCATCTCGCCGCCTTCGGTCACGACCACGGCGAGAGCCTCGTCGGCCTCCTCCGCCGACTCGAGGACCGCCCACCCGCCTGCCGGCTTCGCCTCTCCTCGCTCGAGCCGATGGAGGCGGGAGAAGCCCTCGTCGACCTCGTCGCCTCCTCCCGCGTGGTCGCGCCGCACCTCCATCTGCCACTCCAGTCGGGCTCCGACGCCGTCCTTCGACGCATGCGCCGGGGGATGACCCGCGCACGCTTCCGCGACCTCCTGCTGCGCGCCGCCCGCGCGAACCCGCGGCTCCACCTCGCGACGGACGTCATCGCCGGCTTCCCCGGAGAGACGGACGCGGAGTTCGCCGAGACCGAGGCGCTCCTCGCGGAGCTTCCCCTCGCGTCGTTGCACGTCTTCCCGTTCTCGCCCCGGTCCGGCACGGCCGCCGCCGCGCAGCCGGCCGGCGCCTCCGTCCCGGCGAGCCTCCGTACCCGCCGCGCGGCCCGCCTGCGCGCGCGTGCCGCCACTCTGCTCCGGCGTTTCGCCGCCGCCCACGACGGCCGCGCCGCCGACGTCGTCGCGCTGCGGGGAGACGTCGGGCTGACGGAGACCTACGTCGAAGTCGCGCTCCCACCGAGCGGGCCGCCCCCCGCGAGCCGGTTCGCCGCGCTCCTCGCGCTCCGACCGGACGGCGGCCTCGACGCCCGCCCGGCCGTACCGTTCTCCTGCTAGACTCCGCCGTTCCTGAATCCTGGCCCGAGCGGCCCGCACTCCTCGAGGTGAGCCATGTCCGGACACAGCAAGTGGAGCACGATCAAGCACAAGAAGGGCGCCGCCGACGCCAAGCGCGGCCGGCTCTTCACGAAGCTGATCAAGGAAATCACGATGTCCGCCAAGGTCGGCGGAGGCGTCGTCGAGTCGAACCCGCGCCTGCGCAGCGCGGTGCTCGCCGCGAAGAAGGCGTCGATGCCCTCCGACAACATCGACAAGGCGATCAAGCGGGGGACGGGCGAGCTCGAAGGGGTCACCTACGAGGAAGTCGTGTACGAAGGCTACGGGCCCGGCGGCGCGGCGATCCTCATCGAGGCGATGACCGACAACAAGAACCGGACGACGGCCGAGATCCGCCACCTCCTCTCGAAATACGGCGGGAACCTCGGAGCGACGGGATCGGTCGCGTTCCAGTTCTCGAAGAAGGGCTACATCGCCGTCGAGAAGAGCTCCGCCGCCGAGGACGCGCTCATGGAAGCGGCGCTCGAAGCCGGCGCCGAGGACTTCCAGGCCGAGGATTCCGACGTCTACGAGATCTACACCGACCTCGCTTCGTTCGAGGCGGTGAAGGCGCAGCTCGAGGCGAAGAAGTTCGCCCTGCAGACCGCCGAGCTGCAGATGATCCCCGCGACGATGGTCGCCGTCGGAGACAAGGCGCCCGCGCTCCTCAAGCTCCTCGACATGCTCGAGGACAACGACGACGTCCAGAAGGTCTGGTCGAGCGGCGACATCGACGACCAGTACCTCCAGGACGCGTAGGCCCACCGGGGGGCGCTGCTCGCCGCCCCCCGGCCTCCCGACGACGAGGCGATGGACGGACGGTCGATTCCCTCTCACGCCCTGAGTCCCGCACGGCGGTGAGGATCCTCGGCGTCGACCCGGGGAGCCGCGCCGCCGGCTGGGCGATCGTCTCCTTCGACGGCGCGCCCCGGCTCACGGCCGCGGGCGTCCTCCGGCCGGCGACGAGCTCCAGCTTCGCCGAGCGCCTCCTCGCGCTTCACGACGCCCTCCTGACGGTCATCGAGCGGGAACGCCCGGACGAGGCCGCCGTGGAGCGGGTCTTCTCGGGCGTCAACCCTCAGAGCCTGATCACGCTCGGCGAGGCGCGCGGCGTCCTCCTCCTGGCGCTCGCCCGGTCCGGCCTGCCCGTTCACGAGGTGACCCCTGCGGAGATCAAGAAGACCGTGACGGGGACCGGCCAGGCCGGCAAGGAACAGGTGCGCCGGATGGTCCTCGCGCTCGTCGGCGCGCCGGCCGGCTCCTCCCGGCTCGCGTTCGACGCGGCCGACGCCGCCGCCGCGGCCCTGACGCACGGATTCCGGACCTCCGCCGGCCGCCGCGGCCTCCGCTCCGGGCCGTCCTCCTCCCCCGTCCGGCCGCGCGTCGCCGGTTGAGCATCCCCGGGGGGGGTGCTATCGTCCGGTCTCGCGAGAACGCGCACGCATGTCTTTCCAAGGCTCCCTCAAAGAACTTCCGCTCGCGGACATCGTTCAGCTGGTCGCCGTTTCTGGGAAGACCGGGATGTTCTCCCTGACGCGCGCCGCCGAGAGGGGCGCCGTCTACATCCAGAACGGCCAGATCACCCACGCCAAGGTCAACGACGTCGAGGGTGAGGACGCCATCTACGCGCTCGCGCTCTGGAACGAGGGACAGTTCCAGTTCTCCGCCGGCGTGGAGAGCGAGACGCGGACGATCACCCGCTCCAACACGAACCTCCTGATGGAGGCCGCGCGCCGGAGCGACGAGTGGAAGATCCTCTCGAAGAAGATCCCCACGACCGAGGCCGTGCCGCAGCTCGTCTGCCGCGAAGGCCTGAGCGAGCCCGTCACGCTGACCCCGAACGAGTGGCTCGTCGTGACCGGGACCGACGGGGTCCGGACGATCGAGGAGATCGCGCGCGGGACCCGCCTCTCCGCCTTCGACGTCGCCAAGACGCTCTACGGACTGATCACGGCCGAGCTCGTCGAGATCCGCACGAAGGCCGAGGCCCGGCCGGCCCCACCCGCCACCGCTCCCGCCGCGACCGCGCCGGCGCAGGCCTCGGGGCCCGTCGTCACGACGCACAGCGGCGTCTTCAACGCCGTCACGCGCGGCGACGAGCGCCGCAGCCTCCAGATCCTCTGCACGAAAGTGAAGCAGGAGGCGGAGAGCGCCGCCCTCGCCCCGGGCGATCCCGCGATCGATCGCCTCTACCGTGCCGCTCTCGGCGAGGTGGACAAGGGCCGCGGGCTGGACGTCGTGCGCGAGCTGATCCGGAGCCTGGAGCAGACGGTCGCCGCGCTGCGCGGACGAGAGGCCAGCCTCGCGTTCCGCGAGAAGATGGCCCCGCTGCTGTAGTGTTCTCGGGAAACCCGCGCCCGGGTTTCCCGAACCCTTCCGCGGCACGGAGCACCGGAGCTCCCCTTTCACCATTTCGATCCTGCTTGTAGCTGGAAACCCGCGCCCGGGTTTCCCGAACCCTTCCGCGGCACGGAGCACCGGAGCTCCCCTTTCACCATTTCGATCCTGCTTGTAGCTGGAAACCCGCGCCCGGGTTTCCCGAACCCTTCCGCGGCACGG
>JAKPXO010000451.1 GCA_029567505.1 Acidobacteriota bacterium
CATGGAGCAGGAGGGCGTCGGGAACGCGAGTGATGACCCGGACGGTACGGTCGTCGGTCGCCTCGACGCGCGAGACGGCCCAGAGCGTCCCGCGGACGCCGGACTCCGGGCTGAGCCGGGCGCGATCGAGGGCCGCGACGACGGCCTCCGCGTCGAGCGGCGTGCCGTCGTGGAAGGAGACGCCCGGGCGAAGCGTGAAGTCCCAAGTCTTCTCGTCGGGCGTCTCCCACCGGATGGCGAGCGCCGGGACGAGCTCGAGGTTCCGGTCGTAGGCGACGAGGGGCTCGAAGACGTTCGCGAGGGCCGAGGCGGTGCGCGGCTCGGTCTCGAGCGGGTCGAGGGAGAGGACGGACGTCTGCCGCGCGAGCCGGACCGGGTCCGGGAGCGGACGGACCCTGACGTCGCGACAGGACGCGACGGCCATACCGAGGACGACGAGGACGGCCCGGAGGGAACGATGGTTCACGAGGCCTCGATTATGGCGTGGGACCCGGCTCGGAACGTGCGGACGAATCTCCTGTTGACATCGACGCGTCGTCGGGGGTAGTTTTCGCATGAAAACGGTTACAGAGCGATGGCCCGAGACGAGCGACGCGCGCGTGGGACCCGATCGGCCGGCCGGACCTCCGGCGAGGCGGGCGCCCCGACCGGCGGAATCCGGGAGGTCGCGAGGGCGGCTGGCGTCTCCGTCGCGACGGTCTCCCGCGTCGTGAACGGCACCGCCGTCGTCCGGGACGAGACGAAGCGCCGGGTCGAGACCGAGATCGCCCGGCTGCGGTACGCGCCGCATGCGGCCGCGCGCAGCCTCATCACGAACCGGACGTCGACGGTCGGCGTCGTCCTCCCCGACATCTGGGGCGAGTACTTCTCCGAGGTGATCCGCGGGATCGACCTCGCCGCCCGGCAGGCCGGCTACCACGTCCTCGTCTCCTCCTCGCATAGCGACGCCGCCGAGACCCGCGACGTCCTCCGGGCCATGAACGGGCGGGTCGACGGGGTCGTCGTCATGGCGCCGCACGCCTCGCCGCGCGCTCTGTCGAGCGCGATGCCGGCCGGGCTGCCTTCCGTCTTCCTGAACTCCGCCCCCGGCGGAGCGGACGCTCCTTCCCTCAGCGTCGACAACCGCGGCGGCGCCCGCGCGATGGTCGCCCACCTCCTCGCGCTCGGGCACCGGAGGCTCGCGCTCCTGAACGGTCCGGGCTCCAACCGCGACGCGGCGGAACGGCGGCGGGGCGCGTTCGACGCGGCTCGGGCGGCCGGGCTGGCCGCCGAGTCGGTCCTGGAGATCCAGGGCGACTTCGCCGAGGAGTCGGGACGGGTGGCGGGAGAGGAGCTCCTCCGCCGGTCTCCCCGCCCGACGGCCCTCTTCGCGGCAAACGACTCTATGGCGATCGGCGCGCTCTACGCCCTCCGCCGGGCTCGGGCGGCGATCCCCGCCGACGTCGCCGTCGCCGGCTTCGACGACGTCCCGATCGCGCGGTTCGCGAGCCCGCCGCTCTCCACGGTGCGCCACGACATCCGTTCGCTCGGCGAGCGCGCCCTCGCCCGGCTCGTGGCCGAGATCGATGGGCGCGGCGACGGCCTCCCGGCCCGGGAGGTCCTGCCGTTCCATCTCGTTCTCCGGTACTCGACCGAAGGAATCGACACCGAGACGACGACCGAGCCGTCCCGCCCTCCGCGGGCGGGCGCGCCGACGCCAGAACCGACAACCGATCGTAGGAGGAAGGCACGATGAGAAGCAGCCCGGGGCCGAAGGCCCTCTTCGTTCTCCCGGCCGTTCTCCTCGCCGTCGCGACCCTCGTCGCCCCGCCGGCATCCGGCCAGACGACGACGGCGCAGGTGAGGGGAACGGTCACCGACGCGCAGGGGCCGATCCCCTCCATGCCCGTGATCGCCGTGAACACCGCCACCGGGGCGAGGTTCTCGGCGGCGACCGCGACGAACGGCGCCTTCGTCCTCGTCCTCCCCGCGGCGGCCTACGAGCTCTCCGTGAGCACCGGGGCGCACGCTCCGTGGAAGAGGAGCATCCAGGTCGGCGTCGGCCAGAGCCTCCAGCTCGACGTCGCGCTCCAGCCGGCCTCGATCACGGCCGAGGTCGCGGTCGTCGCGACCGCCGCCGAGGCCCAGGTGGAGCGGGTCACCTCCGAGGTCGCGACGAACGTCAGCGAGATCCAGATCCAGAGCCTCCCGCAGTCGAGCCGGAACTTCCTGAACTTCGCCGCCCTCGCGCCGGGGGTCCGCCTCTCGCGCGAGGAGCTGCGGCAGGAGTACAGCTACGGCGCGCAGGGGTCGTCGAACACGAACGTCTTCATCGACGGGACGAGCTACAAGAACGACGTCCTCCTCGGCGGGTCGGTCGGGCAGGACGCGAGCCGCGGGAACCCGTTCCCGCAGAGCGCCGTCCAGGAGTTCCGCGTCATCACGCAGAACTTCAAGGCCGAGTACCAGAAGGCCTCGAGCGCCATCATCACGGCCGTGACGAAGTCGGGAGGCAACGAGCTCCACGGAGACGTCTTCGTCTACTACCAGAACAAGGACCTCGTCGCGATCGACGGCGTCACGCAGCGCCGGGCCGACGCGAACAACACCGAGGCGGTCAAGCCGGAGTACGAGCGCTGGCAGCCGGGCATCAGCCTCGGCGGACCGATCGTGAAGGACAGGCTCCACTTCTTCGCCTCGTACGAGGGGAACGTCCAGGACCGCGAGTACGAGGTCTTCCGCGGGACGAACATGAACTGGCCGGCCGCGTTCCGGGACCAGTTCGCGAGGTACGAGGGGCTCTACACGAGCCCGTTCCGCTCGACGCTCCTCTTCGGGAAGGTCACGGCCTCGCTCGCCGAGAACTCGCACCTCGACGTCTCCGGCGACCTCCGGCACGAGACCGACATCCGCGGCTTCGGCGCCCAGACGAGCTACCAGGCCGCCGAGAACGTCAAGAACGACGTCTGGACGGTCCGCGGCAAGCACACCGCCGTCCTCGGCTCGTTCCTGAACGAGGCGACCGCCAGCTTCCAGCGCTTCAAGTGGAACCCGGTCCCGCAGGACGACAGCCTCCCGGGGATGAACTACGACGGCCTGATGCGGGTGGGCAGCAAGGACACGCAGCAGAACTTCACGCAGGACCGGTTCGCCCTCCGGGACGACGTGACGCTGATGAACCTGACGTGGAACGGCGACCACGTCGTCAAGGGCGGCGTCACCTACGACTACCTCAAGTACCACGTCGTCAAGCAGCTGAACGGGAACCCCGTCTTCAACTTCCGCAACTCCACCTACGTGACGACGCCGGGCGACATGCCGTACAACGCGATCTACGGCGTCGGCGACCCCGACCTCTCGACGAACAACACGCAGTTCGGCCTCTATGTCCAGGACGACTGGCGGATCACCTCCCGCTTCACCGCGAACGTCGGCCTCCGCTGGGACTTCGAGACCGACATGCTCAACAACGACTACGAGACGCCGGCCGACATCCGCGCGGCGTTCGCGGGGATCTACCCGTCGAACTACCTGACCGACGGCACGCAGCGCGACACCTTCTACGGCGCGATCCAGCCGCGCGTCGGCCTCTCGTGGGACGTGCGCGGCGACGGGAAGACGATCCTCCACGCCGGGTACGGCAAGTACTACGACCGGACCCTCTACAACGACATCCTCGACGAGAAGTACCGGCTCCAGTACAAGGTCACGACGTTCTGGTTCTCGCCCGACGGCGGCCCGATGGACGGCCGGCCGGCGATCAAGTGGGACCCGCGGTACCTGAGCCTGACGGGGCTCCAGGAGCTCCTCGCGAGCGGCGAAGCGCCCCAGCCCGAGCTCTTCTTCCTGGCGAACGACACCCGCCCGCCCTCTTCGGATCAGTGGAGCCTCGGCGCCCGGCACGATTTCGGCTTCTTCAACGCCGCGGTCACTTACACGGGCGTGAAGAGCAAGGACCAGCTGACCTGGACCTGCGGCATCAAGAACGCGGACGGATCGTGCAACTGGGGAGCCCGCCCCGCCCCCGGCTACGGCTTCTCGATGCTCTCGCGGTCGAAGGAAGCCTGGTTCGACTCCGTCCAGGTCGTCCTCGACAAGCCCTTCTCGGCCACCGCGGGCTGGGGAGCGTTCCTCTCGTACGTCTGGTCGGACGCGGAGCAGACCGGCAACGACCTCTTCAGCTGGGGCATTCTCGACCCGGTGAACGGCATCCGGCAGCGGAGCGCGGGGTCGCAGGAGCACCAGATCACGCTTTCGGGCATCGTGGGGCTCCCGTGGGAGATTCGCGCCTCGACCCTCGTCACGCTCGGCTCGGGCTACCCGTTCGGCGGGACGGACTGTTCCGCCGGCTGGGACAAGTGCGTCGACCACGTCGGCGCCGGCGACCCGCCGAAGTGGACGCAGAGCATCGACGTCCGGCTCGAGAAGCGCTTCGCCCTGGGCGGCTCGTACGACGTGAACGTCTTCGCCGAAGCGATCAACGTCTTCAACTACACGAACGAGAAGGGGTACGACGGCTGGCAGCCGGCGCTCCCCGAGATCAACGCGAACTACGGCAAGCCCAACGAGGGCTACAACCCGCGCCGGATCCAGCTCGGCGCGAGCTTCGGCTTCTGAAGAGGCGCTCTTGATCCCGCGGCCCGCGTCCCGAGCCGTCGCGACGCTCCTGCTTGCGGCGCTCGCCGCGGGCTGCGGCTCCCCGTCCTCCGCGCGCGCGGGTGAGGAGCCGGCCTCGCCCGCGCGCGTCGTCCCGTCCCCGGACGCGGGCGAGCTCCCGGTCCCTTCCCGGGTCCTCGACCCTCTCGTCGAAGAGCTGCAGCACCGGACGTTCCGCTGGTTCTGGGAGACGGCGAACCCGCGGAACGGCCTCGTCCCCGACCGCTGGCCCGCCCCGTCGTTTTCGAGCGTCGCCGCCGTCGGCTTCGGCCTCTCGGCGTACCTCGTCGGGGCCGAGCGGGGCTGGGTGACCCGCGAGGAGGCGCGGGAGCGCGTCCTCGTCACCCTCCGGTTCCTCTGGAACGCCCCGCAGGGAACGGCGGCTGAGGGGATGACGGGCTACAGGGGGTTCTTCTACCACTTCCTCGACATGGAGACGGGGAAGAGGTGGGGGAAGGACGTCGAGCTCTCCTCGATCGACACGACGCTCTGCCTCGCCGGGGCCCTCTCGGCGGGGCTCTACTTCGACCGCGACGACGCGGCGGAGGCCGAGGTCCGCGACCTCGCGAAGAGGCTCTACGAGCGGGTCGACTGGCGGTGGATGCAGCCGCGCCCGCCCCGCGTCGCCATGGCCTGGCTGCCGGAGACCGGCTTCGGACCGGCGGACTGGCACGGCTACGACGAGTCGATGGTTCTCTACCTCCTCGCGCTCGGCTCGCCGACGCACCCGGCGACGGACGGGGCGTGGGAGACGTTCGTCTCGACCTACAGGTGGGCAGAGCACGAGGGGCAGACCTACGTGAACTTCGCGCCGCTCTTCGGCCACCAGTTCTCGCACGTCTGGGTCGACTTCCGCGGGATCCGGGACGCCTTCCTGCGGGAGAAGGGGATCGACTACTTCGAGAACTCCCGCCGGGCCGTCCTCGCCCAGCGTGCCTACGCGATCCGGAACCCGGAAGGCTTCCTCGGCTACGGGCCCGACGTCTGGGGCCTCTCGGCCTGCGACGGCCCGGCCGACGCGACGCTCACGGTCGACGGGAGGGCCCGGAAGTTCGTCACCTACGGCGCCCGCGGCGTCTCCTCGTTCTGGACGCACGACGACGGGACGATCACCCCGATGGCCGCCGCCGCCTCGCTCCCGTTCGCGCCGGAGGTCGTCCTCCCCGCGATCCGGGAGATGAAGAAGCTCCACGGCGAGCACCTCTGGGGCGAATACGGCTTCTTCGACGCGTTCAACCCGACGTTCCGGTTCAACGACGTCCCGACGCCGCTCGGTAAAGTGGTGCCGGAGGCCGGGTGGTACGCGACGAACTACCTCGGGATCGACCAGGGGCCGATCGTCCTGATGCTCGAGAACCAGAGGAGCGGGCTCCTCTGGCGGCTCATGAAGCGGTCGCCGCCGATCCGCGAGGGGCTCCGTCGCGCCGGGTTCACGGGCGGCTGGCTCGAGGAGGGGGCGGCGCCGGCGCGAAGCGGGGAGGCGGCGACCCGTTGAGGGCGATCGCCTGCGGCCTCCTCCTCGCCGCGGCGACGGCCTGCGCGCGCGGGGGAGAGCGCGGCGAGGCGGTCCGCCTCTGGGCCTTTGGCCGCGAGGGCGAGGTCGTCCGCGAGCTCGTCCCCGAGCTCGAGAGGCGGCACCCCGGCCTCCGCGTCGAGGTGCAGCAGATCCCCTGGACGGCGGCGCACGAGAAGCTCCTGACGGCCTACGTCGGCCGGGAGCTTCCCGACGTGGCGCAGATGGGGAACACCTGGATCCCGGAGATGGCCGCGCTCGACGCGATCGAGCCGCTCGACGCGCGTGTCGCCGCGAGCGCCGCCGTCCGCCCGGACGACACCTTCCCCGGGATCTGGGAGACGAACGTCCTCGACGGCACGCTCTACGGCGTGCCGTGGTACGTCGACACGCGCCTCGTCTTCTACCGCTCGGACCTCCTCGCCGCCGCCGGCGTCCCGGAGCTCCCGCGGAGCTGGAGCGGCTGGCGGGCGGCGATGGAGGCGGTGAAGCGGAGAGGGGGCGACGGGCGCTACGGGCTCCTCCTCCCGACGAACGAGTGGGCGCAGCCGGTGGCCCTCGCCGTCGCCGCGGGGGCGGAGCTCCTCTCGGACGGCGCCCGACACGGCGCCTTCCGGGCCCCGGAGTTCCGGCGGGCGGCCGAGTTCTTCGTCGGCCTCTACCGCGACGGCCTCGCGCCGCCGCTCGCGAACACCCAGGTCGCGAACCTCTACCAGCAGATGGCCGCGGGCGAGTTCGCGATGTACGTCACCGGGCCGTGGAACCTCGGGGAGTTCCGGCGCCGGCTCCCGGCGAGCCTCCAGGGCTCCTGGGCGACGGCGCCGCTCCCGGCGCCCGACGGGATGCCGTGGCCCGGCGTCTCGCTCGCAGGGGGCTCGAGCCTCGTCGTCTTCCGCTCGTCGACCCGGAAGGACGACGCCTGGAAGGTCGTCGAGTACCTCTCGGAGCCGGCGACGCAGAAGCGCTTCTGGCAGCTCTGCGGCGACCTCCCGGCGCGGCGCTCCGCGTGGGACGAGCCGGCGCTGGCGAGCGACGCGCGAACCGCGTCGTTCCGCCTCCAGCTCGAGCACGTCCGCGCGACGCCGAAGGTCCCCGAGTGGGAGCAGATCGCCGCGAAGGTCTGGGAGCGGCTGGAGCCGGTGGCGCGCGGGACGCGCGACCTCGACGCTTCGCTCGCCGCGCTCGACGCCGACGTCGACGCGATCCTCGCGAAGCGCCGGTGGCTCCTCGAGAGGAAGGCCGCGGGGGAGAAGCCGTGAGGCGCCTCTCCTCGTGGCGGGCGCGCGAGGCGCGGGCGGGCCTCCTCCTCGTCGCCCCCGGCCTCCTCCTCCTCGCCCTCTTCCTCGCGCTGCCGGTCGTCGCGGCGCTCCTCCTGTCGCTGACCGACTTCGACCTCTACGCGATCGGCGACCCGTCGACCGCCCGGCTCGTCGGTCTCGGGAACTACGCCCGCCTGCTCCACGACCCGGTCTTCTGGAAGGCGCTCGGGAACACGTTCTTCTTCGTCCTCGTCGGCGGGCCGCTCACCGTCTCGCTCTCCCTCGGCTCCGCGCTCCTCCTGAACCACCGCCTCGTCCGCTTCCCGGGCCTCTTCCGGACGGTCTACTTCGCGCCGGTCGTCACGACGCTCGTCGCCGTCGCGGCCGTCTGGCGCTACCTCTACCACCCGCGCTTCGGCCTCCTCAACGCCGCCCTCGGCCTCCTCGGGATCGGCCCGGTCGACTGGCTCGGCGACCCGCAATGGGCGATGCCCGCGATCGTCCTGATGGCGGCCTGGAAGAACTTCGGCGCGAACATGATCATCTTCGTCGCCGGGCTGAAGGCGATCCCGGAGAGCCTCTACGAGGCGGCCCGGATCGACGGGGCGGGGCCGCTCCAGCGCTTCCGGAGCATCACGGTCCCGCTCCTCGCCCCGACGTTCCTCTTCGTCGGCCTGACGACGACGATCGGCTACTTCCAGCTCTTCGCCGAGCCGTACGTCCTTTCGGGCGGCGAAGGGGGGCCGATGAACGCGACGCTCTCGGTGGCCCTCTTCATGTACAAGCAGGGCTTCCGTTGGTGGAGCATCGGCTCGGCCGCCTCGATCGCCTTCGTCCTGTTCGCCGTCATCCTCGCCGCGACGCTCCTCCAGCGCCGGCTCCAGAGAGGGGGCGACGCGTGAGCCGAAGGGCGCTCACCTCCCTCGCCCTCCACGCGGCGCTCGTCGCCGGGGCGGTCGTCACGCTCGCGCCTCTCCTCTGGATGCTCTCGGCCTCGTTCATGACGACGGGCGAGGCGAACGCCTCCCCGCCGCCGCTCCTGCCGGCGAAGGCGACGCTCGCGCAGTACCGCGAGCTCTTCGTGAGGCTCGACCTCGGGCGGAGCTTCGTGAACAGCACCGTCCTCGCCCTCTGCGCGGCGCTCCTCTCGGTCGTCGTGAATGCCGCGGCCGGCTACGCCTTCGCGAAGCTCCGTTTCCCGGCGCGGGGCCGCCTCTTCACGGGGCTCCTCGCGGCGATGGTGATCCCGGGGCAGGTGGCGATGCTCCCGGTCTTCCTCCTCCTCCGGTCGATGGGGCTCGTCAACTCCTTCGCGGGGGTGATCCTGCCGGGGATCGCGAGCATCTTCGGGATCTTCCTCGTCCGGCAGTTCGCCTCCTCGGTCCCGGACGAGCTCCTCGACGCGGCCCGGATCGACGGGGCGGGGGAGCTCCGTATCTTCTGGTCGATCGTCCTCCCGCTCTGCCGGCCGATCCTCGTCACGCTCGGCGTCCTGACGTTCCTCGGCACCTGGAACGACTTCATGTGGCCGCTCATCGTCCTGACGGACGACGCGAAGTGGACGCTGACGGTCTCCCTCGCGAGCCTCGCGGGGGAGCACGTCCAGGACACGGAGCTGATGATGGCCGGGGCGGTCGTGACGGTCCTCCCCGCGCTCCTCCTCTTCCTCTTCCTCCAGCGTTCGTACATCGACGGCATCACGGCCGGGAGCATCAAGGAATGAAGCGGCTCGCCCTCGTCGCCGCCTCGCTCGTCCTCCTCGCCGCCGCGCCGACGCCGAAGACGTCGCCTCTCGGCGGGACGGGCTGGACCGCCGCGCCGGCGCCGGGCGTCTTCCTCCGCGTCTCTCCGGCGGCGGGCGACGCCGTCCGCCTCGACTTTGATTTCGGCGGGAAGGCCGGCTGGGCCGCGGCGACGCGGAAGGTCGACCTCGTCCTCCCGGAGAGGTGGGAGATCCGGATGCGCCTCCGCGGCGAGGCGCTCCCGAACGACCTCGAGCTGAAGCTCGCCGACCCCTCCGGCGAGAACGTCTGGTGGTTCCGGAAGCGGATCGCGACGTTCCCGGCCGCGTTCGAGCCGCTCCGCGTGAAGCAGCGGCAGGTGGAGTTCGCCTGGGGCCCCGCGGGAGGCGGCGCGCCGTCGCGGATCGGGTCGATCGAGGTGACGGTGACGGCCGGGAAGGGGGGCAAGGGGTGGCTCGAGGTGGCCGACCTCGTCCTCCTCGAGCTTCCGCCCGAGCCGCCCGCCCGGCCGCCGACCTGGGCCGCCTCCTCGTCCGCCCCGGGACACGAAGCCGCGCTCGCGGCGGACGGAGACCCGGCGACGTCGTGGCGCGCGGCGCGGGCCGGCCCGGCCGAGTGGCGGGTCGACCTCGGCGCGCTGCGAGAGCTGGGAGGGCTCGTCGTCGAGCACGGCGGCGCGTACGCGAGCCGCTACGGCGTGGATCTCTCGGAAGACGGCGCGACGTGGCGGACGGTTCGCGAGGTGGCGAGCGGAAACGGCGGGCGGGACCTCCTGGCCCTCCCCGAG
>JAKPXO010000465.1 GCA_029567505.1 Acidobacteriota bacterium
CTCGAGACGCTGGGCGCCTACCAGTCCGTCTGGACGACGGAGCTCGCGCGGGCCGCCATGGGCGGGGGCCTCGGCGAGGTCACCGAGGTCGACTTCGAGTTCGACGCGGGACGGGTGCTCGCGACCGCGGTCCGGGAGGGCTATTTCCTCCTCGCCCTCTTCGGGCGGGACGGGGTGCCGTCCGTGGCGCGGCCGTCCATCGCGGCCGCCCGCACGCGGCTCGCGGCCGAGATCGGCTGAAAGGGGCAGGGACCGTGGCCGAGGGAGCTCGCACGTCGCTGATGGCCCGCCTGAAGCGCGGGCTCTTCATGACCCACACGGAACTGATCGCGCGCGTCGGCGACGCGATCAAGGCCCGATTCTCGCCGGATCCGAAGGCGCTCGAAGCCCTCGAGGAGGCGCTCCTCGCGGCCGACGTCGGACCGGCGACCGCTTCCGAGCTCGTCGAGGCGGTCCGGGTCGAGGCGGGGAAGCGCGACGCGGGCGAGGCCGACGTCGTCCGCCGCGTCCTGAAGGCCGAGATCGAGCGACGGCTCTCCGTCGAGGGACCGGCGTCCGCCCTGGTCCCGCCGGGAATGCCGCGCGTCGTCCTGATGGTCGGCGTCAACGGGACGGGGAAGACGACGACGGCGGCGAAGCTCGCCGCGCGTGCGGCCGCGGCCGGGGGGCGCCCGGTCCTCGCCGCCGCCGACACCTTCCGGGCGGCCGCGATCGACCAGCTCGAGGTCTGGGCCGGACGGATCGGCATTCCGCTCGTGAAGCACCGTCCGGGCGCCGACCCGGCCGCCGTCGTCTTCGACGCGTGCGCCGCGGCGAAGGCGCGCGGAGCCGATCTCCTCCTCGTCGACACCGCGGGACGCCTCCACACGAAGCACAACCTCATGGAGGAGCTCTCCAAGATCCGGCGGATCGCCGGGCGGGAGATTCCGGGGGCGCCCCACGAGGTCCTGCTCGTCCTCGACGCGGTGACGGGGATGAACGGCCTCGCCCAGGCCCGCGAGTTCCTGAAGGCCGCGGGCGTCACCGGCCTCGTCCTGACGAAGATGGACGGGACCGCGAAGGGGGGCGTCATCCTCGCCATCGTCCGCGAGCTGAACCTCCCGGTTCGCTACGTGGGCGTCGGGGAGACGGCCGACGACCTCCTCGACTTCGACCCGGCCGGCTTCGCCTCCGCGCTGATCGATGACTGACCTGGCCGCCGCGTTCGAGAGGGTCTTCGAGCTCGCCGAGAAGGGGCGCTACTCCACGTCGCCGAACCCGCGGGTCGGCGCCGTCGTCGTCGACGGCGCCGGCGCGGTGGTCGGCGAGGGGTGGCACGAGCGGGCCGGGAGCCCGCACGCCGAGGCCGTCGCTCTCGCCGAAGCGGGGATCCGGGCGCGCGGCGCGACCGTCGTCGTGAACCTCGAGCCGTGCGCCCACCACGGGCGGACGCCGCCCTGCGCCGACGCCCTCGTCGCGGCCGGCGTCTCCCGGGTCGTCTTCTCCGTCCTCGACCCCGACCCGCGGACCGCGGGGAAGGGGCGCGAGCGGCTTCGCGCCGGGGGGGTCGCGACCGAGACGGGCGCATTCGCCGAGCGAGCCGAGCGGCTGAACGAGCCTTTCCTGACGGCCGCGAGGAGCGGCCGCCCGTTCGTCCACCTGAAGTGGGGCGCGTCGCTCGACGGGAAGATCGCGACGGCTTCCGGGAGGAGCCGCTGGGTGACGTGCGAGGAAGCGCGCGCCGACGGGATGCGGCTCCGGGAGGAGTGCGACGCGATCCTCGTCGGGGCGGGGACGGTCCTGGCGGACGATCCCGCGCTGACGCGCCGGGCGGGCCTGAACCGCTCCGTCGTGCCGCACCGGCGGGTCGTCGTCGACGGCCGGCTCCGGGTCCCGGTCGACCGGAAGGTCTTCTCGTCCCACGTTCCGGGCGAAGCCTGGCTCGCCACGGCCGTGCCCGAAAGCGACCCGCGCCTCGCGCCGTTCCGCGACGCCGGCGTCCGCGTCCTCTCGCTTCCGTCTGCGGCACCGGGCCGGGTCGACCTCGCCGCGTTCCTCGCCCGGCTCGGCGGGGAGGAGGCGCGCTCGCTCCTCCTGGAGGGGGGCGGCGAGACGGCGTTCGCCTTCCTCGAAGCGGGGCTCGTCGACCGCGTCACCGGGTACTACGCGTCGCTCCTCCTCGGCGGGCGGGAGGCGCCGTCGGCCGTCGCCGGGGCCGGGTTCCCGAGCCTTGAGATCGCCCCGCGGCTCTCGCGCCTTGAGGTCGAGCCGCTCGGCGACGGCTTCCGCGTGACCGGGCGCGTCGGCCATCCGGCGGCGTAGGATCGCCTCGTGTTCACGGGACTCGTCGAAGCCGCCGCGAAAGTCCGATCCGTCGGGAAGAGAGCCGGCGGCGCCCTGCTGGACGTCGAGAAGCCGGCGTCCTTCGAGAACGTCGCCCGGGGGGAGAGCGTCTCCGTCTCCGGCGTCTGCCTCACGGCCGTCCCCGGCGCCGAGGGCGGGCTCCTCCGTTTCGACGTCTCCGCCGAGAC
>JAKPXO010000472.1 GCA_029567505.1 Acidobacteriota bacterium
GAGGCGAGGACGTCGATGCGCCCCCAGCCGAACGTGTTGTTCGGGATTTCGCTCCCGGGTACGCCCCCGCAGGTCTGCGCGCTCGTGCGCGGGACCGCGGAGAGGGCGATCCGGTCCTCGACCAGACCGACCTGCCCCTTCCACTGAGGCCGCGCCGACAGGAGGAGAGCGACATGCCCCGCGACGTGCGGGCCGGCCATCGACGTCCCGCTGAACGACGCGTACCCGCCGCCGGGAATGCTGGAGCGGACGCCCACCCCCGGCGCCGAAACGTCCGGCTTGAGCCGCCCGGAGCCGTCGACCGTCACGGCCCCGCGGCTCGAGAACGACGCGATTCCGTCGGATGAGTCCGTCGCGCCCACCGCGAAGGAGGCCTCGTAAATCGCCGGGGGGTCGCTCACGGACCCGCAAGAGGAACCGCTGTTGCCGGCGGAGACGACGACGACGATCCCCGCGGCGCGGGTGTTCTCGACGACGGTCTTCAGGACGAGCGGGTCGGTGCACCCTTCGCTCGGCGGGCAACCCCACGAGTTGTTGATGACGTGCGGCGCCTTCGCCGGGTCGGGGCCGAGCCCGGCGAGGTTCGTCGGCGCGACGAACCACTGGAAGCACTCCGAATAGGACGCGGGCGTTCCATTTCCCTGGTTCATGTTCCGGCAGCCGATCCACTTCGCGTCCGGCGCCATGCCGATCTGGTTCGAGCCATCGGAGCCGACCATCGTCCCCATGGTGTGAGTGCCGTGCTCGTCGTCGTCGCACGGGACGGGAGAGTTGGCGCCGCAGACGCCGCCTCCCGAGTGGATCGCGTCGTGCCAGTTGTAGTCGTGGCTGGCGACGGACCCGTTCCAGCCCCTGTACTTGGCTTTCAGAGCCGGGTGGTCCCAGTCGTATCCGGTGTCCTGCCCGGCGACGACGATCCCCGCGCCCTTGATGCCGAGGGCCCACGCCGAGGGCGCGCCCGTCTTCGTGATCCCCCACTCGATCGCGTCCGGCGCCTCGGAATCGCGGGGCGGCTCGGGCGGGAGCTTCTGGAGCGGGACGCTCGGGTTCGCCGAGACGCGAAGGACGTCGTTCCGCTCCGCCATCATCCGGACGATCTCGAGGTCGCCGCGGACCCAGACCATGTTGGCGATCCAGTAGGGCCGGAACTCGGCGCCCAGGCCCTTCAGCTCGGAGAGGACGGGGGCCTGCGTACGCTCCGCGGTCTCTCTCAGGGTCCGGGAGACGAACTCGCCCTTCTCCTCCTTCGATTCGAGAAGCGAGGCCTCACGGAGGGACGCCTGCTCGCGCAGGAAGACCAGGAACTCCGCGCCTCCCTCGGCTTCGGCGGCCGACAGCACCCAGGGGTCCACCTTGTCCATCCAGTCGCCGGCGAAAGCCTCTCCCGACCGGCCCCACGCCGGGAAGAGAAAGCCGACTACGAGAGAAAGGACGACGCTCCGACTCGATCTGCCCACGCGATTCCCTCCCGGTCCGTCTCCAGCGCTGCCGAACCGGGCGAGTATAGCCGTCGGCTCCGGGGCGTGCCCGCCTGCAACCCGAGGGGACACACGGCGGGCCGAGCGCTTCAGTCTCTCGTCACAGGCACTTGTCCAGCTGCGGGAAGAGGCCCCGCGTGGCGGTCAGCCGGACATCGTCGGAGACGGCCTGGTGGAGGAAGCGGACGCTGAGGGTCAGCTTGTCCCCCACGACCTGCCCGGAGTAGCGGACCGGATGCTCGGGGAACCCTCCGGCGGGCGCCGGGCCTCCCTCGAAGGACCAGGTTCCCGCCCCGGTGAAGCGTCCCTGCGTGTCGAGGAAGACGGGTCCGTCGATCCGCCCGTGG
>JAKPXO010000498.1 GCA_029567505.1 Acidobacteriota bacterium
GTCTCGCCCGAGCGCTACCTGTGGGGCGGGTCGAAGGTGAAGGGGAACGGCAAGGAGGCGAACTCGCCGACCGTGGCGGGCGGGAACCAGAACTACCTCGTCTGCAACAACTGGGCGCTCGCCGACGGACGGAACATCGCGGACGTCGACGTCCAGCACGGCACCGACGTCGCCGTCATCGGGGCCGACGTCGTCAAGTCGCTCTTCGAGGGGAAGGACCCGCTCGGCCAGCCGATCACGATCAACGGCCGAAGAGTCCTCGTCGTCGGGCTCCTCGAGAAGAAGGGCTCGCAGATGGGCGGCAGCCCCGACAACATCATCGTCATCCCGATCTCGACGTTCGACGTCTTCTTCCCGCAGATCAAGAACTCCCGGCGCGACACGCTCCACATCGCGACGATCCCGAAGTCGCCCGAGCTGATCCCGGCCGCGATCGAGGAGGGGACGAACATCCTCCGCGCCCGGCGCAAGGTGCCGTTCAACGAGCCGAACGACTTCGCCATCTTCACGGCGGAGAAGATGATCAAGGAGATGACCGCGGTGACGAACGCGATCTCCGGGGTCATGGTCTTCATCGCCGCGATCGCGCTCCTCGTCGGCGGCGTCGGAGTCATGAACATCATGCTCGTCTCGGTGACGGAGCGGACGCGCGAGATCGGCCTCCGCAAGTCGGTCGGCGCCCTCCGGCGCGACATCAGCCTCCAGTTCCTCACGGAGGCGATGACGCTCACGGGCCTCGGCGGCGCGGTCGGCGTCGCGCTCGGCGTCCTGACGGCCCTCGTCGTCGGCGCCGTCTCGCCGCTCCGAACCGCGACCCCGCTCTGGAGCGTCCTCGTCGGCCTCGGGGTCAGCATCTCCATCGGCCTCTTCTTCGGCCTCTACCCCGCCCTCAAGGCCGCCCGCCTCGACCCGATCGACGCCCTCCGCTGGGAGTAAGACCGAGGGGGGGGTCAGGGAGAGCGCGACCGCGACGGCGAGGAGCGCGAAGGAGACCGCGAGGAAGAGGCGCCAGAACGGGGCGCGGTGGGCGCGGCCGCGGAGGTAGAGGTCGGCGCCGATCAGGTTCGCGAGGGAGGCGATGGGCGTGCCGCAGCCTCCGGCGTTCACGCCGTAGAGGAGCGCGGTGAAGAGCGTTCCCCCTCCGGCCGCCGCCGCCGAAGGGGCGAGGAGGATCGCGGCGGGGACGTTCGAGACGGCCTGCGAGAGGAGCGCGCCCGAGAGGACGAAGCCCGCGGGGGTGGCTCCCAGGAGAGCGACCGGGTCGAGCGTTTCGAAGAGCGCGGAGCGGCGCAGCCCCTCCACGCCGACGAAGAGCGCCGAGAAGACGCCGAGGAGCGTGAAGTCGGTCTTCAGGAGCCCTCGCCCCAGGAGCGCCGCGGCCGGGACGGCCGCCACGAGCGGGACGAGCCGAGGGACGGCCTGGGAGATCGCGAGGAGCTGCAGCGAGAGGAGGAAGAGGCCGGCCGTGGCGAGGCGCGGCTCGACCGTCCTCTGCACCGGAGGCGGGGCGGGGAGCGCCCGTTTCGGCACCAGGATCGGGACGAGCGCGAGCAGTGCGGCGGCCATTCCGATCACCCACGGCAGCTGGGCCGCGAAGAACGACGCGGTCGTGAAGCCGCCGCGGGAGAAGAGGAGGAGGTTCTGCGGGTTCCCGGTCGGCGTCAGGCAGCCGAGGAGGTTCGCCGCCTGGATCTCCAGGACGACGACCCGGACGGGGTCGAGCTCGGGAGCGACCTTCTCGAACGCGAGCGTGAACGGGACGACGAGGAGCAGGGCGACGTCATTCGTCACCATCGCCGAGACGGCGCCGGTCGTCAGGACCGCCGCGGCGGCGAGCGTCCGCTCCGAGCGGACCCTCGATAGGACCCGCCCGACGACGACCTCGATCAGGCCCGAGCGCTTCAGGCACTCCACGGCGAGGATCAGGACGAGGAAGAGCGAGAGCAGGTGCAGGTCGAGAAGCGCCCGGATCTCCGACGGCGAGACGAGCCGGAAGAGGAGCGCGACGAGCGCCAGCCCGAGCGACGCCGGGAGCACGCCCCATCATAACCGGTTAAGGGGTCTGGTCTACACTCTACACTCTGCGGCCGGCGCCCCGCCCCTCTCGAGAGGCGGGGCGGCCCCCGGCGTCTCAGAGCGCGGCGAAGCGATCCGTCGCGGCGACGAGCGCGCGGCTGTTGCCCGGCTCGAAGGCGCTGTGCCCCGAGTCGGGCGTCACGATCAGCTCCGCCTCGGGCCAGGCGCGGTGCAGCGCCCAGGCGCTGAAGATCGGGCAGACGACGTCGTAGCGCCCCTGGACGATGACGCCGGGGATGTGGCGGATGCGGCCGACGTCGCGCAGGAGCTGGTCGTCCACCTCGAAGAAGCCGCGGTTCTGGAAGTAGTGCGCCTCGATCCGCGCGAACGCGAGCGCGAACTCGTCCTCCTCGTAATGCCCGGTGAACGTGGCGTCGGGGAGGAGCTTCGACGTCGCCCCCTCCCAGCCGCTCCAGATCTTCGCAGCGGCGAGGCGGACGGCCGGGTCGTCGCTCGTCAGGCGGCGGTGGTAGGCCGCGACGAGGTCGCCGCGCTCCGCCTCGGGGATGTGCGCGAGGTACGGCTCCCAGGCGTCGGGGAAGAGGATCGACGCTCCCTCCTGGTAGAACCACTCGATCTCCTTCCGCCGGAGAAGGAAGATCCCGCGGAGGACGAGCTCGGTGACGCGCTCGGGATGGCGCTCGGCATACGCGAGCGCGAGCGTGGAGCCCCAGGAGCCGGCGAAGACCTGCCACTTCGCGATCCCGAGATGCTCGCGGAGCCTCTCGGTGTCGGCCACCAGGTCCCACGTCGTGTTCTCCTCGAGGCTCGCGTAGGGCGTGCTCTTGCCGCTGCCGCGCTGGTCGAAGAGGACGATCCGGTACTTCTCGGGGTGGAAGAAGCGCCGCATCTTCTCGCTCGTCCCGCCCCCCGGCCCCCCGTGCAGGAAGACGACCGGCTTGCCGGACGGGTTACCGCACTCCTCGAAGTGGAGCTCGTGCAGGTCGGAGACGCGGAGCCGCCCGGTCCGGAACGGCTCGATCTCGGGATACAGCCAGCTGACGGGGTCCTTCACGAGGTGGGCCATCGGAACCTCCGCGCGCATCCTGACAGATCCGGGCCCGGAGCGGCCTCGGCCGAGAACCGCCACGGCAACGCCATGACAATACATTTGTGCAGACCTGACCCCAGTTCAGGGGCTCGCGCCCGGGTGGGTTACGGCGAGGGGAGCGTCGCGGGGTCGCCGAGGAGGAGGTTCGGGTCGACGCGGGCGCCGCGCCAGCGGAAGCCGAAGTGGAGGTGCGGGCCGGTGACGCGGCCGGTCGCGCCTGAGAGGCCGAGGCGCTCGCCGCGCGCGACGCGCTGGCCGGCCTTCACGTCGATCCGCGAGAGGTGCATGTACATCGAGAGGAGGCCGGCGCCGTGGTCGACGAAGACGTTCTTCCCGGCGAAGAAGTGATGGGCCGCGAGGACGACGAGCCCGCCCTCGGTCGCGAGGACCGGCGTCCCGACCTTCGCCCGGTAGTCGACGCCGCCGTGCGCGGAGCGGGGCTCGCCGTTGAAGAGGCGCCGCGTCCCGAAGTTGCGCGCGGGTGGCGCCTCGGCGAGCGGCGGCGCCAGCGGGAAGGAGAACGACGGGTTCGTCCGGAGGGAGAAGAGGGGGACGACCTGGCGGCGCTCGCGGGCGGCGCGGCGCCGGACCTTCTCCGAGACCCGAACGGTCCGCGGGTCGACACGGAGGCTTTCGGTCGCGTAGGGCGGCGGAAGCACGCGGACCGACGCGGTCTCCCGCGCTCCAGCGCGGTCGCGGAAGACCGGGAAGAGCGCCTCGCCCCGGTCGAGGTCGACCGGGTAGTAGCAGGCGCCGTCGCGCGGCTTCCAGGTCTCGTGCTCGTCCCCGCAGAGAACGATCCCCTTGCCCGGCCAGCGGACGACGCCTCCCGGGAGGACGTCGACGACGGGCGCGTCCGCATCGGCCGCGGGGACCGGGACGTGCGGAATCGGGGGTCGCTCGCCGAACGCCGGGGAGGCGAGGAGCGCGAGGGCGCCGGCGAGAACGGGGCCGGGGAGAAGGCCGCTCATGACTTCGCGATGAAGCCCCACGGCGAGGCCTGCCGGGCCGCGAGGTCGAAGACCCCGCGACGGGCCGCGTCGGCGCGGGCCGCGGGCCGCGCCACGGAGAGGAGCGTCTCGCGGTGCTCCCGCACGAGCCGCCGGACGGGCGCCCCGGCCGCGGCCTCCGCCAGGATCGGCCCGGACTCGAGCCCCATCTTCGCGAGCCACGCCTCCCAGATCGCCTCCGCGACGGGCATCCCGCGGAACGTCACGTTCGGCATCGCGCGGAAGGCCCCCTCGAGCTTCTTCAGCTTCCGGGCGAGTTCGTCGGGGTCCTCGAGCGGCTCGGTCTCGAACGGCGTGTGCGGCTTCGGGATGAAGGCGTTGACGCTCGGGACGAGCGTTCCGAGGCGACCGCGCTTCCGCCCTTCCTCGAGCATCACGAGCCGGAGATCGTCGACCATCCGGACGAGGTCGTCCACGTCCTCCTCGGTCTCCCCGGGGAGGCCGACCTGCAGGTAGAGCTTCAGGTTCGCGAAGCCGGCCCGCGCGACGAGGCGCACCTTCTCGCGGAGCATCTCGTCGGTGACCTTCTTGTTGATCGCGCGCCGGAGCCGCTCGTTCCCGGCCTCCGGAGCGATCGCGAGCGACTTCTCTCCCTGCCGCGCGAGGACGTCGAGGAGCTCCTCGGAGATCGCGTCGATCTTGATCGAGGAGAGCGCGATGTGGAAGCCCATCCCCGAGAGCCCGCGGAGGATCGGGAGGATCTCGGGGTGGTCCGCGACGGCGGTCGCGATCAGCCCGACGCGGGAGGTGAGCGGGCGGCATCGCTCGGCCACGGCGAGGATCGAGGAGGCGGGAACGCGCACCTGCGGCGCCATTGCGTACGCGGCCCAGCAGAAGCGGCACATCTCGGAGCAGCCTCGGGCCACCTCGATCAGGAGCTTGTCGGAGAGCTCGGTGTGGGGCGTCAGAACCGTCGTGTGGGGCGGCTCGCGACCGGGCCCGTCGGCCGCGCGGAGCTGGTCGACGACGACCTTCCCGTCGTCGGCCGCCTCGGCCCGCTCGCCGTGCACCGCGGGGACGTAGAGGCCCTTCAGCCCGGCGAGCCGCTCGAGCGCGGCGCGTCGCGGCAGGTCGGCCCGGAGCGTCGCCGCGATCCCGGGGACGAGGCGTTCGCCGTCTCCCATCGCGAAGGCGTCGACGTACGGCGTCAGCGGGAGCGGGTTGATCCGGGCGCAGTCGCCGCCGACGAGAACGATCGGGTCGTCGCCTCCGCGGTCCTCCCGGAGGAGCGGGATGCGTGCGGCGGGGAGCATCCGGAGGAAGTGGACGTAGTCCATCTCCCACGAGACGGAGAAGGCGACGAGCGGAAAGGAGGCGAGCGGCTGCTCCCCCTCGAGCGTCCGCGGGCCGCGTCCGCCGAGCTCGGTCTCGTCGTAGAAGAAACGCTCGCAGGAAACGTCCTCCTCCCGGTTGAGGAGGCGATAGACCCACTGGAAGCCCAGGTTCGACATCCCGACCTCGTAGGAGTTCGGGAAGCCGAGCGCGACCCGGTGGCGCCCGCCGCGCGCGAAGGTCTCCGTCGCCCTCTCCGAGGAGAGGAGGCGGCGTCGGCGGTCGGCCTGGGGAACGGTGCGCTGCTTCACGTCGTCGGCATCCTGCGAGGACATCTCATGCTAACCCGGCGCTCCGACGGCCTCGCGAGAATGGTCCCGGGCCCGCGTCTCGCTCCCTTCCGGTACGATTCGGCACCCGCGCGGAAACCTTCGGGGCGCATTCGACGTTTCGGGGAGTGAGAGGGACGCCATGTACTACGTCATCGGCGCAGACGGACAGCAGTACGGACCGATCGACGAGGCCACCGTCCGCGGCTGGCTCGGAGAGGGGCGTGTCAACGCGACGAGCCTCTCGTTCAAGACGGGTGAAGCCCAGTGGATCCCGCTGCGCGATCGCCCCGAGCTGGGAGACGTCCTTGCGGCTCCGGTCGCCGCGGCGCCGCCCTACGCGCCCCCCGCCGGCCCGATGCCCGTGACGCCCGACGCGCCGAAGGACTGGCTCGTCACCCTTCTCCTCTCGATCTTCCTCGGCTCCTTCGGCGTCGACCGCTTCTACCTCGGCCACGTCGGGCTCGGCATCGGCAAGCTCCTGACGTTCGGAGGCTGCGGCATCTGGTGGCTCATCGACGTCATCCTGATCGCCCTCGGCAACGTCACCGACGCGAAGGGCCGCCCGCTCGTCAAGAGCTGAGGGGAGACGCGAGGCGCGCGGCGACGAACTCCGCCGCGCGCTCCTCGGCCCAGTAGCGGACCCGGAACGGGCTCGCCCCCGAGATGAAGCCGGTGTGCCCTCCCTGGCGCGTCCGGACGAGCCGGACGGCACCCGAGGCGCGCGCGGCGACGCGGTCGAGCGCCTCGCGGGGGAGGAACGGGTCGTCCTCGGCCGAGAGACAGAGCGTGGGCGTGGCGATGCGTCCGACCCAGCCGATCGCGCTCGACTCGTCGTAGTAGTGCTTCGCCCCGCGGAAGCCGTGGAGAGGGCCGGTGACCGCGTCGTCGAACTCGAAGAAGGTGCGCGCTCTCCGGAGCCGCCCGAGGTCGATCCGGGAGGCGAGGTCGGGATGCCGGCGAAGGAGCTGCCGCGCCTTCGTCCGCAGGCCCCGGAGGAACGTCGCGGTGTAGACGGGACCGAGCCCCGTCTCCAGCACGCGCGCGCCCGCCTCGAGGTCGAACGGGACCGAGATCGTCGACGCGGCGGCGACGAGCCGCTCTCCCGGGTGCTCGCCGAGCCACTTGAGGAGGACGTTCCCGCCGAGCGAGACGCCGATCGCCCCCAGGGCGATGCCCGGCTCGGCGGCGGCGAGCGTCCGGAGGAGGTGGTCGAGGTCCGCCGTCTCTCCCGAGTGGTAGAGGCGCCTCCCGCGGTTCGGGAGGTTCCGGCGCAGCGAGGGGAGGTCGCGCGCGCAGGAGCGGAAGTTCAGCGCGACCGCCCGGAGCGAGCGCCGCGCGAGGAGGGCGAGGAGCCCCTGCACGTAGACGGAATGGGCGCTCCCCTCGAGGCCATGAAGGAGGACGACGAGCGGCGCGCGGGACGGCCCGTCGAGCCGATCGAGGACGAGCTCGTCGCCGTCCGGTGTCGCGAGCGTCTCGCGGCGCGGCGGCACGAGGAGACGCGGACGCGTGAGGCGGCCCCAGAACGTCTGGACATGCCTCTGCCCGAGCGCGGGGGCGG
>JAKPXO010000503.1 GCA_029567505.1 Acidobacteriota bacterium
CGGAACGAGTGGGGCTTCCCGAAGCCCCCCGACCACCCGGGCTACCCGGACTCCTGGAAGCGCCGCGTCGCGGAGGACGCCGGGGAGAAGCTCCTCCACCCGAAGTGACCGCCGGGCCGGGGCAGTCGCGCCAGGTCGTGCGCGAGGGACGAGCGCCGACCCCAGTCTCCTGCCGAGCGACTCAGGCTCCAGACGGCAGCACCTCCAGCAGCTCCGCGATGACGCGGACGCGACCCTCGAAGTCGTCCTCGACCTCGAGCGGCGTGAACTCGCGCCGGCCCAGCTCGTCCCTACTCTCGTTCCGAGGCCGGAGGACGACCTTCCCGGTCCGCTCGTCGCCCGGCTCCGCGGCTTCCTTCCCTGCGACTCCCCGGCTCTCGAACCGCTTCAGGGTCAGCCGTCCACCGTCCTCCGGATCGCCCGGGTCGCGAAGCTGCACGAGGAGCGTCCGGCCGGTACGGCTTCCCTCGACGGGGCTCGAGAAGAGGCACCAGGAGCCGTCCGGAACGAGCGGCTCCATCGACCGCCCCTTCACCTGAGCGACGAACATCCCCTCGCGCAGCTTCCGAGTCGTCGACGGCTCGACCCAATCGCCGTCGCCGGCCGGCCCCGCCTCGCCCCAGCCGCCGGCGGCCGCGGCCAGCTCCACGAGAGGCACGCACGTCCGAAACCTGTCCGCGGCGACCGGCTCGACGCGCCGGAACGGAACGACGACGGACCCGGCCTCCGCCGGCTCGCCTCCGCTTTCGAACCACGAGGTGTCGGCCCGCAGCGACTGCGCCCGCTCCGACCCGATGAGCTTGCGGGCGATCCGGCTGAAGGCCCGGGCCACCGCCTCGCGATCGGCGAGGTCCGAGGCCGGAAGCTCGATCACGACGTAGCCGCGGGCCCGCAGCTCCTCGCGAAGGACGCGGTCCATCCGCCGGCGCTCCGGGTCACCGTGCAGCGAGGCGCTCAGGCCGTCGACGTAGATGCAGATGCCCGGCTCGTCCTCGTCGTCGAGGGGGTAGAAGGCATCGGGAACCGTGCCCCCGAGCGGCCGCCCGAGGTCGATCCGCTTCTGCCACTGGGCCTCGGGGAACCCGGCGCGATGGAGCAGCTCGCGCAGCGTGTCTTCCGCTGCGTTCGACGGCGCGCGCTCGCCCGCCGGCCGCGCGGCCGGCTGCTTGGGCGGGATCTCGTGGGCGAGCGTCAGCGCCTCGCCCCACTCCGTCAGCTTCTCGACGACGAGCGCGCGGTCGAGGTGGCCGTGGTAGGCCGCGTTCCGGTAGACCTGCAGGCAATCGGGGCAGCTCCCGCCGCAGTCCGAGGGGCAGTCGCGGGCGATGGACACCGCCCTCGCGACGACCTCTGGGAAGCGCTCGAGGAGCTGGTCGAGAAGGCCCGAGCCTCCCGGCATCGGGTCGTAGAGAAGGCCGTCGACCGCCTCCTCGCCGCGCCTTCCGACGACGACGACCTGCAGGTCCGTGAGCTCCATCTCCAGGGTCTGCGCCGCGGCCGCCCGGAGCGCCTCGAGGACCGAGAAGGCCTCCCTCCGGCTCGCGCTCGCCGGCAGGCGGAGGACGTCGGCGACGAGGTCGGCGTAGAAGCCGGTCGGCTCCACCGGCTGCCGGCAGCGCTGCTGGTGCTTCTCCCGGAACTCCTGGAGCTCCTCGCGCGAGGCGAACGGAGAGCGGCTCTGGCCGCAGACGGTGCAGACCGGGAAGCCGAATTCGTCCTTCTTCGTGACGAGGTTCTTGACGCCGACGTTCACGAGGCGCAGCCGCGCGGCCCTCCGGTGCTGGACCTCGCGCGGCCCCCACCGGAACGCCCGGCCCCCGCCGTGCTCGTCCCGTTCGAGGGCGAAGATCGAGACGGCGAGCTGGAAGCGGAAGTCCTCCTCGTCGGTGATCTGGGAGGTGTGGACGAGCTCCACGTCCGTGACCGCCGCGGCACGGAGCGGAGCGGTGACCGCGGCGACCGGCGCGACCGCCCCGCCCGCGGGCGCCGCGCCGGGGGCCGGCACTTCCTCCACGGCCTCCCGCTCGGCGTCGACGAGGAAGTACGCCGGGCGTTCCTCCGCCTCGAAGTGGAAAAGGCGCGCGACGAAGCGGTTGCCGTTTGCGTAGATGAGGTTCCCGGGGACGTACTCCCGCAGCGCGACCGCGGGCGGCCTCGGCAGGGAGAAGTCCTCCATCCCCGCGCCGCCGCGAGGGAAGACGGGGATCCCCTGGATCGAGCCGGTCTCGAGTCCGTAGCCCGGGAGGAAGCCCTCGGCGGAAAGGACGCCGAACGTGTTCGCGTCGTCGTAACCCTCCGTGCCGCCCCGCGCGCGGCGAGACTCCCCCTTGAGCTTTCTCACGAGCGCCTTGCAGCGGTCGTGGATCGACTCCTCGTCCCTCTCGAGGACTCCCCTTTCCGCCCGCTCGCGGTCGAGGCGCGCCATCATCGCGAGGGCCCAGTCGAGACGCTTCCGAAGAGTCTTCAGGACGTCCTCGAGCCGGTCAGGCATCTCCGAGACGAGCCGGGCGACGCGCTCCTCCGCCACCACCGCCGCGTCGGCCTCGGGCCAGCGGTCGCGGAAGACCGAAGAGACGTATTCGGCGAGGTCGTCCGCGCGCGAGGAGACCTCGCCCCGGAACCCGGAAAGGTCGAACGGCTCCCTCCGGACCCGCCCTTCCGCGTCGAAGAGCCAGCTCCGCACCTCCGCGGGGAACACCCTCTCGAGCGTGGCCGCGAGCGCTTCGCCGGCGGCGCCCCCGGCCCGCGCGAGCGAATGGAGCCGCGT
>JAKPXO010000006.1 GCA_029567505.1 Acidobacteriota bacterium
GCTGCTGAAGGCGGAGCCGACTTCGTTGCGGAAGTACTCTTCTACGGCGGTCCAGAAGGCCTGGGTTCTCTTTAGGCGGCCGTCGGGCCGAGCATCCCCGAGAATCAGGTCCAGAACAAGTGCGATCTGAGGTACGGAGTAGCCGGGCTCGGCGAGGTTCTCTTGAACGTACCGTTCGATTCGCGGGCCAATCTCGACTCCCAGAGCTCGGAGTTCAACCCGTAGCCGTTCGAGTGCGACTTGACGTCTGGCGAGGCTGCTATTCACGGCGAGCTCCTCCTTCTGGTTCTTGAGCGCGAGCGCCGGCACGAGCGCCGACGGGCCGGGGAACATTTTCGCCGATTGATGGGGCTGTGCTGCCTATCGGCGACCGGGGGACGGCCCCGAATGAGATCCCCCGTCCAAAGAGCGTGCGCCTCGCGCCGGAAGTCCCTCCCCTGCAATCACCTCTTTGGATCTGCGTGACGCGGCTCCGTGCGGGCCGGGTCCAAACCTGACGCCAGGTTCAGCCCGGGCGGTCGCCATTCTCAGGCCGGCTTCTCCCGAACGACCAGCAGAGCCTCTACGGTCTCGCGCACACGCTCGTCGCCCTCGGAGGGACGGAGCAAATTGCCGAGGCAGACGACCTCTTCCGCCGGGCGATCGACGCCGACCCGGACACCGAGCTCGCAGAGGTCTGCCGGAAGGAGCTAGGCGGCATCGCGCACCGGGAGTTCCGGGACCGGGCCGGGGGTGCCCCGCGCATGGATGCCGTCATGTACCTCGCCGGGGCGATGAGGACCTTCCGGGGGATGCCGGCGGAGGAGGTACGGAAGGTCACGTTCGAGATCGCCATGCTCGGCATGAAGGGCTTCGACGTGAACGACCCCGCGCGGAAGTACAGGCTCCGGTCGCTCCCGGGGGAGTTCTCCGGCCTCCATCTCGTCTGCATCCTCGACGCCGGCATGAAGCTGGTCGACCCGACAGCCGACACGGGCTTCGACCTGTCGAAGGAGTACGAGGAGGCGAAGGCCCTCTTCGGGGCAGCTGGCGACGGCCTCCCGTAGCGCTCGCCGCCCTCTGCGAGACGCTGCGGTCGCTCGGACACGACGCGCCGAAGACCTCCGTGCCGAGCCCTCGTCGAGCAGCCCGGGCAGGTCGCGATCAGAGCCCGAGCAGGATCCGGACGACTTCCTCGACCCGGCTCAGCGTTGTCCCGCTGACGGCGCCCGAGCGCCGCGCGACTCGCTCCCGCGCAATCGTCCTCACCTGGTCGGCCAGGATGGCCGAGCGGCTCTCGAGCCCGCCCTCCGGCGCCAACACCTCGACGTGCGACGGGATGGGGCGAACGGTGGAAGTGATGGGGAGGACGGTCACCAGCTCGGCGGGACCGGCGTTGAAGGTGTCGACCGAGAGCACGAGCACCGGGCGAGTGCCGCGCTGTTGGTGCCCGCGGGTCGGGTTGAGGTCTGCGAACCAGACCTCCCCACGTCGGGGAAACGAGGCGCTCACCGCTTCTTCCGGCGGAGCGGCTTCGGAACCTCAGGAACGCCGTCTCCGAACGTCGAATCCCAGGCGTCCCGCTCGGCGAGATGCTCCCTCCACACGGACGTCTCCTCCCGAAGGAGGGAGTACCCCGCGTTCACTCGGGCCACGAAACGCTCGCGCCTGTAGAGCTCGAGCGCCTCGACGAGGATCCCCGTGAGCGTCGAGTGCTCTTCCTCCGCGAAACCGCGGAGCTCCTCGTGCATTTCGGACGGAATCCGGATGGTGGTCGAAGCCGACTTCATGTCTACATATTCGTAGACACGGAGGCGCGGGGCAAGCCCCGAAACAGGCGGCGTGGAGGAGCAGGACGGAATGACCGAAGAGGATCGTGAGCGGCTCGCCCCCGATAAGATCGAACCGAGGCGGCGAAGTGCGCACGCGGCTTCAGCGGGTGCGGTCCCGTACGGAGACACACCGGCCAGCCCCGTCGAGGAGGACGCGATGACACGAACGGCGAAGAAGGACCCACGCGCGAACAGGAAAACGGCCGCCGAGCTCACGGGCGCCTGGGCCATCCTTCGCGACCGGCTCGCCGAGGCGCTCGGCGTGCTCGAGGCGGGGCAGTACCTCATCTTGTCCGGGGCGAGGGGCCCGTACTTCGTGCAGTTCGCGATGGAGGAGGGATCGTTGCTCTGGGCCGAGGCGGTGAGCAACGCGTTCCTTCCGAAGGGGCAGAGGCTCCGGAAGGCGCAGGTGGACACCCTCGTGACGCTCGGCTGGCGGGCGCCGGTGGACGAGAGCCGCTCGAAGAAGTCAGAGGAGGATTCGGGCGGGTCGCCGAACTTCCAGGGCCGATTCGAGGGAGCCGAGCAGTTCGCGACCGCCGCGACGATGGCGGTGGTGTCGTTTCGCGACGTCTACGGCTTCCGCAAGCCCGCCTCCCTCCGCTACAACGCGTTCGACGACTACGAGAAAGACATCCTCCTTCCGACGCTCGGCCTCGGCCGCCATCGGGAGCGGGCCGAGGAGACGGTCGACGAGGTCCCCGCGAGCCTCGAGGAGCAGGTCCTCGAGGCCGTGCGCGACGGCCTCGGCGCGGAGGACGCCCGGTTCGACAGGAAGAGCCTCCTCGGCCTCGAGGCGGACGGCGAGGCCGTCTTCGCGCTCGTCCTCGACGACCCGCCCTGCGTCCGGCTGTTCGCGCCCGTCCTCCTCGACGTCACGAACGAGGAAGAGGCGCTCGGCCTCCTGAACACCCTCAACTTCGAGGGGCGCCACGCTCGGTTCGTCCTCGACGAGGGGACCGTCCTCGCCGTGATCGACCTGCCGGGCGAGCCGTTCGTGCCGGAGCACTTCGTCGACAGCTTCATGGCCCTCGCCTCGGCCGCGAGCGAGCTGCCCGAGGGTCTCGCGAAGGTGATCGGCAGGCGAGCGCCCTCGGAGCCGAAGCCGGTGAGGGGCGGAGGCAAGACAGGGAAGCGGCCGCGGCGCCGATAGGGCTGAACCGGTGAGGCGCGGGCCGGGGCGCGAGAGGCTCCCGGCCCGGGCGGAAACGAGGGTGACGTTCGACTGGAGAACGTTCCGGCCCGGACGCCACGTGTCCGACCCTTCGCGCGATCCTGACGTCGTGAGAGGTCTCGACGCGAGAAGGGGCCGACGCGAAGAAGCCCGACCGACGGAGGAGTGATGCGGATCGTCCACACGGCCGACTGGCACCTGGGGCACGTCCTCTACGACCGGGACCGCGAGGCGGAGCACCGGGTGTTCCTCGACTGGCTGCTCGACCTCCTGGAGAAGGAGAGCGTCGACGCGCTCCTCGTCTGCGGCGACGTCTTCGAGGGGGCGAACCCGCCCGCCTCGGCGCTGGCCCTCTGGTACGGATTCCTGGCCGACGCGAGCCGCCGGTGCCGGGGGCTTCAGGTTGTCGTCGTGGCGGGCAACCACGACTCCCCGGCGCGGCTCGAGGCGCCGGCCCCCGTGCTCGCGGCCCTCTCGGTGAACGTCGTCGGGTTCCTCCCGCGCGCCGAGGGAGAGGTCGACGTCGAGCGGCTCGTCGTCCCGCTCCGCGAGCGCTCTTCCGGCCCGGGCGGCGAGGTCGCGGCGTGGGTGGCGGCCGTCCCGTTCCTGAGGCTGGGCGACCTGCCCGGGGGCGAGGCGACGCCGGAAGGTGTCGTCGACGGCGTCCGCGGGATCTACGCGAGGGCGCTGGACGCCGCCCGCGCGAGGCGGACGGCCGGGCAGGCCCTCCTCGCGACGGGGCACTGCTACGTGGAGGGGATGCGGCTCTCGGACGAGAGCGAACGGAAGGTCCTGGGAGGGAACCAGCACCCGCTGCCGGTCGACGTCTTCCCGGCCGACGTCGACTACGTCGCGCTCGGCCACCTCCACTTCCCTCAGCAGGTGGGCGGCCGCGGCAACGTCCGCTATTCCGGCTCGCCCCTGCCGCTCTCGCTCGACGAGGACGTCTACCCGCACCAGGTCTGCCTCGTGGAGCTTCAGGGCGGGCGGTGCAAGGGAGTGAAGAGCGTGCGGGTCCCGCGGAGCGTCCCGATCCTCCGCCTTCCCGACGAGCCGGTGCCCCTCGCCGAGGTCCTCGCGCTTCTCGAGAAGCTCCCGGCCGCTCCGCCCCGCGAGGCCGGCGAGCCCGACCGGCGCCCCTGGCTGGAGGTGCGGGTCCGGCTCGAGGGGTCGGAGTACGGCTACCAGGGCGACATCGCCGAGGCGCTGGAGGGGAAGGACGCGCGTCTCGTGAAGATCACGCCGATGAGGACGGGCTCCGGCGAGACGATCGCCGACGGCTCCGAGAGGTCGCTCTCGGACCTCACGCCGGAGAAGGTCTTCCGGAAGCTGTGGGAGCGGGGGAACGCCGATCCGGTGCCCGCCGAGCTCGAGGCCGCCTTCCACGAGCTCGTGGACGCGGCCTCGCAGGAGGAGGCGTCGTGAAGATACTCGCCATCCGCGGGAAGAGCCTCGCGAGCCTCTCGGGAGAGTTCGCGCTCGACTTCGAGACGGAACCGCTGAAGAGCTCGGGCCTCTTCGCCATCACCGGGCCGACGGGCGCGGGAAAGAGCACGCTCCTCGACGCCCTCTGCCTCGCCCTCTTCGACGCGACGCCGCGGCTCGACACCCGGGGCGGACCCGAGATCGGGCGGGCGGGCGACGCTGAGCGCCTCTCGGCGAACGACGTCCGCTCCCTGATGAGCCGCGGGGCGACGGACGCGATGGCCCAGGTCGACTTCGTCGGCCGGGACGACCACCGCTGGCGGGCCACGTGGACGGTCGCGCGGGCACGCGGGAAGAAGGGCGGGAAAGTCCAGAAGCAGAACCTCTCGCTCGTCGACCTCACGGCCGACCAGACGGCCGGCGGCACGAAGACCGAGACGCTGGCCGCGATCGAGGACAAGCTCGGCCTCACCTTCGACCAGTTCCGGAAGTCGGTCCTCCTTGCGCAGGGCGACTTCGCCGACTTCCTGAAGGCGAACGCCGACGAGCGGTCGCTCCTCCTCCAGCGCCTGACCGGCGCGGAGATCTACGAGCGGATCTCCGTCGCCGCCCACCGGAAGGCGAAGGAGGCGAAGGACCGGCTCCGGGAGCTGGAGGCGCTGCGCGCGAGCGTCACGGTCCTGTCGGCCGAGGAGCGGGAGCGCCTCGAGGCGGAGACCGTCGCGGCCACGGCCGAGGTCGAGACGCACGGCGCGCGCGAGAAGGTGCTCGAGGAGCTGGCCCGGCGGGCGAAGGCGGCCGAGGAGAGCGCAGACGAGGCGAAGAGCCGCGCGGCGGCTTCGCTGAAGGCCGCTTCCGAGGCGGAGGCGGCGGGGAAGAAGAAGGAGTCGACGCAGAACGAAGTCGTCGGTGCCGCCGAAACGCTCGCCCTGGCGACGGCGGACCTCGAGGCGCGAAAGCCCGAGATCGAGAAGGCCCGCGAGCTGGACGTTCGGGTGAGCGGGGCCGAAAAGGGACTGGAGGAGGCGAAGGCCGCGGCCGCGGCGGCGAGCGGGAAGCTCGACGAAGCGCGGAAGGCGCTGCTCGAGCGCGAGGGGATCGAACGCGGGCTGCGCGAGGACGTGGGGACACTGGAGGCGTGGCTCGCCGGGCACTCCGCGGCGAAGGAGGTGGCCGCCCGCTGGGAGCAGGCCGACGCGAGCCTCGGCGAGCTGGTGCGGATCGCCGCCGAGCGGGCCGAGACGACGAAGAGGCACGCCGAGGCCGCCCGGGCACTGGAGTCCGCGAGTCGGACTGCGGCGGCCGCGGGCGCCGCCGTAGACGAGACGCGGCGGCAGCTGACCGCGGCCACGACCGCCCGGAACGAGGCCGACGCGAAGCTGAAGGGGATTCCCCTCGCAGTCCATCGCGAGCGGCTCGAAGGACTGACCTCGCGGGAGAAGAACCTGGCCGGGCTGCGGGACCTCCACGAGCGGGCGACCGCCGCCGAAGAGGAGCGGCTCCTGGCGGTGCAGGCCGCGGCCGGCGCCGAGGAGAAGGCGAAGGCGGCGCGGTCCGAAGAGACGGCCGCCGCCGCGCGGCTCGGCGAGCTGGCGCTTCTCCTGGCGGAGGCGAAGCGGGCGCTCTCCCTCTCCGAG
>JAKPXO010000020.1 GCA_029567505.1 Acidobacteriota bacterium
AACAAGGACGCCGACGCGCCGATCTTCAAGGCCGCGACGTACGGCATCGTGGGCGACCTCTTCCAGATCGTCCCGGCGCTGACCGAAGCTGTCCGGAAGGCGAAGGCGTAAGCAGCGTTGCCGTGGGTCCGGGGGCCGCGCGCGGCCCCCGGATCTTCCGACGAAACGAAAAGGGCGGCCGTGAGGCCGCCCTTTTCCTTCATGGAGGTCCGGAGCGCTACGGCTCGGGGGTCTCTCCCGTCACGTTGGCGGTGAAGTCGGTATAGCCGATGCCGCAGCCGTTCACCCAGAGGATCCGGATGATGTCGATCCCGGTGTACGGGCCGGCCCGGTAGATGAACCGCCCCGGGACGTTCGGGACTCGCGAGAACATCCCGCGGCTCTGGGACTGCACGACGGCGAAGCGGACGTCGTCGAGCAAGGGGACCGAGGCCGGGTTGACGTCGATGATGGTCTGCGTCCCTCCGGCGACGGCCACGGCGCCCGGCGTGATCGTCGGGACGTAGAGCTGCGGGTCGATCGGGACGGTGACCGTGGCCGTCGTCTCGGCGCCGTCGAGGCTGTAGGCCGTGAGGACGAACGAGGCCGTCGCGGTGAGCGTCACCTCGACGCCGCCGTTCGCGACGAAGTTCTCGTCCAGCCCGCTGACGTAGACGCCGATGGCGTTCTCGGTCCGCCAGGTGAGGAGGAAGTTCGTCGAGGGGGCGCAGCCGCGCTCCGGGATCGCCTCGAAGCTGAGGATCCGCGGCGCGCCGGGGAGGACGACGTGGGCCGTGAACTCCGCGCTCGCGCCGCCGCAGGAGCCGGTCGCCGTGATCTTCACGACGTCGGTCCCCGGGGTCGTTCCCGCGGTGTAGATGAAGGAGGTCCCCTGGACGGTGAAGGTGGAGCCCGTCGACTCGCGGGAGACGAACTCGACGGTGACCGGACCGGTCCCGACGGGGAGGATGCCGGTGACGACGCCGCTCGTCGGGAGGGTGGTCGAGGCGGGCGCCGGGGTCGGCGCCGGCGTCGACGGCGTGATCGTGATCCGGAGGGGCTGGATCGTCGACTGCCCGGTGGAGGAGGTGGCCGTCAGGATGAAGTCGCCGGTGGCGTGGACGGTGGTCTTCACGGAGCCGGTGGCCGGAAGGTCGTTGCCGACGCCGCTGATGCTGACGTTCGCGGCGCCCGACGTCTCCCACGAGAAGGTCGTCTCGAGAGGGGCGCAGCCGGTGGCCGGGCTCGCCGTGAAGGAGGCGATCGTCGGAGCGGTGGAGAAGGCGTTGCGCTTGACGGCGAGCGGGATCGCCGTCCCGTCGCTCGTCTGGTTGTCGTTCCGGATCGCGTACGGGTAGCCCTGGCCGGAGAGGAGGCGCAGGCGGAGCGCGAGACCCGCCTTGCCGGCGGCGGCGGGGATGAGCGTCGCGAGGGAAGCCTGCGCCGCGCTGCCGGGCGCGGCCTCGATCGTGCCCGACCCGACGAGGGCGCTCGACGAGAAGAGGGCGACCTCGAGACGGCACGGCTGGGAGGCGGTGTCGACGCAGACGACGCCGGCGTTCGTCCGGGCGTGGCCGGCGCCGCTTTCGGAGGACGCCTCGGCGCCGCCGCCGGTCGCCTCGTCCCCCGGCCCGAGGAGCTCGGAGGGCGCGGCCGCCCCGAGGCTGACGCCGTAGCGCCCCGCGGAGGCGTCGTTGTACGTCTCCGACCAGGCGGAGACGGGGACGTCGGAACGGACGCGGTAGAGGAACGCGCCCTTCTCGGCGACCGCCTCGGGAGCCGTCACGAGCGCGACGCCGTTCGCCGCGAACGTGAAGGGCACCGTGGCGAGCAGCTTTCCGCCGGCCAGGAACTCGACCGCGCCCACCGCGGGGGACGGGCCGGTGACGTAGACGACCGTGTCGAACCGGGCGCCCTGGTTTCCCGTTCCCTTCGCGCCCGGCCCGCCCCAGAGGTCCGTGCCCTGCGGCGCCGCAAGCGCCGCGAGCGCCACGGCCGGTGTCGCGGCGGCGAGCCCGAGCAGTACGGTGAGAACGAGGAACGACGATGTCTTTCTCATCAGCCTGGCTCCGATCCCGTCGGATTCGTTGGGCCTTCGAAACTTAGCCGACATCATACACCTCGCGAAACCGTCGGCGGGGCTCGGGAACGGCAGGCCGGCGGTCCCGCTCCTGAGCTATCCTTTCCTTTGATGATGCCGACCGAAGCCTCCTGGCTCGGGGTCCCGGGGACCCTCGTCTTCGCCCTCGTCCTTATCGGCGCGATCGCGGCGTTCGCTTACACGGCTTCCCGGCGATGGCAGCTCCTGACGATCGGAGGCCCCGAAGACGTCCGGTGGGACCGGCCGGTCGAACGGCTGAAGGGGCTCTTCGAGCTCGGAATCTTCCAGAAGAAGATGTGGTGGGACGGCTACGCCGGGCTCTACCACATGCTCATCTTCAGCGGGTTCGTCGTCCTCTCGGTGAGGACCCTCTCGCTCGTCTTCGAGGGGCTCTTCCCGAAGGCCGGGATGCCGTTCCTGCCCGCGGGGGCGTGGCAGGCGTACCTGCTCCTGAAGGACGTCGTCCTCGTGACGACGCTCGTCGGCGTCGTCCTCGCGCTCGGACGGCGCTACGTCTTCCGCAAGGAGCGGCTCGACCCGTCGTTCGACGCGGGGCTGATCCTCGTCCTGATCGGTTTCCTGATGGCGACGGACCTTCTCGCGGGGGCGGCGAAGTTCGCCCTCGTCCCGGAGCACGCCTCCGCGTGGGAGCCTTTCACGGCGGGCCTTTCGGGGCTGCTCGCGGGCGCGGCGCCGGCGACGCTCCAGGCGGTCTTCTCGTGGTGCTGGTGGCTCCACCTCGTCGCGATCCTCGTCTTCCTGAACTACCTGCCGTTCGCGAAGCACTTCCACGTCATCACGGCGCTCCCGAACATCTTCCTCCGAAAGCTCGACGCCCCCGGAAGGCTCCCGACGGTCGACATCGAGAAGGCGGCCGAAGCGGAGAAGTTCGGCGTCGCAAAGGTCGAGGACCTCACCTGGAAGCAGCGCCTCGACCTCTTCACCTGCACGGAGTGCGGGCGTTGCCGCGAGGTCTGCCCGACCCACCTGACGGGGAAGCCGCTGACGCCCAAGGGCTTCCTGAAGGACGTCCGGACGGCGCTCTACACCGTCGCGGACGACCTCGTCGACACGGCGGAAGGGCGGGCGGACGTGGCCGCCCAGGCGAGGCTCGAGGAGAGGAAGCCCCTCATCGGCGGCTGGGTCGACGAGGAGACGATCTGGGCGTGCACGACCTGCCGCTATTGCGAGTCGGCCTGCCCGGTGACGATCACGTATACCGACAAGATCGTCGAGATGCGCCGCCACCTCGTCCTCGAGAAGAGCGAGTTCCCGAAGGAGGCGCAGACGGCGTTCAACGGCATGGAGCGCCAGGGGAACCCCTGGAACCTCCCCTCCGCCGACCGCGACGCCTGGACGGGCGAGCTCGACTTCGAGGTCCCGGTCCTCGGGGCGATGGACGAGAGCGAGAGGGCGCAGGTGGAGGTTCTCTTCTGGGTCGGCTGCGCCGGCTCGTACGAGGACCGGGGGAAGAAGGTCTCCCGTGCCCTCGCGCGGCTCCTCCACGAGGGGGGCGTGAAGTTCGCGATCCTCGGCGCGGAGGAGACCTGCAACGGCGACTCCGCCCGCCGGCTCGGCAACGAGTACCTCTTCCAGACGCTCGCTCAGCAGAACGTCGAGAC
>JAKPXO010000024.1 GCA_029567505.1 Acidobacteriota bacterium
CCGCGGCGCGATGGACGGAAAGGCATACGGAAGCTCGACGGACGGGAGCGCGTTCACCTCGAAGAGCGTCGCGTAGCGCCGCTCCCGCTCGAGGATCGGGACGCCGGACCACGGGTCGCGGAAGTGGCAGACCTCGAGCGCGTCGCCCGCCTCGTCGAGGAGGCGCGAGAGGTGCGCGCCGAACGCGACGGCCCGCTCCAGGAAGTTCTCCACCGGGACGGAGAACCGAACGATCTCGACCTCTCCCTCGACCTGGTGCGCCGGGAGCCGTTCGTCGCCGAGGACGTAGAGGAGGCCTCCGCCGTGCTCCGTAAAGAGCGCCGGCGCGAAGCGGGCGATGTGCGTCGACGCCCCCTTCCGCGTCGGGAAGCGGTCGAACGCCGCGTAGAGCGCGCGCGGGCGGCGGAGGAGCGTCATCGGAATGTGGTGCGGAGGATAGGGACTGGCGAGCCCTTCGCGCAAGATTTCGACGCTCGGGTCGCCGAACCCGCTCCCGGACGGGGCCCCTCGCGCCTTCGCGAGGGACCCGGTCCCGGAGACGAACGGAGCTAGAACGAGCCCGAGAGGGAGAGGATCGCGCCGCGTCCCGGCGCGAGGACGTTGTTCTCGTCGGCCGAGTCGGCGTAGCGCGCGTCGAGGACGTTCCGGCCCGAGATCGTGATCGTCAGGAGGTCGGAGAGGCGGTAGCCGGCGGCGAGGTCGAGCCGGGCGTGTCCGGCCACGACGACCTCGCTCGCGCCGGGTCTCTCGTCGCGCGCCATCGCGATGAGCCGCGCGCGCCAGAAGAAGCCGCCGAAGGGCTCGTGGTCGACGATCAGCTGCGCCGTCGGCGGGAGGACGTCGGCGGCCCAGGTGTCGTCGTCGAGGATGCGTCCCTGGGAGAGCGAGCCGAGGAGCCGGACGACGAGGCGCGGCGTGATCCTCACGTCGGCCTCGAGCTCCGCTCCCGCGATCTCGGTCTCGCCGCGGTTGCGGAACAGGTTGTCGTTCCCCGACTTGTACCGCTCGACGAGGTCTTCGATCCGGTAGACGTAGCCGGAGACGCCGAAGCCGAAGATGCCCTTGCGCCCGCGAAGCGAGAGGTCGAACTGGTTCGAGGTCTCGGCGGAGAGGTCGGGGTTGCCGACGACGAAACCGCGACCGGAGACACCCCGGAAGTAGCGGTCGGAGAGCGTCGGGTCGCGGAAGCCGCGCGCGTACTGCGCGGAGAGCTTCCACTCGGGCGCGATCGTGTACGTGAGCGTCGCGAAGCCGGAGAGCGCCCCGTCGGACGTCGAGCGGTCGCCGTAGTACCCGCCGGTGTTCTCCGTCTTCACCTGGTCGCCGCGGAGGCCGGCCGTCAGCATGAGGCGGTCTCCCGCCAGAGGGAGGTCTCCCTCCACGAAGGCGCCGAAGTCGGTGCGCGAGGCGTCCTCGACGGCGATCTCGAACGTCGAGCTCGTCGGATTCCCGCCGACGTCGTAGTTGTTCGTCACGTTCCGGGCTTCGAGGCCCGTCCGGCCGTTCACGTCGACGCCGACGCGGAGCCCCACGGGCCCGAGCGAGCGTCGGCCGAGGAGGCGCACGGAGAAGTCGTCGGCGTCGACCTCGGAGATGGAGTCGCGAAGCGTCGTCGTCTCGTTCGGCCGGCGCTGGCGGTTCGTCGAGATGCCGTAGGAGCCGTAGAGCGCGCGGAGCTCGAGCGAGGAGAAGCCGGCGACGTCGGGAACGTCGAGGCCGAGCGAGAAGCGGCGCGAGTTCTCCCAGGGGTAGAACGTCCGCGTCGTCGGGAGGTCGGCCTGAGGCTTGCCCATGTCGCGGACCTCGTCGAGCTGGAAGCCGGCGAAGAGGCGTGCCTTCCCGATCGGGATCGCGCCGCGGACGAGGAAGCCTCGGTCGCGGACAGCGGAGTTGTCCTGCTCTCCGACGGGCGACTCGTAGTCACCTGCGTTCCTCTGGTAGAGGTTGACGAGGAATGCCGCCGGGCCGACGGGGACGTTCAGGCCGACGCCGGCGGACGCCTCGGGGCTCCCGCCGACGCCGCCCGATACCTGGTAGCGGACGCCGAAGACGCCCGGCTCGGGGAGCGGCGTCCGGGCATGGACGATGCCGCCGAGGGCGTCGGACCCGTAGGCGACGGAGCCGGGGCCGCGGACGACCTCGACCGATTCGAGGGCGAAAGGATTGAGGAACGAGGCCGAGGCGCCGGCGCGCCGCTCGGCGGAGACGCGTCCGTCGTCGAGCATCACGAGCGTCCGACCGCGGGCGAGGCCCCGAATGACCGGCACGGCGCTCGTCGACTCGTCGCTCTTCGAGATGCCGGGGAGCGTCTCGATGGCTTCCACGAGACGGTTCGGCTGGCGCTCCTCCAGCTCCCGCTTCGAGACGAGGGAGACCGGGTTCGCGGGCGGGGCGAGGAGCGAGGCGGTGGCGCCCGCGGAGACGAGGACCTCGGTGCTGCGGGCCGCGGGGAGGACGAGGTCGCGGACCTCGTCCGCGCCGCTCTTCGTCACGATGCGGACGATCCCGAGCCAGGCGCCGGTCGGCGAGAAGACGCCGACCTCGAACGGCAGGGCGGGCTCGGCGTCGAGCGTCAGCTCGCCCTGCGGACCGGCGGCGACGGAGCCGGCGCGGCCGAGGATGGAGACGCGGGCGCCGGGGACGGCGCGGCCCTTCTCGTCGACGACGCGATAGCGCGCCGCCTCGAGGACGGGGGACAGGAGGAGCGTGAGGAGCGGGAGCGCCGTGAGAAGCAGCGCATGAACGGACCGGGACGAGCCGGTCTCACGGGGGCAACGGCAGGGCATTCGACGATCCTTTCCTTCGAATCGAGTGCGGGAGTGGGAAGAAGGCCACAGGCCGGGACGGCGTCCCGTCACCGACGCGACGAGTGACGGACGGGACGGAACGTTCCGTCTGCGCAGGCTCTTCCCGGACTCAATTCCGAAGCGGGACCGGCGCCCCGGGGAAGGAGCGCTCTCGATACCCTCGTTCGTGCCCGTTCCGAGTCGGTGTCCGGGCGCCGACGTCGCCGCAAGACGAGGACTCCGAAGACGGAACGTCCTCGGAGCGGCTCTCGGAGAGCGCGGGCGACGACGGGGTGGCGGCGGAGACCTCAGCGGTCCAGGGGCGATGAAGGCCCGACGTCGGGCCTTCCGGGACCCGTCCGACCAGGTCCGACCACCACTCCATCTCCTCGCCCTCGCTCGGATGGGTGTGCGGAGCGCGGATGGGGAGGGGGCCCGCGGCGAACGACGGCGCGATCTGGAACCACTCCGTCGAGTCGATCGTGTGCTCCCTGTGGACCCCGTCCTCTTCGACCCGGCCGGCTCGAAGGACGAACCGAGCCCTGCCGGCGAGCGCCGGCACCTCTATGACGAAACGGGGATTCTCGTCGTGGCACTCCGGCGTGAGCCGGATGCGCGGTCCCCCGTCCACCTGGATGAGGAGCTCGCTCTCCTCGAATCCGGGAGGGAGGGTCCACGCGACGGCGATCGCGTCGCCGGGGGCGACCGCCCCGGTCGCGACGTCGAGAAGGCCGGCGTCGGCGGGCCGGGCGAGCGAGAGGGCGGCGAGGAGCGTGAGGGGGAGAAGTCGCACGGGAGCTTCTCGAGTCTATGACCGCGAGCCGCGCGAGGCAACGGCGCGGTCGCGCTGTGGGCGGGCCGCGCTCTCAGTCGAAATAGCCGCTCACGTCGACGATGAGGTGAACGGAGCCGGAGGCCATCTCGGCCCGGGCCGAGACGAGGCCGGCGCCGTCGAGGCCCACGATCGCGTTGTTGGCGCGGGTCCGGCCGGCGGCAAAGGCGACCTGAGGCGTGATCGGGACGGGCGTCCCGTTGGCGTGGACGACGACGCTTCCCGACGCGGTCGCCTGGGTCACCGTGACGTTCGCCGAGACGACGGTCACTCCGGCCGGCACGCCGCAGGCCCCGGAGACCTGGAAGGAGCGCGAGACGCCGGCCGCGAGCGGCGCCGGTCCGCCGAGGGATGCCGAGCGGGTGTCGACGACGCGGCAGGGCGCGAGCGGGTGGAACCGCAGCGCACGCGCCGCGCCGGTCTCGTCGGCGCCGACGTCGGGTGCGGTGCCGCGCGGGCGCGAGTCACCGTCGAAGTCGGTCCCGACGGACGAGGCGCTCCCCTGATCGATCGCCCCGGCGGCCGTCGGCTGGAGGTGGAGGTCGCCGGTGGCCGGGGAGACGTAGAACGCGGCCGTTGCGGTCGTCACGTTCGTCGCCTGCGTCGCCGAGGCGCCGTCGCGCGCTCGGAGCGAGAAGTTCGCGAGGTTGTTCGCGATGGTCGCGGTGGTGCGGGAGAAGCGCCACTCGATCGCGGAGAAGGACGAGGCGACGTCGGCCGTGTGGACGGTGTTGTGGAGCGCGGAGGCGCCGCACGCCTGCCAGAGGCAGATGCCGCAGTCGAAGCCGTACTCCGACGCGAAGAGGTCCGGGTCGTCGGCGGAGATGAAGTTGTTCACGGCGGTCCCACCGAAGTGGTCGACGTAGGCGCCCCCCGCGGCGGGGCAGGGAGCGTCGGAGTACGTCCGGCGCGGAGTGCCGGTCTCGGCGAGGCCGAAGCCGATCCCGCGCGCGTTGTTGCGGAGGACGTTCCGCTCGACCCGCGTGTCGCGCGCGTTTCGCCAGAAGTGGATCGCGTGCTCGGAGAGTCCTGCGTCGCACCAGAAGCCCTCGATGACGTTGTCGCGCACCGTCCAGCCGAGCGCGGCGTGGGCATCCACCCCGCCCGTGTAGCAGCCGTCCCTCACGTGCGCCCGCCCGGCGTCGGTCAGCTCGATGCGCGAGCAGGCGATCGTCCCCTCGTCGACGTACGGCCCGGTGTCGCTCTCCGGGTTGATCTTGATCGCCTGCTGGCCGGGGTCGACGATGCGGACGTTGTAGACGAGCGTCCGGTTCGTCGCCGACGCGCCCGCCGGCATCACGTGGATCGGGTGGTCGTACGCCTCGCGGAGCGTCAGGTCCGCGACCGTCACGTCGGAGGCGGCCACCTGGACGATCTCGGTCGTCAGGTAGTTCCCGTCGAGGACGACGGCGTCCCGGTTTCCGCTCTGCCCACGAAGCGTCACGTTCGGGACGTCGATGCGGAGGTACTCGCCGTTGAGCGCGTAGTTCCCGTCGGCCACGAGGATCGTCCGCCCCGGCACGGCCGCGTCGACCGCGGCCCGCAGCTGCGCGACCGTGCTCACGACGACGACGTCGCCCGTGGCGGGAGGGAACGCCGGGCAGAAGTCCGCTGCGCGCGAAGGCGCCGCGGCGAGAGCGCATCCGAGGGCGAGGAGCGCCGCGAGGAGGGGGACGTCGATCGCGAGCGCGACGCCCCGCCGGGCGGGCGACGCGAGCTCGGCGCCGACGTGCTCCGGAGCGACGCGGTGCGGCTCCTCGGAGACGTATCGAACGGCCATCCCGAGAGCCTATCAGCGGGTCAGGCGGCCGCCGGCGAGCCGTCCTCCCCTCCCACCGCCCACTCGCGGTACGCCCGCAGGCGCGCGGCGACGTGGCCGGGGACGAGGACGAGATGATTGCCGAGAGGGCGTTCGAGCAGCTCGGCGACGGCGGCGGGCTCGAGGAGGACGTCGAGCTGCGTGCGGCAGAGGTCCTCGCGGCGCGGCGTCGGGAGCGCCTCGCCTTCGGCGAGGAAGAGCGACTCGAGGCGGCGGCCGCCGAGGCGCAGGAGCGTGACCGGCCCGGGCGGGAGCGCGCCGGCGAGCGCGACGCCGAGACCCGATTCGAAGTGGGAGCGGAGGTCCCACCCGGAGAGGAGCGAGCGGGGGACGGTGCAGTGGGCGAGGCGAAGGCGGCCCGTCACGGCGTCGGCGTCGGAGGGGTTCGCCATCCACGAGGCGGTGCCGAGGAGCTCCTTCACCCAGAGCATCGCGACGGCGCTCGCGAGGTCTCCCTCGCAGGCGGCGACGGTGCCGGCGTCGTTGAGGGCGGAGAGGGCGAGGCAGCCGGAGGTGCCGCGCTCGGTGACGAGGTCGAAGCAGCGGACGGCAACGGCGTCGAGCCGCTCGCGCGCGGCGAGGGCCTGGAGCGCCGGGAGAACGCTCGCGGCGGTCGTCACGCCCGCCTCGTCGGTCTCGCGGACGGTGGCGGCCCCGGTCGTGAAAGCGGCAGCGAGGCCGGCGGTCGCATCGTCGGCCGGGCGGAGCGGGGCGTCGAGGAGCGGGCCGAGCTCGGCCGGGACGACCTCGGGGCCCCACGTCTCGCGGACGGCAGATGCGGCGGGGACGCTCGCGACGAGCCAGTCCGACGGGACTCCGACGAGGCCGATCCGGGCTCGGTGGAGCTGTTCCCGCACCCGCAGGTCCTCCAGGGCGGCCGCGACGCGGGCGAGGCCGGGCCCGTCGTCCGGGCCGCGCAGGGGAACGATCCGGCCGCGTCCACCGTCCTGCCGCACGCGCGCGAGCGCCTCCAGGGCGGCCGGGAGGGAGTTGTGGGCCGGGAGGGCGACGAGGAGGAGCGGCTCGTCCGGGGCGACGGCCTGACGCGCCTCGCGAAGGCGGAGGACGGCGGCCTCGGTGCCGCCGGTGCCGACGACGACCGCGACCGGGCCGGATCCGGTGGCGGCCTCCGGACCCGTCTCGCGGCCCCCGAGGCCGACGAGGGCCCCGAGGTACGGCTCGAGCGAGCGCCGGAGGGCCGCGGCGTCGTGAAGAGGAGAGGCGACGGGAACGAAGTCGAACGGCTGGGCGTCCATCCGGGAGGCCTCCCGCGGCCTCGGGTCGTCCGCCCGGGCCGGAGGGCGATCGTACCGGGAACGGAACCCGCTCCGCTGCGCTATTCTCCGCCCCCGATGCGCTGGTCCAACTACTTCCTCTCCACCCTCCGCGAAGCCCCCGGCGATGCCGAGGTCGTCTCCCACAAGCTCCTCGCCCGCGCGGGGATGCTCCTGAAGGCCGCCGCCGGCATCTATTCCTTCACGCCGCTCGGCTTCCGGTCGCTCAAGAAGATGACCGAGATCGTCCGGGAGGAGATGAACCGGACCGGCGCGCTCGAGGTCGAGCTGCCGATCGCGCAGCCGAAGGAGCTCTGGGTGGAGTCGGGGCGGTGGGACCGCTACATGAACGACGGCATCCTCTTCCACCTCGAGGACCGCAAGGCCACCGAGTTCGCGCTCGCGCCGACGGCCGAGGAGGCGGTGACCGACATGGTCCGCCGGTCGGTCACGTCGTGGCGGCAGCTGCCGTTCAACCTCTACCAGATCCGGACGAAGTTCCGCGACGAGATCCGCCCGCGTTTCGGGCTGATGCGCGGTCGCGAGTTCCTGATGAAGGACGCCTACTCCTTCGACGTCGACCCGAAGGGGCTCGACGCCCACTACCGGAAGATGGACGCGGCGTACCGCGCGATCTTCGAGCGCTGCGGCCTCGAGTACGCGCTCGTCCAGGCCGACTCGGGCGCCATCGGCGGCTCCGCTTCCGAGGAGTTCATGGTCGTCGCCGACACCGGCGAGGACGCTCTCGTCTTCTCCGAGGACGGCAAGTACGGCGCGAACGTCGAGAAGGCCGTCACGGCGCCGCTCCCCGAGCCCTGGGCGAACGAGGAGGAGAAGCCGTTCGGCCGTGCCGACTCGCCGACGCCGGGGATCGTCTCGACCGAGGGGCAGGCGAAGCACCTCGGGACGACCGAGGATCGGATCACGAACACGATGCTCTACGAGGCGATCCGCGCCGACGACAGCTCGTTCGTCTGCGCGATCGTCATCCGGGGCGACCTGACGATCAACGAGGTGAAGCTCCCGAAGGCGCTCGGCGTCGCGCACGTGCGGCTCGTCCCCGAGGAGTGGCTCCCCGAGATCGCCGGCTGCAAGCCGGGCTTCATCGGCCCGATCGGCTTGAAGCCCCGGGCGGGGCAGGCGGAGGTCCCGGTCTACGTCGACCGCTCCATGGAGAACGCCCGCAACGTGTACTGCGGCGCGAACCAGGACGGCACCCACCACTCCAACCTCTCCGTTCCGCGCGACCTGAAGGTGGCCGGGGTGATCGAGGTGGCGACCGCGCGCGACGGAGACCCGTCGCCGACGGGGACGGGGGTCCTCCGTATCAAGCGCGGCATCGAGGTCGGCCACATCTTCAAACTCGGCACCAAGTACTCCGAGAAGTACGGCGCCGTTTACACCGACGACCAGAAGCAGACGCATCCGATGATCATGGGCTGTTACGGCATCGGCATCAGCCGCACCATGCAG
>JAKPXO010000046.1 GCA_029567505.1 Acidobacteriota bacterium
GCAGCAGGCTTCATGGGGCCTCATGCAGGTCATGGGCGCGAACGCTCGCGAGCACGGCTTCCGGGGCGTCTACTTCACGGACCTCTGCGAGCCGGAGATCGGCCTCGAGTTCGGCTGCCGGTTCCTCGCTCGCCTCCTCGCTCGCAACGACGTCGAGGACGCGGTGTCGGCCTACAACTGGGGGCACCCCTCGCCGAAGAACTTCGAGAACTACGTCCAGCCCGTCATGCGCTGGGCCGCCGGCTACAAGGCGGTCGGGATCTGACGATGGCCGCGCCCTACGCCACCCGCGCCGACCTCCTGGCGGCCCTCTCGCAGGACTCCCAGGCGCGGCTCACGACCGACACGACGCGGCGCTTCGTCGTCGGGTCGGGTGACGGACTCGAGACGACGTTCACGACCCCGTTCCTCGAGGTCACCTCGATCAAGGGCTACGTCGACGGGACGCAGGTGACCACGCCCGCCCCGACCCTATCGAGGGGCACGGGGACGGACGGCCGCGACGAGATCGTCTTCTCGGCCGCTCCCGCCGGCGGCACGACCGTCTCCGTGACGGTCGACGCCGGGGCCATCAACGCCGACGTCCTCGACGCGGTCCTGGTAGCCGTCTCAGCCGAGATCGACGGCTACCTGCACGCCTATCTCCCGGTGACGGACGCGGCCCTCCTGGCGACCCTGAAGGGTAAGGCGGTGCTCTTGGCGAAGGTCCGCCTCCGCGGCCGCCGGAACCTCGACGTGGTCGACCCGGTGGAGCTCGAATACCGAACGGCTGTTCGGTGGCTCGAGGGCGTGGGCAAGGGAGACATCGTCCTCCACCTCAGCGACACCGACCCGGAGATCGAGGCCGAAGGCCTGTCCGGCTCGGAGCCACCGGTCTTCGGGCCGCCGAACGACCCGACGGGGGACTGGTAGCTGTGATCGGTTTCAGCGCCCGCGTGACCGGCGACAGGGAGATCCTCAGCACGCTGAACGGCATCGTCCAGCGCGCTCAGCCTCCCGGCCGCGGGCGGCTGCTGGCGGGCGTCGGCCAGCGCGTCGCCCTTCGCCACATGCCGGCGACGATCCGGGAGAACCGGCTCGGGTGGCCGAATCCGTCGGCACGCTTCCGCTCCTGGCGGACCGGCGGGCGGCCCATCGTCGACACCGGGCGCCTCGTCAACTCCTGGGCGTGGCGCGCGAGTCAGAGCAACGTCCGGATCTGGACGGCGGTCAAGTACGCCTACCAGCTCGACAAGGGCGGGGTAATCCGCCCCCGCGGGAAGTTCCTCCTCATCCCTCTCTCGCCGCCGCTCTCGATGACCGAGGCGAGGGGCTGGCCGCGCGGCAGGTCTGCGATCGCGGCGCGCTACCCCGGGAGCTTCTTCCTCTTCCACGGGCCGGAGGGGCCGGGGATCTACCGGAAGAGCAGGGTACGGACGGGCTTCACGTACAAGATGAAGCAGGGCGCCGACGGCGTGTTCCGGGTGGCGAACTTCCGGCACACATACGCATCCCGAACCCTCGGAATCGAGCGCATCGCGGCCGCTCGCCGCCAGATCAACCAGAAGGGCTACCACTTCGGCCGCTGGCGGCAGGAGTGGATGCCGGACCTGATCAGCATCGCCCGGCACTTCCTCGGCACCGGCCAGCTTCCGCCGGCGCCGGCCTCCGGGGGCAACCCCGACAAGGGCCCTCGAGGAGGGCAGCTTTCGTGAGCCGGGCCAAGAGGCGCCGCGATTTCGCGCTAGGAGGCGCCGAGGGGCCGCTCGTCGGCTCGCCCTCCCGTTTCCCCTCGACGTCGGCCGCCCTGGCCGCGGCGCTCGCTCCCGGCTTCGAGGCGGCGTGCTATGGCGAGGCGGACGGGGTGCGAGTCGTCCTTCTCGACGCCCCGGGGCGGTCCGACGGCATCGAGCTCGCGCTCCGGACCTCCGACCCTCCCGTTCAGACCGTGGCGTTCCCCACGAGCGCCACCGGTCCGATCATCCGCGCCCTTCTGTGCGCCATCGCCGACCTCGGCGAAGTGGACCGACTCATTCGCGAAGAGATGGAACACCGCGTCGTCCTCGATGGCGCAAGACCTGTGAACTGAGAACCGAAAGGAGACCCCGAATGAACATGCCCCGAATCACGAAGGAGCACGCCGCGCTCCTGCGGCGCGAAACGAACGACTACCTGGCGGCCCGCGGCCGGACCGAGGCCGCGCCCCGTCCGCAACGGTCCGCGCCGCCGCAGGCCGACCCCGTCCGCGAAGAGGTCCGCGCCGCGATCGCGGGCGAGCAGGCGAGGGCGGCAGTCGCCGACCTGCGCGCGAGCGAGGCCGTCTCCCGCACGATCCGGGAGATCGTCCGCGAGGAGGTCGCCGCCGCGAACCCGACGCCCGCCGAGCGGGCGAAGAGGGACGGCCTCTCAGCCGTCCGCGGGGGGGGCGTCGGCTTGCCGATGCTCTCCCTGGACGGCCTCGCGCGCGAGGTTGCCGCGGCCGTCGGATGCACCTACAGCGCGGCGGTCCTCACCCTGACCGCGGAGGACGCCCGATGATCGCCAGCCTCTTCAAGTCCGGAACCGAGAGGCTCGCCGCCCGCCTGGAGGCTCTCGAAGCGGAAGCCCTCGCCCAGGAAGCGACGGCCGACGAGAGCCGGAAGGTCGCCGCGGAAGCCGACGCGAAGGCGGCCGAGGCTCTCGCCGACGGCGACCTCGATGTGAGCGCCTGGAGGAAGCGCCGTGCCGCTGCCGAGGCCAAGGCGAGCGAAGCCGACGCCGCGTTGAAGGCCGCGCGAGACGCCGCCGAGATCGTCCGCGGGCGCCTCGAGGAGGCCCGCCGGACCGAGTCCCTCGAGACTCTCCGGCGGCGCTA
>JAKPXO010000048.1 GCA_029567505.1 Acidobacteriota bacterium
CACCATGTACGGCTCGGTGAAGAGCTGCGTCACGGCGGGAAGCTCGTCCGCCCCGATCTTCACCTCGGACTTGTTGACGGCGTCCTTCCGCTCCTCCTGCCAGAACTGGTAGACCCAGCCGAGGCCGTCGTCTGCCGTGAAGACCTCCGTCGAGAGACCGGCGAGGAGGGCCTCGAGCTTCGTCCGGTGCTCGGCCGCGAGTTCGAGGGCGAGGACGGGGTCGTCGGGGCGGAAGAGGGCGGGGAGCATCCGGGCGGCCCAACGGGCGGCCAGCTCCCACGGTTCGATCCTCGCTCCGCCCGGCCCCTCGTTCGCGAACGCGCGCACCTCGTCGAGGGTGACGGCGACGCCGTCGGGGTGAAGTAGGAGGTCGTTCTCGGCGAGGAACCGGGCGAAGAGCATCCGGTGCCAGTGCTCGTAGGCGCACTCCGCGAGGAGGTGGTCGAGCTTCTGCCGGTTGTCGCGGCCGAGCGCGTCGCCGAGCTGGCGGCCCCGGGCGCGGAGGGCGACCCGGAGCTTCCGCTTCTCGACCGAAAGGGCCCCGGCCGGCTCGGCGGCGTCGACGGCCAGTGCGCGGAGGGCCTGCTCGGCCCCCTTCTCGGCGACGCGCCGGGCCTCGAGGACGACGGAGCGGAGACGGTTGCGAAGGTCGGGGTGGAGAGACGGCACCTTCTACTCCTCCTCGTTCTCGTCAGACGATGACGGGGCCGGTCGCGAGCTTTTCCTTCAGGAGCCGCCGGGCCTCCTCGAGCCACTTCTCGACCTCGGCGTCGTCGTGGAGGGTGGCCTTCGGCAGGGAGACGTGGACGGCCTTCGGAGCGATTCGCCGCGCGGCCTCGGCGCGGGCCTCGGCGAAGCGGGACGGGAGGGCGTGGAGGCGCTCGGTCCAGTCGGCGAGGGAGGCGGCTTCGAGGGAAGCGAGCAGCTCCTCTGGGGTGCCGGCCGCAGGCTGAGGCAGCTCGAGGACGCCGCAGGAGGCGAGGATCGCGGTGCGGTCCGCCGCGGGGAGCTTCCGCCAGGAGGCGTCGGCCTCGAGCGTCTTCGTCTCGCTCTCGAACCTCTCTCGCCAGGCGGTGGTGCGGGCCTTCATCTCGACGCGGAGGGCGTCGACGAGCCGGGCCGAGAGGGGCGGGACGGGATCGGGCGTGTCGAGAAGGCGCCGGCCGCCCCGGATCGCCTCGACCTGGGGCTCGACCTCGACCGCGACCGGGAGGGGCGCGGCGTGCGCGAGGAGGCACCCGAGGGCTCCCCACGCCGGCTGGCGGCGGGCGATCTCGTCGGCGCGCTCCTTCCACGACTTCGCGAGGGCGGCGAGATCGGCCTTGGCCTCGAAGAGGGCGATCAGCTGCTCGTTGCCGGAGAGGGCCGCGAGCTCGGAGACCTTCGTGAGCGACGGGCGCTCCGGGAGGGGCGGCTCGCCGCCCGCGGCCTCGGCGCGCCTGCGAATCTCGGAGAGGAATGCGGCCGCTGCGGCGACCTCCTCTCCCGGCTTCGCCGAGAGGCCGACGCCCTGGAAGAGGCCGCGGAGCGCGACTTTCTGTTGGGGCGAGACGACGGCCTGCTCGAGCCGGAACTCGGCGGGGCCGATCTTCGTCCGGTCGAGGTTCACGCCCATCGCCTGCCCCTGGAGCGTGGCGCGCAGCCGCTCGCCGGCGAGGAGGGCGAAGAGGCCGCCGTCGATCGTGTCCTGCGGCCAGCCGTACGGGGCGTCGCCGAACTGCTTGCGCAGGTCGCTCCCCTTCCGGCCGGAGCCGATCGCCGCGAGGAGCGCGGCCGTGACCGGATGGGCCTCGACCGCCCCCTTGTGCCCGACGGCCTCGAGGGCGTCGGGGCTTCCGCCTTTCGCCTTCGTGAAGACCTGCTCCCACTTGGGGTCGTCGCCCTCGCCGAAGCGCGGGTAGAGACGGGCGAGGGCCGATCCGACCGCCTCCGTGACGGTCTCGGCGAGGTCGCCGCCCTCGAGCGGGGCCGGGGCGCCGGCGAGGTAGACACGGGCTTCGTCGACGATCTCGGCGACGAGGCCGTCGACTTCCTGCCGGCGCGCGTCGAAGGTCCCCTCCATCCCCCGTCGGGCCTCGCGCCCTTCTTCGGTCGTCGGCATCCCCTTGGCGTGGAGCGTCTCCTCCGCCGCCTTGCAGGCGGCGAGGGCCTTCTTCAGCTCCTCGCTCCGCTTCTTCGGGACGAAGACGACGACGAGCGGGGCGCCGGTGCCGAGGGCGTGGACGTCGGCGACGACGCCCTTCTCGTCCTCGTTCCAGCCGTCGCGGACCCAGACCGGGATGCCGCCCTTCGCGCCCGAGGGCTTGTCCGGCCCGAACGAGAGCTCGGCGACGCGGCGGACCTTCGACTTCCCCTGGCTGACGGCGATCCCGCCGAGGAGGTCTTTCAAGGTCCCTTCGAGCGCGTCGCGGCGGAGGCCGGCCATCTTCGGCTCGTCGGCCTGGACGCGGCCGAGGGCTTCGCGGTAGGCGGCGTCCCAGGCGCTCCCCTCCTTCGTCTGGAGTCGGTACTCCTCGTCCACCTTCATCAGGTGGCCGGCCTTCACGAGGGACTCGAGGACCTTCGGCACGCGACGGCGGAGGTCGTTGCCGCCGGAGGTCAGGTCCTCGACGAGGAGGTTCGCGAGGGTGTCGGAGTCGGCGCGGACGCCGTCGTCGATCCCCTTCTCGCGCGGGAGGCGGCCGACGAGGAAGACGAGCGACGCGAGACGGGAGGCGAGGGAGCCGTCGGCGGTGCCGTCGGCGAGCTTCTCGATCCTCTCGTGGACCTCGCGGAGGAGGACGCCCGTCTGTATCAGCTCGGTAGCCCGACTGGCGTAGACGAAGTCGGCCGGGACGACCGTGCCGAGGGGGGCTTCCGCCGTCTGCTGGACCGCCTCGTGAACGACCCGGAGCTGCGTGCGGAGCTGCCCCGACGTGCCGGCCCGGTCGACGGCGCGGAGGACCTTCTCCCAGAAGCGGCGCCTCACGGGGAGGAGCGGGTAGTCGACGACGCGCGTCTCTTCGTCCTCCGGGCGGGGGCCGATCTTCGTTTCGGTCAGGTGCCGCGAGACCTCGCCGCTGCAGCGGTCGAGGAGCTTCTCGACGGCGTCGGCCTTGTCGGGCTTCTTGGCGAGGACGATCTTCCGGATGACCGTCTCGACGTCGGCGTCGGAGAGCTCAATCTTCACCGGGAAGCGGTCCTGGATCTTCTGGAGGACGGGCGTCCCCGAAAGGGCCGTCTGGCCGGTCGCGACGAGGAGGACGCGCGCGCCGAACCTCTTCGCGAGGCACTCGGCGAGGTTGTTCACCTGCGAGCTGCGGGCGGGGTCCTCGCCGATCCACTGCTGGACCTCGTCGAGGACGAGGAGCGTGAGCGGGAGCTTGCCGTCCACGTCGAGCGCCTCGTGGATGGCGTGGATCATGTCGTCTTCGCTGATCTCGTCCCTGCTCGGGAACTCTTCCTTCAGGAGGAGCCGGGCCTTCGCTTCGCTCTCGGCGAAGTTCGGGTCGACTTTCAGGAGGGCCTTGGCGAGGACGGGCGAGACGTAGAGGTTCCGAAGCTCCTTCTCCAGCTCCTTCCCCGCCTTCTCGACCTCCTTCTTCACCTTCTCGTACCAGCCGTGCTTCTTCAGGTAGAGGACGAAGCGGCCGTGAGCCCAGCTTTCCGGCAGGCCGGCCGAGCGGAAAACGACGCCGAGGAGGGCGAGGCGAATGCTGCCGCCGGCGCCGGACCCGAGGGTGCCGCCTGCCGCATGGAGGCCGCCGAGGCGCTTGCCCTGGACGGCGAGCTCCTTGAGCGAGGCTTTCAGGTCGTTCGGCAGGTGCGCGAGGCCGCGGGCGCGCGCGCCGCCGGGAAGCTCCTGGTCGACCCAGAGGGCGCGGAGCATCTTGACGAGGTGCGACTTGCCGCTGCCGAAGAAGCCGCTCACCCAGACGGGCTTCTGCTCCTCCTTGCCGAGGGCGCCGAGGTAGCCGTCGAGGATCCGCTGCAGGCCCCGGGCGTACTGCTTCTCGCAGACGAAGGTCTCGAGCTCGTATCGGAGCGTCTTCAGCTCTTCGGCGGTGGTGTCGTCGCCGACCTTGGCGACGCCGCTGTTGACGAGGCGGAGCTCGAGGGGGTCCTTCTGGAAGACCTCGCGGTTCTTCATGGTCATGACGCGAAAGCTCCTTCGCTGGCGAGGATGGGAACGGCCCGGTAGCTCCAGCCGTCGTGGGCGTCGAGGAAGCGGTAGTTGCCGTTCTCGTATCCGCCGGGGAAGAAGACGACGAGACGGCCCCGGATGGAGGGCTCGAGGGCGCCGACGAGCTCGGAGACCTTGACGAAGCCGAAGAGGGAGGAGACGCCCGTAAGGGCGACGGCGTCGGCCTCGCCCGCCCTCTCGAGACGAGGCGAGACGAGGGCCACGAGCCAGTCACGGAAGTCGAGGAGCTTCGCCTCGGTGAGGTGGGAGGGTTCTTCGAAGAAGCTGTCGCGGTACTCCTCGGCCGCCATCCAGGTCGCAAAGGAGTCGGTCAGGTCGATCGACTCCCAGCCGTGCCCGGCCTTCTTCGCCGCCCCCTCGAACTCGGGGAGGTGGAGCCGGAGGCGGCGCTCGTCGGCCTTGTCGTAGACGCAGAACCAGACCTTCTCTCCGCCCGAGAGGCCGGCCGCCCAGGGAATGGCGACGTGGGAAGACCACGCCTTCACGAGGGCTTCAATGTGATTCATGGAGGAACGCCTCCTCTTCGGGGGTCAGCCACCCGGGGAAATGGACGTCGACGACGGGGCCGGCCTGCTTGAGCGTGAGGAGGCCGGCCGCGGAGGCCTCCTCGGCCAGGGTCAGGATCTCCTCGGGCCGGCGGTCAAGGAGCGAGGGCCAGAACGTCGTGAAGAGCGCCGGGCCGCGGAGACCGCAGAGGTAGCCGAGAAAGAGGGCGTAGGCCGCGGCCTCGCGGGTGACGCGGGGACGGGAGCGGAGCTTCTTTGCCCTGCCCGTGAGGTGCCCCGCCTGCGTCCAGGTGGAGTTGGTGCTCTGCGCCACGGAGCGGATCGTCTTCGGGCTGAAGCGGCCGTGAGCGAGCGTGGCGATGACCTGCTCGACGTCGCCACGGGCGATCGTCGCCCCCTCCTTCGCCTTGAGGACGTTCGGGGCCGTGAGGCGGAGGAGCGGGTCCCGGGCGGATGCGCAGAGGAGGGCGAGCACGGGTCGGCCGAGGCCGGCCTGCGGCCAGAGGCGGCGGAGTGTGCGGAAGAGAGGCAGGCGAGGCGTGAAGCCGTAGAGCGCCGTCAGGTGCTTCAGAGTCGAGCGACGCGTCACGAGGCTCCGCTTCCCGAGGACGTTGTCGTCGATCGCGGCGCGGGCGTAGTCGTCCGGCGACCCGTCTGGCGGCACGGCGACGAAAAGGGCGGTCAGCTCGGCGAGCATCATCGTCCGGGCGGTGTGGACGCTCGCGTCGCCGTTCTTGAAGCCGAGGGCCTCGGGAAAGTCGTCAGCGGCCAAGGGAGCCCTTCCGCACTCGATTCGCCTCCGCCGCACGAGATAGCACCGGAACCCGGTCAAATGGCGTCCGGGTGGGTCCGGTGGAAAGGAGTCTAAGGGACCGGGGGCCGACAGTGCCTCCTCCGGCATCGCCGAGGTCGGCGGCCCGGAGCTCGGCCCGGCAGCCTCGGGCGCTGGTCGGGTCGACGCCCCGGGGCTTCAGCCTCGGCGGTGCTCCTCGAACCAGCGGCGCGTCCGCTCGATGCCGGTCGTCACGCTCACTGTGGTGATCCCGAGCTGGAAGGCTTCCTGGGGCGCGAGCGACAGCTGCTCCGGAGCGCTGGCGTCGGAGAGCGCGAGGACCTTGTGCGTGAACCGCGGCGCGGCGAGGAGCCGCTGATCGAGGATCCGGACGATCGCCTCCGGCGACGACGCGAGGTGGAACGTTCGGAGGAACGAGAGCCGGGGAAGGTCCGAGACCTGAAACGATTCGACGAGGCTGTCGAACCCGATCGCCGTGATGAACGCCAGGAGCTCGGCGCGGCCCGCCAGCGCCCCTCCGAGGGCCCCGGCCCCATGCAGCGGTCCCGTGCTGCCGAGCGGAATGACCTCGACGTTCTCCATCCCGCTGCGGAGCAGGAAGAGCGCCCGGAACGGCGTTTCGACCAGCGGCATGGCGAGTCCTCCTCCCTCCTCGCGCACGGCGGCCCTCACTTCTCGTGGCCCGAGAGGACCGCGGAGAGCTCCGCGATGTGCGCGCTCTGGCGCGGGATCAGCTCGAGCGTCACGAGCTCGTGGGCCGGGCCCTCGAGGAAGCCGGTCGCGGCCTGGTACATCTCCAGTCCCGACATCTCTCCGGCGAGGAGCTCGCGGAGCGTGGCGGTGTCCCGGAGGAGCGCGAAGGCCCCCCAGGTCGCCGCCTCGTTGGCCGGAGTGCCGCCGAGCTCGCGGACGGCCCCCTGAAGGGCGGCCACGGTCCGCTGGTGCTCGGAGGCGAAGCGGAGGATCTCCCGGGCGTCCGCCGCGCCCGCACCCTCGGCCGTCCGGAGAGCCCTCTGGTAGGCGTTCACCGCGGCGAGCTCCCCCCTGAGGATGGCGTTGAGGCCGTCGATCCCGCTCAACCGGGCCCGCGGCTCCCCGTCGCCCGTCATCGAGGGCGCCTTCTGTATCCGGAGATCGATTTCGTTTTCATGGCCGCAACCTCGGCCCAACGAATCGCACGACCCGTGCCACCGCGAAATGGGCTTCGGAATCCGCCCCCCGACCGATCGGCTCAAGTTGCTTCTGTTGACGTTCCGGTCCGCCGGGCCGATGCTGACGTCCAGGACGCCATGGACGAGACGCCGCCCGCCGAGCTGTCCGGGGGGATGAGTGGTGCGCTGGATACGCTCCGGCACGCGTTGGCGGACCCGCTCTCGGCCGTCGGGCTGAAGCTCGAGTACGTCGCCCGGCGCCTCGCGAAGCTCTCGCCCGACGAGGACCTCCAGGACAGAGTCCGGACTGCGAAGGCCGACCTCGCCGTCGCGGGCCGGCTGATCGACCTCCTGCCGTCGCTCGCCCGGATCTTCTCCGAAGCACCCGGGGAGGTGTCGGTCGGCGAGGTCTGTCTCGCGGCCGGGATCGAGCTCGAGGAGTCCGCCGCCGAGACGCCGCGCCTTCTCCTGCGGCGCCGGGCGACCGTCGACGCCCTGCGGGCCGTCTCCGCGCTCCTCTGCCCGGCGCGCCTCGCCCTCCCGGCGCCGCGCGCGCGCGTGGAGGTCCGCCCGCAGCGGGTGACCCTCGTCCTCCCGGGCCCCGAAGGGCACGTGCCGGCCCGCCCCGAGAGGCTCTCGAGCCTGCCGCGCGGGGAGGAGCGCTCCGGCGAGCTCTTCCTGGCCCGCGCTTCCGTCGAGTCCGACGGAGGCGTCCTCCGGTTCGTCGCGGAGGAGTCCCGGCTCCTCGCGCAGCTCTCATGGCCCGTTCCGGCCGCGTCCGGACCCGAAGGAGCCACGACATGAAAGTCCTGGTCGTCGAGGACGAACCGGGGGCGCGCGAGATGCTCGTCACGTTCGTGAACGAGCTGGGGTACGAGGGTTCGGGCGCGACGTCCGTGGCCGAAGCCGGCGAGGCGCTCGGCCGGCTCCGACCCGACGTCTGCATCACCGACCTGGGTCTTCCGGACGGCGACGGCCTCGACGTCGTCCGCGCCGCGAAGGCGGCGGGGCACGACTGCGCCGTCCTGGTCCTGACCGGAAAGGGCTCGGTCCTCTCGGCCGTCGAGGCGATGAAGGCCGGCGCGCACGACTACCTTCTGAAGCCCCTCCGGACGGCTCAGCTCGAAGCGGCGCTCTCGCAGCTCGCGGGAGCGTTCGAGAAGACGCGCGGCCCCCGGACCGAGATCGCTCCCGACCCCGCCGCGGCCGGGGGCCTCGCCGGCATCGTCGGCCGCTCGGCCGTCATGCTCGAGGTCTTCCGCCTGCTCACCCGCGTCGCCCGGTCGAACGCTCCGGTCCTCATCATCGGGGAGAGCGGAACCGGGAAGGAGGTCGCCGCCGAGACGCTGCACCTCCTGTCGCGGCGTTCGGCGCGGCCGTTCGTCGCGCTCAACTGCGGCGCGATCTCGCCGATGCTCGTCGAGAGCGAGCTCTTCGGCCACGAGAGAGGCGCCTTCACCGGAGCGGAACGGCGCCGGGCGGGGACGTTCGAGATGGCGCACGGCGGGACGCTCTTCCTCGACGAGGTGTCGGAGATGCCGCCGGAGGTGCAGGTGAAGTTCCTCCGCGTCCTCGAGACCCGGACGTACCGCCGGGTCGGCGGGACCGAGGAGCTCGACATCGACATCCGGCTCGTGACGAGCACGAACCGGGACCTCGCCGGGGCGGTCCGCAAGGACGCATTCCGGTCCGACCTCTTCTACCGCCTGAACGTCTTCCCGCTCCGCCTGCCTCCCCTGCGCGAGCGGAAGGGGGACGTCCCGCTCCTCGCGGCCCACTTCCTCGCGCAGATCGAGGAGAAGGACCGCCGCGGCTTCTCGTCGTTCGAGACGGAGGCCCTCGAGGCGCTCGACGCCTTCGAGTGGCCGGGAAACGTCCGCGAGCTGAAGAACGCCGTCCACAGGGCCTACGTGCTGAGCGACCCGCCCGCGATCCAGACGGAGGCGGTGGAAGCCGTCCTGAGCGACTCGGCCTCCGTCGACCTCCGTCCCGGCGCCCGAGAGAACGACGGCTGGCCCGAGGTCCCGGTCCGCGTGGGCGAGACGCTCCAGGCGGTCGAGAAGAAGCTCCTCCGGGCGACGCTCCTCGCCGTGAAGGGGGACAAGCGCGTCGCGGCCGAGCTCCTCGGCGTGAGCCTGAAGACGATCTACAACAAGCTCAAGGAATACCAGCTGGAGTCGTAGGTGGCCTCGCCCCGCGTTTGAAAAGCGTGCACTCCGGAGCGCAGGGTTTTCAAGGCCCGGGGCCGCCCGGAGGCGGCCGTTCGGCCACGGCCGGCGAAGCCCTCTGGCACGCGGCGTGCCTCCCGTTCCCCATGCGCAAGCTTCGGATCGGTGTCGTCGACCTCGTGAGCAAGGGACCGACGAAGGCCCTCTACGCCCGGGTGATGAACGCGAACCTGGCCAGCATCATGCCGCAGGTCGTCTCGTCCTGGTGCGAGGCCGAGGGGCACGACGTCACCCACGTCTGCTACACGGGCTTCGAGGACCTCGTCGCCGAGCTCCCGGCCGACGCGGACCTCGTCTTCGTCGGCGCGTTCTCCGAGGCGGCTCAGACCGCCTACGCCCTGAGCGCCCTCTTCCGTTCCCGCGGCGCGGTGACCGCGCTCGGCGGCCCCCACGCGCGCTGCTTCCCGGAGGACGCGGCGAGCTACTTCGACTACGTCTTCGGCTTCACCGACCGGACGGTGCTGCGCGACGTCCTCGCCGACTGCGCCCCGCACCGCCCTCGCGGCCGCCTGGTCTCGGCGGCGCGCCAGCCCCTCGCGCTCCCCGGGGTCCGCGAGCGATGGAAGTTCATCGAGCCGACGCTCCGCAAGGCGCCGGCCCTGAAGCTCGTCCCGATGCTCGCCAGCCTCGGCTGCCCGTACACGTGCAGCTTCTGCATCGACGCGGCCGTCCCGTACCAGGCGCTCGACCTCGACGTCCTGAAGGACGACCTCCGCTTCCTCCTCACGAAGCAGGCGAAGCCGAACGTCGGCTGGCACGACCCGAACTTCGGCGTCCGGTTCGACGAGACGCTCGGGGCCATCGAGGAGGCCGTCCCCCCGGGGAGCATCTCCTTCGCGGCCGAGAGCAGCCTTTCCATCCTGACGGAGCCGCACCTGGCCCGGCTGAAGAAGAACGGGTTCGCGGCGCTCCTCCCGGGCATCGAGTCCTGGTACGACCTCGGGCAGAAGTCGAAGACCGGCTCGCTCCGGGGAATGACGAAAGTCGCCGAGGTCTCCGAGCACGTCAACACGATCCTCAGGTACGTCCCGTACGTCCAGGCGAACTTCGTCCTCGGCCTCGATTCCGACGAGGGGGAGGAGCCGTTCGAGCTGACGAAGCGCTTCCTCGACCGGACCCCCGGCGCCTTCCCGGCCTTCTCGCTCTTCTCCGCGTTCGGGCGGGCCGCGCCCCTCAACCTCCAGCTCCAGCGCGCCGACCGCGTCCTCCCCTTCCCGTTCCACTTCCTCGACAACAACCACGCGATGAACGTGCGGCCGAAGAGCTACGCCTGGTCCGACTTCTACGACCACGTCATCGGGCTGACCCGGCACGCCTTCTCGTGGAGGGCGATCGCCCGGCGATTCGCCGCGACGAACCGCGCGATGCCCCGCTGGCTGAACGCGCTCCGCGCCGTCTCGACGGAAGGGTTCGGCCGGATCCGCCACTATTCCGAGCTGCGGGCGCGGCTCGAGACGGACCCGCAGGTCCGCGCCTTCTTCTCCCAGGCGACGATCGTCCTGCCGGACGTCTACGCCGCCGCCGTGAAGCGGGACCTCGGTCCCCTCTGGCGCTGGCTCCCCGCGGGCGCGCTGCGCCACGACCATCACGCCTATCTGAACTCGCACGAGCGCTCGGGCCTCGGTCCGTCTCCGTTGCCGTCTCTCGCGGCCGCCGCGACGCCGCGCGCCTCGGCCTTCACGGGCTGAGGCCGTCCGTCGCGGCTCCGCGCGATCCCTTCCCGTGGCACGCCTCGTGCGATCCGTCCCTCGAAGGGAGAACCCGATGAGAAAGCAGGAGCTCCGCGGAAAGGCGAAGCAGGCCACCGGAAAGGTGAAGGAGGCCGCAGGGATCCTCACCGGCAACGAGAAGCTCGAACGCGAGGGCTCCCGCCAGCAGACCGAAGGGGCGGTGGAGGAGGGGGTCGGCAAGGCGCGCCGCAAGGTCGCCGACGCCCTGAAGAGCCTCGGGAACGCCGTTCGCAGCTGAACGGGCCGGCGGCGGGACGAAACCCGCTGCAGGCCGCCCCGCCCGGCGACGGCGCACGCCGCCTCGCCTCGCGACAGGAAGGAACCGTCATGAAGAACCGTGTATTCGCTCTCGCTCTCGCCTCGGTCCTCGCCGCGGCCTGCCAGAGCTCGACCGCCTCGCAGGACACCGGCCGCATGCCCGTGACCGCCTCCGCGACCTCGCCGGACTTCGACGGCGCTTCCGGCTCCCGCCGGTGGGACGGCCTCGCGCTCCGGAACTCCGGGATCGTGATCCTGAAGAGCCGATGGGACTCGGGGACCCTCGAGTTCCGCGAATCGTCCCTCCGTTGGATCGACTCGCGCCGGACCGAGAAGAACGTCCTCATCCCGTTCGCCCAGATCACCGAGCAGC
>JAKPXO010000055.1 GCA_029567505.1 Acidobacteriota bacterium
AGGCGGGGTGGGACGGCTCGCCGCGCTCCTCCGGACGACGACGGCGGCGGCGGCGCCCCCGAGCGCCGAAGCCAGGAGGGGGACGACCGTGCCGGGAACGGACCAGAGGGCCTGCCGGACCAACGAAGCTCCGAGCGCGAACGCGAAGAGCTCCTCGAGCCGAGGCACGAGCAGGAGGGCCGTCCGGAACCGCGAGGTCATGGTCGTCAGGGCTCGTCCTCCGCGTCCGGCAGCACCTTCCGCGACGCCTCGAGTCGGTCGAGCCGTTCGCGCAGCAGCGCGACGTCCTGGGCCAGCCGGCGGTTCCGCTCTTCGAGTCGCGTCAGGGCGACGCTCTGGAGAAGGAGGATCAGGAGCCCGCCGAAGACGAACGCCGCGAGGATGAGGACCGGCGGGTAGTAGATGCCGACGACTTCGGCGAGGGCGAACTGGAGGCGGCGGTAGACGGCGAACGTCCCGATGGCGACGGCGGCCGCGAGCCAGACGATCGACTGCCACTCCGTGAGGCGCCGCCGCCTCACGAGCTCGATCACGACCGCGAACGCCGCGAGCGCCAGGAGCACGCCGGCGACCTGGACGCGGAGCGTGTTCGTCAGCATGCGCGCACCGCCTTCGCGAAGCCCCTTCTCACCGTACACGCTCCCGGAGCGCCTCGACGAGGAGCGCGAAGGAGACCTTCACCGGGTAGTAGACCGTGCTCCATCCCCGGAGGGACGAGCGGCCGCCGTCGCGCGCGCGCATCGTCACAGGAACCTCCTCGACCCGGAGCCCCGCGCGCCCCAGGAGGAGGTTCGACTCGGGCTCCGGGTAGCCGTGGGGGTACACGCGCGACAGGAGCGCGATCGCCCGCTCCCCGAACGCCCGCAGGCCGGAGGTCGGGTCCGCGATCCGGAGCCCGCCGAAGACTCGCAGGAGGAACGAGAGCCAGCGGATCCCGGCGCGCCTCGCGAACGTGGAGCGGAAGCCGCCCGGACGCAGGAACCGGGAGCCGATGACGACGTCGGCCTCCGTCTCCTCCAGAGCGGCCACGATACGACGCGCCTCGGCCGCGGGATGCTGGCCGTCGCCGTCGAGGCGGACGACGACGCCGGCCCCGAGGCTCCGGGCGTAGAGGAAGCCGGTCTGCTCGGCCGCGGCCACGCCGGCGTTGAAGGGGAGCTGCAGCAGCGCCGCACCGGAACGCCGCGCGCAGGCCCCCGTCCCGTCCGTGGAGCCGTCGCTCACGACGACGACGGACCAGCCGGGGCACTCCCTCGCCAGCTCCGAGAGGACACCGGGAAGCGCCTCCTCCTCGTTGTAGGCGAGAACCAGGGCGACGACGGGCCGGCTCAGCACAGGTCCGCGCCGTGCGGCCGCGCGGGCCGCTCCCTCGGCCGGCTCCCGGCCGACGGTTCTCTCGGAGGCATGCCCCATTCTAGCGTCGGCGGCGGATCTCACCCTGCTCCCCCGGATCGAGGTTCAGGCCGGCGATCGGGCCGTGCCGGCTCCGGGGAGAAGTGGCGCCGACGCACCGCTTCTCACGGCCGGCCCACGTCCCGGACCGCGGTTCGTATGATGGCGGGACGATGCAGGTCCGATACGGAGAGCTGCCGCTCGACGCGCTTCGGGCGCTCTTCGACCTCGAGGGTCTCCGTGCGCTCTTCCTCGACCTGGTGACGCGCCTGGACGGAGACGTCGAGGAGGCGCTCGCGGTGATGCGCCGGCTCCAGGACCAGGGCCTCCTCCCTGGGGAGCTCGACCTCGACGCGCTCCTGGCGGCGCTCGAGAAGGACGGCCTCGTCTCGCGCGACCCCGAGGGGCATCTCTCGCTGACGCCCCCGGGGGAGCGGCAGGTCCGCCGGGCGGCCCTCGAGGAGGTCTTCTCCTCGCTCGCGCGGTCCGGGGCGGGCTTCCACGCGCTGCCGCGCGAGGGGACCGGGACGGAGCTCCTGGAGGAGACGCGCCCCTGGGAGTTCGGCGACGACCTTTCGCGCCTCGACGGCATCCGGACGGTGACGAACGCCGCGCGACGCGATCCCGAGAAGCTCGCGATCCTCCCGGAGGACCTCGAGGTCCACGAGACGGAGCACCAGACGGCCTGCGCGACGGCGATCGCGATCGACGTGTCGCATTCGATGGTCCTCTACGGCGAGGACCGCTTCACGCCCGCCAAGAAGGTCGCGCTCGCGCTGACTGAGCTGATCCTCTCGAAGTACCCGAAGGACTCGATCGACGTCGTCCTCTTCGGGGACGACGCGGAGCGGGTGCCGATCGAGTCTCTCTCGAAGGCGAGGGTCGGGCCGTTCCACACGAACACGCGCGCCGGCCTCGCGCTCTGCCGCGGCCTCCTCCTGGCCCGCCGCTCCCGCAATCGCCAGATCTTCCTCGTCACCGACGGCAAGCCGTCGTGCATCCGGGAGAACGGGACGCTCTACAAGAACCCGTTCGGCCTCGACCTGAAGATCGTGAACCGGACGCTCGACGAGGCCGAGCGCTGTCGCCGGGAGGGGATCCAGCTGACGACGTTCATGCTCGCGACCGACCCCGGGCTCGTCGACTTCGTCGACACGCTCACGCGCGTCGCGCGCGGCCGGGCCTACTACGCCTCCTCGGGCGACCTCGCCTCGTTCGTCTTCCGCGACTACCTCCGGAACCGGCGGAAGCTCTTTCGGTAGCGTTCGCCCGCCGTCATCCGGGCAGGAACGGCACGGCGCGCGAGGCGAGGGCCGGAGGGAGCCGCCGGGCGATCGCCCGGCGCAGTTCGTCGGGCGTCGCGCGGAGCGTCAGGTGGGTCAGGACGACCGCCTCGTTCTCGAAGAGCTCGGCCCGCTCTGCGACGTCGTCGACGTGGAGGTGACCGTAGTGGCGGGCGCGGGAGGCGTCCTCGGGCGCGACGAACGAGCATTCGAGGAGGAGGACTTTCGCCTCGAACGCCTCCCGCGGCGCGCTCGAGAAGAACCCGGTCCCCGTGTCGCCGCTGAAGGCGACGAGCGGCCGCGGGCTCCGCTGCGTCACCGGCTCGCCGCGGGCGAGGGCCTCGCGGATGTCGTCCTCGGACCTCCCGTGCCACGCCGGAACGAGCCGGCGGCGGACCTCGGAGGCGACGAAGCCGAGAGCGGGGACGCGGTGGTCCGCGCGGAACGCGGAGACCGAAAGGTCCTTCCGCAGGTCCACCGAAGCGCCGGGGGAGAGCCCCTCGACGGCGACGTGGTACTCGACCCCCTCGAGACCGGCGTGGAGCGCCAGGATCTGCCTCCACGCCGGGACCGTGGCCGGATCCGCGAAGACGCGCGCCGGCGCGAGCCTGAGGAGCCGCCTCTGAGAGGCCCAGTAGGCGAGCCCCCCGGCGTGGTCCAGGTGGGCGTGCGACAGGAAGAGGCTCTGAGCGGGGACGATCTCGGCCGGGCTCCGGCCGACGTCGAAGGCGAGGTCGAGGGACGGGACCCGGAACCAGGTCTCCCGCCCGGCGACGGAGACGCCCCGAAGCGGGATTCCCGCGAGGGTCATCGACAGCGGTATCCAGCGCTCGCGCTCCGTCACCGGGGCAGGATACCGCCCGGCGCGCGGCCGGCGTTGCGGCCTATACTGCCGCTCCGAAGCCGTTCCGAGCCCAAAGACCGGGGGAGACGATGGTCCTCTTCAACCATTCCACCCGCGAGCTGACCGCGAAGATCGTCTACTACGGCCCCGGTCTGTGCGGGAAGACGACGAACCTCCGCCTCCTCCACGAGAAGCTCGAGCAGGGGACGACGGGCCGGCTCCTGTCTCTCTCGACGGCCCAGGACCGGACGATCTACTTCGACCTCCTCCCGGTCGAGCTCGGGAACGTGAAGGGCTACACGGTCCGTTTCCAGCTTTGCACGGTGCCCGGGCAGGTCTTCTACAACGAGACCCGCAAGCTCGTCCTGCGGGGCGTCGACGGCATCGTCTTCGTCGTCGACTCGCAGTGGTCGATGCTCTCTCACAACCTCGAGTCGTTCCAGAACCTCCGCGAGAACATGGCGGAGCTCGGGCAGGCGTTCGAGGAGACGGCCGTCATCATCCAGTACAACAAGCGGGACCTTCCGGGAGTCCTTTCGGTCCAGGCGCTGCAGGAGTCGCTCGGATTCCAGGAGTTCCCGTACGTCGAGGCGGTCGCCGCCGGCGGGAAGGGCGTCGTCGAGACTTTCAAGCTCGTCTCGAAGATGACCTTCGTCCAGCTCCTCAAGCGCCTCCAGCGCTCCCCCGACGGGGAGAAGCTGGGCCCGGAGTGGGTCGCCCCCTCCGCGGAGGACACGTCGCGGACGGCGCGGATCCCCGCAGTCGGGGCCGAGCTCCTCGCCCTGACGAGCACGGTGGGGCCGGCGCCCGCGCCTCCGACCGAATCGCCCTTCGAAACGACGGCGTCGTGGCCGACGATGCCGCGCGGCGAGATCTTCGGCGACGCCACCGTCCCGCCTCAGCTGGCTCCGCCGCCTCCCCCGCCCGAGTCCGCCGCGCCGGCGGACTCCGATCCCGCCGACGACACCGCCAGGGAGGATCCGTCCATCGCGGAGACCGCGGGAATCGAAGCGGCCCCCGCCGCCGTGCCAGAACCCGTGTCGTTCGACGACTCGCCCGTCGACGGCGAGGAGGGGGGCCTGCCGCCCGTTCCCGGGCCGGAGCTCTCGGCCCCCGAGCCGGAGCCTGCGGCGTCGACGGTCCCGGACGCGGAGATCAAGTCGGGCTCGCCGGCCGCCGTTCCGCCCACGGAACCGGAGACTCGGGCCGAGCCCGCACCGGCCGCCGACGCGACTCCCGCCCTCGAGCCCCCCCCGGCACCGCCCCCGCCTCCCGCGCCCGAGCCGCCCCCGGCCTCGATCGTCTGGGCCGAGGCGTTCACGGCGCTCTCGAGCCGCCTGGACGACCTGGCACGCGCCCGCTCCGAGGAGACCGACCGGCTCGAGACCGTCGCCCGCGAGGGGAGAGCCGCGCTCGAAGAGCGCCTCGACCGGCTCCCCGCGCCGATCGAGCGCAGGCTCGACGATGTCCTCGCCGCGCTCGAGCAGCGCCTGGTCACGATGGAATCGGCCTTTTCCGGCCGCGTCGAGGAGCTTCGGACCGCGCTCGAGGGACGCCTCGGCGTCCTCGAGGACGCCGTCGCGCGCCTCGAGTCCTCGGACCGTCTCGACGAGGTGAAGCGCGAGGCCGCCGACGTGAAGCGCCTCGTCGAATCGAAGCTCGACGAGGCGAGCGGCCAGAGCCGAAGACTCGGCAGATTCCTGCGCCGGGCACTCGAAGAGCTCGAGCCCTCCGGAAAGGAGTGAAGCCGGGGGGCACCGGTCGTGTCGACGGAATCGACGAGCTCCCGACGAGGCCCGTCCCGCCCGGAGACGCGAAGAGGCCCGTCGTTCGACGCGCGAGACGTGACCGACGGCCCCGGAGGTCCTCCGATCAGCGCGCCGAAGCGCTCGCCTGCGGCTCAGGCTCGAGGCCCGGCCTCGCCCAGGCGAGGGTACGTTGGCCCGGCGGAAGGCCGAGTCGCGGAGTGCAGGCGACCCACGTCCGTTCGCCCTCGAAGCAGACGGTGAAATCGAGGCGTTCGTCGTCGGGCCAGGGGAAGGCACCCTTTCGGACGAGGCGGAGGCCGCCGTTCGGAAGGTTGACCTGGTACTCGCCGTTCCACGGCCCGAACTCCCAGCTCAGGATTCCGGATTCGCGCTTCAGCTCCACCCGGAGCTCTCGCAGTCGACCCCGCTCGAGCGCTTCCCGCTGAGCCGCAACCGCGGTCGCGAGCTGGGTCGCCGTCATCGGGCGCATCGCTTCGTCCGCGTACCTGTAGTAGGTCCGGCCGGACCACTCGTTCCCGGCCAGCGCGGGCAGGGCCGCGGCGGTGTCGCTCAGGACGACGAGGCCGCGCCCCGGCGGCTTGCCGTCGTAGCGGTCCCGGGCCGCCCTGGCTTTCGAGAGGACCTCCCTGAAGTAGCCGTGATCCGATTCGACGAAGAGCCCTTCCGTCTGCGGGTCGGCGCGAAGGGCGAAGTCGTAGAGCGCGTCCATTCGCCGGAGCTCGCCTCGAATCGAATGAGCCTGGCGTACGTGTCCGACTCCCAGGAGGACGAGCACGCCGAGTGCCGGGACGAGCCGCCAGGGAGGATCTCCCCGCCTCGGCCAGAGGACGGCGATTCCGACCGCGAGGGCGGCGGCCGGGAAGAAGAGGAAGCGATCCGCGGCCCGGATACCGGGCAGGATCGTGAGCGGAACGACCGGCAGGAGGGCTGCGACCAGGAGGCCTGCCGTCGATGACCAGCGGATTCGCCCATCCCGCCACGCGAGGAGGAACGCCGCCAGGAGGAGGCCGACGCCCACGGCGCCGGCCGGGCCGCCTCCGAGGAGGAGCCGGGGGACCTCCGCGAGCTGACGGAGGCTCTCGAGAACGCGGAAGCCCTCGCCCGTGGGCGAGTAGCCTCCGACGAAGACGCCCAGGACCGCTCGGCGCCAGAGGACGTAGCCGAGCGCGACTCCGGCGAAGGGAACGAGCGCCGCGAGGCGCCGGCGGACGCTCCCCTCCCCCAGCATCGGGAGGAAGAGGACCAGCGGGACGCAGGTCTCCTTGCAGAGCGTCGCGAGCAGGTAGGCGGCCGCTCCGGCGGCGAGCCAGGCCGCGGGGCCGCCCCGCAGGAACCGAATCCAGCCGTACGTCGCCACCAGGCAGAGGACGAGACCCGTCGCGTAGTGCCCGACCATGAGGAACTGCGCGATGTGGACCGTGGGCCCCGCGAGGACGAGCGCCGACGCGCCGACCAGAGACGCCGGTCCGTCCAGCCACTTCCGCAGAACGGCGTACAGAAGCCAGGCCGCGAGAGCGACGAGAAGCAGCATGTGCAGGTAGTGGCCGCTGGGCTCGAAGCCGAACAGGCCGAGGTTGACGTCGTAGAACAGCACGTTCCAGGGCGTGATCGTGGCCCCGTGGTGGGCCCGGTTGACCTCCGGGACGAAGAAGTACTCCCAGGGCTCGTGGGCGAGCGCGAACCCGAGGTGGTCGCCGTCGTCGGCCCGCCAGTTCCCACGGAGCGCGCTGCCGTGAACGATCGTCGTCAGGGTCCCGAGGAACAGGGCCGCCGCGAGGAGCTGTCTCGGCGGACGTCCGGCGAGGGAGGACCGGATCCGGGCGACGGACCGAGGGAGGCGAAGACGTCCTGCATCCTCGGGCCGGTCGTCGTTCGGCTCGGGAATCATCGGCCGGCGAGTTTCGCACGGAGCTACCGGGGCCGCCCGGCGCCCCGCCGGTCGAACGGCCGGAAGCGGAGGTTCCCCTCGGCCCGTGACCCGAGGACCCGGGCGGAGCGCCCGGGCGTGAGCTCAGCCTTCGAGCTCGGCCCGCAGTCCGCCGGCCGATCCTCGGCGCGCGAGCCACGTCACGACGCGCTCCTCGTCGCCCGGTCTCTCCCAGGCGAACTCGGCTCCCGCCTCGTAGACGAGCCCTCGGCCCCCGCCCATCGCAGGCGAAATCGCCTTGCAGCGCGTGATTCGGATCGGGGCGGCGAGATCGAGGCCTTCGAGGCTCGCGTGGAAGGCGTAGGTCGAGCCCGGTCGGACGGGCCCGGAAAGCCGAAAACAGACCCCGTCCTTCGAGACGTCCTCCACCTGGACCTGAATCGTCGAGCGGATGATGCCCTCAGCCCCTTCCGGGGCCCGGACCCGAGGCGATCGTCTTCTCTCCGGCTTCACGGAATCCTCCGCACCGGGAACGATCCGGCGTTCGCTGCTCGCCGTCAAGTCAGGGCACCGGGGTCGACCTGGCGTCGATCCAGCGCCGGACCGCCGCGGCGTCCGTCGGGTCCCGAAAGAGGAACTCGCCTCCGGCCTCCCAGGCCGACCGCGAATCCCGCCGGCAGCGCGTGACACGGACCGCCGTGGTGACGGCGAGCCCGCGCAGGAAGAGCGTGAGGGGGTAGACCGCCCCGGCCTCGAGCGCCCGGTCGAGACGGAGCCGAAGCCCACCCGGGGAGAGGTCGCTCACGGAGACCGGCGCGAGGCCTCTGACGACCCCGCTCGGCCCCTCGCCGTCGACCCTCATCCGGTGGCTTCTGCGCCTCTCCGGCTGCATCGACACCTCCCCGGACGCTCCGGGCCCTCCTGGAAAGGTGGGCCCGCCGCGGCGTACGTCAAGGGTACGGTCGTCAGCTGGAGAGGGTTCCGAGGAAGCGCGGGTCTTCCCGCCAGCCCGGCCGGGCGACGACGTGCAGGTCGAGGAAGTACCTCCGGCCGAACGTCTTCTCGATCTCGAGACGCGCCGCCGTCCCGGCGTCGCGGATCAGCTGGCCGCCGAGCCCGATGACGATCCGCTTGTGGTTCTCCTTGTCGACGACGAGCGTCGCCGTCACGCGCGTCATCCCCTTCGTCTCGTCGACGACCCACTCATCGACGACGACGCCGAGGCCGTACGGAATCTCCTCGCGCGTCCGCTCGAGGAACTTCTCCCGGATCAGCTCGGCCACGCGGGTCCGCTCGTCGGAGGTCGTGACCGTTCCTGCCGGATAGAGGTCGTCCCCCTCCGGCAGGTACCGGAGAAGGAGCTCGGGAAGCCCCTCCAGGCCGTCGCCGGTCGCCGCGGAGATCGGGACGATCTCGTCGAACAGCCCCGTCGCGGCGAGCGCCGCCATCCGGGGGAGGAGCTTCGGCTTGGAGACGAGGTCGACCTTGTTGAGGACGGCGATCCGGGGAGGCTTCGCCTTTCCGACGAGCTCGAGGGCGTGGCGGTCGCCCGCGCCTTCCGCTTCGGCGGCGTCGATGACGAGGAGGACGAGGTCGACGTCGAGGATGGCCTCCATCGCCTCGTCGAGCATCACCCGGTTCAGGCGGTGGAGCGGCTTGTGCAGGCCCGGTGTGTCGACGAAGACGACCTGCCCCTCGGGCCGGTCGAGCATGCCGAGGACGCGCCGCCGCGTCGTCTGCGGCTTGTCGGAGACGATCGCGACCTTCGTCCCGACGAGCGCGTTCACGAGGGTCGACTTCCCGGCGTTCGGCCGCCCCGCGACGGCGACGGTCCCGGCACGCCGGCTCACGCCATCCCCCTCGGGCGCGCCACCTTCACCCGGTGGACCCTCTTGCGGTCGGCGTCCTCCACGATGAACAGGAGCCCCCCCTCCTCGACCTCCTCGCCCGGGCGCGGGATGTGCCCGAGCCTCGCCGAGAGGAGGCCCGCGACGGTGTCGTAGTCACCGGGCACGAGGTCGACGTCGAACAGCTGCGCGATCTCGGAGACCCGGACCCGGCCGGCCACCGTGAAGGCGCCCTCCGCGAGCGGGATGACGGGGTCGATGGAGTCCTCGTGCTCGTCGGCGATCTCTCCCACCAGCTCCTCCAGAAGGTCCTCGAGCGTGACGAGGCCCGCGACCGCGCCCCACTCGTCGACGACGATCGCCAGGTGCTGGCGGCGGCGCCGGAAGTCGGAGAGGAGCGTCGTGATCGTCTGCGTCTCCGGGACGAAGAGGACCGGTCTCGCGAGCGGCCTCGCGTTGACCGGCGAAACCGGCGCCCGGAGCGCCGAGAAGACGTCCTTCACGTGGACGACGCCGATCGGCTTCTCGACGCCTCCCTCCACGAGCGGGATGCGGGTGTGCTTCGTCCGCTCGAAGAGGTCGGCGACCGCCGAGAACGGAAGGTCCGCCTCGGCCACGACCATGTCCGGGCGCGAGGTCATCACCTCGCCCACCGTGCGGTCGCCGAAGTCGACCGCACGCGAGACGAGCTCCTCCTCGTGCTTCTCGAGGATCCCTTCCTCCCGTGCGACGTCGAGGAGCGCGCGGACGTCGGCGTCCTTCTCCGCCTCCTTCTCGGCCGCGGAGACCGGCTCCTCGTCCTCGTCCTCGTCGGCCGGGCTGACGAGACGCGACAGGAGCGGGTAGAGCGGCGTCGCGAAGAGGAGGACGACCGGGATGAGCCAGGAGAAGTCGTGGAGAAGGTCCTCGGCCCCGCGGCGGGCGACGGCACGGATGACGAGCGTCTCGACGACGAACCAGCCGAGGAGGATGGAGACCGCCGAGACGAGGAACGGCTCCGGCACGGAGAGCCCGGAGAGGCCCGTGCCGAGCGACAGGAGGCCCGCGAGGACCGCCCCCTGCGCCGTCAGCCGGACCGCCACGCGCGAGATCAGGACGTTCTCGCGGGCCAGGAGCCGGCCGTATTTCGCCTCCTGCCCTTCGAGGAGCGACCGGCGCCGGATGGCGGAGAGGCTCTCGAGCGCGTGCGCAAAGGCGGAGAGGATCGCGTAGAGGAGGACGAACGCGGCCGAGAGGAAGAACGCGAGGCCCGTGCCGATGGCGAACTCGGTCACGCTTCGTCCTCCGGGACGCCGTCGGGGCCGGCGCCGAAGACGCGCGCCACGAGACGGCGCTGCAGCCGGAACATCTCCCCTCCGTCCGTCTCGTGGTCGTGCCCGAGCAGGTGGAGCACCCCGTGCACCAGGAGGAGCTGCACCTCCCTCTCGAGGCCGTGCCCCCTCCGGCGGGCCTGCCGGGCGGCGTACGGAACGTCGATCGCGACGTCGCCGAGGAGGCCCGGAAGCTCCGCCGGGAACGAGAGGACGTCGGTAGGGCGGTCGACTTGCCGGTACTCCCGGTTCAGGCGCCGCATCCGGGCGTCGCCGCAGAGGAGGACGGAGACGGACTCGGCCCGCCTCGGAGCGGCGGCGGCGAGGACGGCCTCCGCCCACGCGGCGACGCGGCGAACGGACGGTCCGATCCGGACCGCGGAGCTGACCTCGACGCGTGGCGCGGGAAGCGGCGGACGGGCGCCGGGCCGCGCTGGAGGTTCTTTGCCCACGAACGTCACGCCTCTTCCGAAGCGGCGCGGACCCGCCCGAGGACGTCGGGAGCCGGCTTTCCGCCCTCGAAAGTATCGTAGGCGTTCACGATCGCCTGGACGATCGGATGTCTCACGACGTCGCGGTGGTCGAACCGGATGAAGCGGATCGCCTCGACGCCGGAGAGTATCCGCTGAGCCTCCTTGAGGCCGGAGACCCGACCGGCAGGGAGGTCGATCTGGGTGATGTCCCCCGTGATGACCGCCTTCGCCCCGAATCCGATCCGCGTCAGGAACATCTTCATCTGCTCGGAGGTCGTGTTCTGCGCCTCGTCGAGGATGATGAACGCGTCGTTCAGCGTCCGGCCGCGCATGAAGGCGAGGGGTGCGATCTCGATCACCTGCCGCTCCAGGAGACGCCCGACCTTCTCGTAGCCCAGGATGTCGTAGAGGGCGTCGTAGAGCGGGCGAAGGTAGGGGTTCACCTTCTCGGCGAGGTCGCCCGGGAGGAAGCCGAGCTTCTCTCCCGCCTCGACCGCCGGGCGACAGAGGACGATCCGCTTGACCCGTTTCTCGAGGAGCGCCGCGGCCGCCATCGCGACGGCGAGGTAGGTCTTCCCGGTGCCGGCGGGCCCGATCGCGAAGACGACGTCCCGCTCGCCGATCGCCTGGAGGTACTCCTGTTGGCGGACGTTGCGCGGGGCGACCACCTGCCGCAGGGCGGCGCCGACGGAGCGGTTCTCGAAGAAGTCGACGAGTGAGGCCGTGGGGTCGTCCTTGACGATCCGAATCGCGCTCGGCACGTCGGACTTCTTCGGCACGTAGCCCCGCCCGATCAGCTTCGAGAACTCGGAGAGGAGGTGCGCCGCCCGCTCCGTCCCTTCCGGTCCCCCGCTGATCGAGACGACCCCGCCCCGCGCCGAGATCTCGACGCCGAAGGCGTCCTCCAGGAGCCTCAGGTTTTCGTCGTGGACACCGAAGAGCGCGCTCAGCCCGGATTCGGGCAGGTTCAGGGGGATCGGTCCGTATTGGATAGCGCTGTCTCCTCGTCGAAAGCATAGCGGCGGGCGCGAGGGCCGGTCAAATGACCTCTCCGCCCTAGAATCCGGGGGTGATCCGCCTCTACACCGTCGTCTTTCTCTCCGGCGCCGCGCTGATGGGCCTCGAGATCGCCGGGAGCCGCGTGATGGCCCCGGTCTTCGGCACCTCGATCTTCGTCTGGGGCTCGCTCATCACGACGTTCCTGGCGTCGCTCGCCGCTGGCTACGCTCTCGGCGGCCGCCTCGCCGACCGCCGACCGCGCGCGTCGCTCCTCGGCGGGATCCTCGTCGGCGCCGGCCTCCTCGTCTGGCTCCCCCTCGCCCGCCCCGCGCCGCTCCTGGCCCTCTGCGCGGCCGCGCCGGTCCCCGACCGGTTCCAGGCGCTCCTCGCCGCGCTCCTTCTCTTCGCGCTTCCGAGCGTCCTGATGGGGGCCGTCTCCCCGTTCGCGATGCGGCTGGCCGCCCGCGAGGTCGGCACGATCGGCCGGACGGCCGGCTCCCTCGCCGCCCTCTCGACGGCCGGGTCGATCGTCGGCACCTTCTCGATGACGTTCCTCTTCATCCCCGCCTTCCCGATCGAGCCGATCCTCTTCGGCGTCGGGGCGACTCTCGTCCTCTGCGGCGCTTTCGCCTCCCGGGACGGACTCCCCGGGCGGCTCGGCTTCGCGGCCGCCGGGCTCGCCGCCGCGGCCGCGGTCTTCCTGGTCCGACCGGAGCGCGTCCCGTCGCCCGTTCCGGACGGGACGGTGGTCTTCCGGAAGGAGACCGCCTACCACCGGCTCCTCGTCGTCGACCAGGGCCCCCGCCGAGTCCTCTTCTTCAACAACCTCGCCCAGGGGTTCGTGAACCGCAGCTCCGGGATGGCGACCGGGCGGGTCTACTCGGACGGTCTCGCCGCCTCGCTCCTCTTCCGGAAGGCGCCGGCGCGGAACGCCTTCGTCATCGGCCTCGGCACGGGGATGCTCCCCCGCCTTCTCTCCGAAAGGGCTCCCGAGATCGCCACGACCTCGGTCGAGATCGACCCGGAGGTCGTCCGCGTCGCCGGCGAGTATTTCGGCTTTCGCCCTGACGCCAACGACCGCGTTCTCGTCGGCGACGGCCGCACGGTGCTCGAGCGGGAGAGAGGGCCATGGGACGCGATCATCCTCGACGCCTACTTCTCCGACAGCCTCCCGTTCCACCTGACGACCCGGGAGTTCCTCGAGCTCTGCCGGGAACGCCTCTCACCGGACGGCGTCTTCTCCGCGAACTTCGTCGGGACTCTCATGGGCAAGGAGCAGCGGCTCTTCTGGTCGTTCGTCCGGACCGCCCGGGAGGTCTTCCCGACGGTCGCGATCCTCTCCGCCGAGCTCTCGTCGGGCAAACCGGTGTTCCAGAGCAACGCGATCCTCGTCGCTTCCCCTTCGCGCGACCGTCTCTCGAAGGAGCGCGTCGTGGCCGAGGGGGACCGCCTCGCGGCCGCCCTGCACCATCCTCCGATCGCCGAATGGGCCCGCGAGTACCACGAGGGCGAGCTCCGAACCGACGAGGTCCCGGTCCTCACCGACTCGTTCAGCCCGACCGACGCTCTCCAGCACCTCGGACGCTGAGGCCGGGCGCGAAAAAAAGCGGCCCAGGCGGGAGCCCGGGCCGATGTGAGGGGTGAGCCCGACGGTTTCGGGCTTGGGGGTCTCGTTTCAGGCCGGCATCAGGGCGCCGGCTGGCCCGCCACGAACGTCGCGTCCTCGGACCGGTTGTCGATCACGGTCGCATACGCGCCGACGACCGCCGTTCCGCGGGGGTTGTCGATCACGATCGTGGCCCGCGACATCTCGCCGGTCGTCAGGCCCGCGAAGAGGCTGTCGTTGCCGATCTGCACGAACGGCGCGTCGGCGTTCAGGCCGACGGAGGAGATCTTCTTCGACTCGCGGCCGAACGAGTCGAGGACCCTCACGTCGACCTGAACGCTCCCGGTCGAGCCGGGCGTCAGGAAGAGAGCGAGGTTCGTTCGATAGTCCCGGTTCGCCTCGAGACCGGAAAGGACGACTCGCCGGCGGGAGCCCTGCGCGCTGATCCCGTCCTCGTATGCGAAGCCGTCGAGCTGAAGGCCGATCGACCCGTCCTCCGTCGCCATGTAGGTCTTGCCGACGACGACGAGGTTCTCCGTCGGGGCGGGGTCGTCCGCGGCCGGCGAGATGTCGACGAAGGAATCGGCGTAGCCGGCCAGGTCGCTCTCGGCGAGGCCGAGCCAGGTCTTCACGAAGTCCACGGCGACCTTCATCTCCCAGGGCTTGAAGACCAGCGTGTTCTCCATCGTGGCGCGCCCGGCGGCACCGACCTTCCTGTACGAATAGGTGATCCGGACCCGGCGTTCCTTGTCGCTCGGGTTGAGGACGGCCACGTCGCTCATCCAGAACGGCCCGCTCTTCCCCTGGACCCGGACGACGCCCGGGAGCCGGAGGCGGGGCGACGGACGCGCGGCCGGCGTGACGACGATCGAGTCGCCCGTGCCGTTGTCGATGACGGTGGCGTACGGGTAGACGCCGGAGCCCTTGCGGAGCTTCACCTCGGCCGAGAAGTCCGAAATCGGAGTGCGGTACCCCGCGCCACCGATCGCCGCGCCGCCCGCGGCCGGATCGGCCGAGAGGACCGAGCCGATCTGCTTGACGCCTCGCGCCTCGACCGTGATCAGGGCCGGCACGCCGAGCGCGTTTCCGTTGACGTCGCGGAAGACGACCTCCACCTCCGCGGTCTCGCCCTTCAGGTTCGCGACCGCGAGGTTCGTGCGGAAGACGTCGTCGTGCCGAAGGCCGGCGAGGACGTTCCCGCCGCCGGCGGACTGGGGCTGGACGCCCCCGGCGACCGAGAGCGCCGGGACGGAGAGGCCGAACGTGCCGACCTCGTCGGCGTTCGCGGCGTTGTACGTCCGGCTCACGATGACGGGCGGAACCGGGATGTCGTCACCCCGGACGAGGACGACGCCCCAGGCTCCCTCGTTGAGCAGGAAGAGGCTCTTCAGGACGTTCGTGTACGACTTCGTCTCGCCGGCGACGAGCGCCTGCGGGATCCAGGTGACCTTGGAGACGCCGTCCCAGGTGGCGCCGGCGACGTAGGCGATGGAAACGGTGGCCGTCGTCGTCCCGGGGTTGTGGATCGAGAGGTCGGACTGCCACTTCACGCCCGCGCCGTTGTCCGTGTAGGCCATCCCGCCCGCGACCCAGAGGAGCGGGTCGGGCGGTGGCTTGACGGTGAAGACGGTCGGCGAGGCGGTCGTGACCGTGCCGGGCACGCCGTTGCGCGCCACGGTCAGCTTCACGGTGAACGTGCCACCCCGCGTGAACGAGTAGTCCTTCGGGGTGCCCTGCGCGAGAGGCGAGCCGTCGCCGAAGTCCCAGGTGTAGGTCG
>JAKPXO010000056.1 GCA_029567505.1 Acidobacteriota bacterium
AGGTGTCGCGCACGTCGGCGAACCGCGAGGCGAGCGTGAAGACGACGAGGCCGACCCCCGTGCAGAACATCGCGCCGAGAACGACCGCCACCGGGAGGAAGAGCCAGGTCGCGTGGAACGGATGCCCCGTCACCACGACGATGAGAACGAGGGGGACGAGCGAGAAGGCGAGGTTCACGAGGCCGACCCCGACCGCGGCGACCACGAAGACCGAGCGCGGGACGTAGATGCGCCGGGTCGTCTCCGCCGCGTCGACCGAAAGGGACGCCGCGTGGCCCGTCGACTGGGCGAAGAAGTTCCAGAAGAGCACCCCGCCGAGGAAGTAGACGGGGAAGTCCACGATCCCCTGCCGAAGGATCACCGAGAAGACGAGGGTCAGGGCGACCATGTTCAGCAGGGGGTTGAGCATCGTCCACGCCACGCCGAGGACCGACCGCTTGTAGCGGACCGTGACGTCGCGCGAGATCAGCTCGCGGACGAGGTGGCGGTACTCCCAGAGCGCCCGCGCCTCGGAGAAGAACGGGATCCCCATCCGGGCGGAGTCGTAGACGGGTACGTCGGCGGGCGGGACGAGGGGGAATCGGGGGTCGGTCGTCATGCGTCTCGGCGAGCGGGCTTCCGGGAGCCGCGGGGGCGCCCGTGTCTACGATAATCTCACGCCGTGATCGACGACGTGCAAGGGACGACCGCTCCGCCCGTGGCGGGTCGGCGTGAGGGGGAGCGGCTCGAGGCGCTCGAGCACGAGCTCGAGCTGGGGCGCGCGATCCGCAGGAGGCTCGACGGGGAGATCCGACGCCTCGGCGCGCGCGTCGGGGCCGTCGAGGCCGATGCGGCCCACGTCCGGAACGTCCTCGCCGAGCGCGAGAGGTACATCGGCGCCATCGAGCGCTCCCTCGTCTGGCGCGTCGCGCAGGCGCTGCGCCGGCTCGTCGGGAGGGCCTGGTGACGGGGCGCGACGAGGCCTGCGCGCCGGCCGATCCGGTCCGCGACCTGAGGCGCCGGCTCCTCGTCCTCGCCCGCCTCCTCCCCGTCGAGCACCTCCGCCTCCTCGACGCCGACCTCGACGACCTCGAGGCCGAGGTCGCCGGCGCCTGCCTCGCCCAGGGGCTCTCCGACTCCGTCGAGCTCGTTCCGTGCGACGTCGAGACGGCCCTGCGCGAGGTCTGGGCGCGGGCGCAGGCCGGATGAGCACGCGTCTTCCGGACGCGGACGCGGACGCGGGCGCCGCCGATCGCCTCGCGCGTCCCGTCACGATCGTCGTCCTCTGCTGGAACCGCTGGGACCTCACCCGGCGCTGCCTCGACTCGCTCCGCACCCACACCGACCTCGATCGCGCCGAGGTCCTCGTCGTCGACAACGGCTCGACCGACGAGACGCCCGAGGCGCTCTCCGACTACCCGTGGGTCCGCACGCTGCGAAACCCCTCGAACCTCGGCTTCGTCCGCGGCAACAACGTCGGCATCGCCGCGGCGCCCGCCGGCGCCGACGTCCTCCTCCTCAACAACGACGTCGTCGTCGAGCAGC
>JAKPXO010000064.1 GCA_029567505.1 Acidobacteriota bacterium
TCAAGAACCCCGCGAAGCTCCTCTCGGTGGGAGACACCGTCGAGGCGGTCATCGCCGACGTGAACCCCGAGACCCGCCGCCTCTCGCTCTCGCTCCGCGCGACGGAGCCGAACCCGTGGGAGCAGCTCGCCGAGAAGTACCGGATCGGCGATCGCGTCCAGGGCGTGGTCCGGAACCTGACCGACTTCGGCGCGTTCGTCGAGATCGAGGAGGGGATCGACGGCCTCGTCCACATCTCCGACATGTCGTGGGGGCGGCGCGTCAAGCACCCGTCCGAGGTCCTGAAGAAGGGCGACCAGATCCAGGCCGTCCTCACCGCCATCGACGTCGAGAATCGCCGGATCAGCCTCTCCATCAAGGAATTCCGCCCGAACGAGTGGGAGGAGTTCTCCCGCGAGCACCAGCCCGGCGACGTCGTCGACGGGCAGGTCGCCAAGGTCGCCGACTTCGGCGTCTTCGTCCGACTGCCTCTCGGCCTCGAGGGCCTGATGCACGTCTCGGAGACCGACGTCCTGCGCGGGCAGAAGCTCTCGGACGTCTTCTCCGAGGGTGACCCCGTCCGCGTCCGGATCCTCCGGATCGAGGTGGACGAGCAGCGGATCGGGCTCTCGATGCGGGACGTTCCGCAGCCCGACCCGGCCGAGCTCGCTGCCGCGGCCGAGGCCGTCGCCGCTCCGGAGGCCGAGGGGGAGCCGGAGGCCCGGGCTGCATCGGACCCGGCGCCCGAGGTCGCCGCTCCCGCCGAGCCGGTCGCCGAGGAGTCCGAGGCGGCCTCGACCGAGGCCTCCGCCGAGACGTCGAAGACGGAAGACTGACGTTCGAGGCGCCCGCGAGGAGGCGCCGACGGGGGGCGTCCATCCGGGACGCTCCCCGCGAGGGGAGGAGATGGAACGCGAATCGCAGGGCGTCAGCCGGGCGGAGGAGACGACCACCAAGGCGGATCTCGTCGAGGAGGTCGCGCGCACGGCCCAGCTGACGAAGAAGCAGGCCGAGGCCGTGGTCGAGTCGGTCTTCCAGGGAATCATTTCCTCGCTGCGGGCCGGCAGCAAGATCGAGCTCCGCGGTTTCGGCAGCTTCAAGCTCCGCCAGCGCGGCGCCCGCATCGCGCGTAACCCGAAGCGCAGCGGGGTCAAGGTCCACGTTCCGCCGAAGCTCGTCCCCTACTTCAAGCCGGGAAAGAAGCTGAAGGAGCTGATCAACGCCACGGCCCCCGCGCCCGAGTCGGAGCCGGGCGCCCGAGCCCCGGAGGAATGAACGACGTCCTCTTCACGCCCTGGCGGATGAGCTATCTGACGGGCGCCCCGCCATCGGGCGCGGGAGGATGCCTCTTCTGCGACCTCCCGGGCCTCGGCGACGCCGAGGCCCTCATCGTCGAGAGAGGCCGGAGCGTCTTCGCGGTCCTGAACCGGTATCCCTACTCGAACGGGCACGTCCTCGTCGCGCCGTACGCCCATCGCGCAACCCTGCCCGAGCTGACGCGAGAGGAGAGGATCGAGCTGATCGACCTCTCCGCGCGCATCGAGGAGGCCCTTCGCGCGGAGTACGCGCCGGGCGGGCTGAACGCGGGCCTGAACCTGGGGAAGTGCGCCGGCGCCGGCGTGCCCGGCCACCTTCACATGCACCTTGTGCCGCGCTGGGAAGGAGACACGAACTTCATGACGGTCGTCTCCGGGACCCGCGTCGTCCCCGAGGACCTCGAGGTCACGTTCCGCCGGCTCCGCGCGCGTCTCGGCACGCCGGAGGGGGCTTCCTGACCGGCGTGCCGCGCCCGACCAGCGGGCGCATCGTCGCGGCGCTGCTGACGCTCCTCGTCCCCGGACTCGGTCACGCCTGGTGCGGCCGAAGGGCGCGCGGCGCGGCATTCTTCGGCCTCGTCGGCGCGGCCTTCGTCCTGGGCCTTCTGCTGGGCGGATCCCCGGGGCCCGTGCCGGCGCGCGGAACCGGCGCCCTCCTGACCGCGGCCGCGTCCCACGCCGTCGTCCTTCCAGCGCTCCTCGTCCGGGCGTTCGGGCTCGGCCCGGCGGAGCCCTCCTCTCCTACCTTCGAGGTGGCGACGACCTACCTCGTCGTCGCGGGCGTGCTGAACGTCCTCCTGGCGCTCGACGCCTGGGACGTCGCGGGGGAACGGAAGCCGTGAGCACGACGCTTTTCTCCGACCAGTTCCTCCACCTCGTCCTCCTCGCGACGATCCTCTCCGCCTTCTTCGCGCTCCTCTGGCGCGACGACGGGCCCTCCCGGCGGCGCTTCTTCACGCGCATGTGGACGGCGATCGTCGGCGGCTCGCTCGCGGCGGCCTGGGCGATGTCGCTCGTCGGGAGCCGCTGAGGCCGTGCGCCTCCTCGTCTCGGCCGGCGAGGTCTCCGGCGACCAGCACGGGGCGGCTCTCCTCGGCGCCCTCTCGAAGCGGGATCCGGCGCTCGAGGCGTTCGGCCTCGGCGGCGACCGGTGCGCCGCCCGCGGGATGCGCCTCATCGCGCACCAGAAGGAGCTCGCGATCATCGGGGTCGTGGAGGCGCTGGGGAAGATCCGCTTCGCTCACCGGCTCATGCGCGAGCTGACGCGCGAGGCGGTCGCGTCGAAGGTCGACGCCGCCGTTCTGATCGACTCTCCGGACTTCCACCTCCCGCTCGCCCGACGGCTCGCGAGGGCCGGAGTCCCGGTCGTCTTCTACGTCTCGCCTCAGGTCTGGGCCTGGCGGAGCGGACGGGCGCGGACGCTCGCGCGCCTCGGCCGCGGCGTCCTGACGCTCTTCCGCTTCGAGAAGCGCTGGTACGACGCGCGCGGCCTCGGGGAGCGCGTGACCTGGGTGGGTCACCCGCTCGTCGACGAGGCGCGGCGCGAGCTGGCGACTCCGGCGGCCCCTCCGCCGCCCGGCCGGCGGCGCGTCGTCCTGATGCCCGGCTCGCGCGCGGGGGAGGTCCGGTCGCTCCTTCCGATCCTGCGGGACGCCGTCGCCCTCCTCCAGGCGCGCCGGTCCGACCTCGAGGTCGTCCTCGTGAAGGCCGACTCGGTTCCCGACGACCTCCTCCGGCGCATCGCGGGGGAGCGCCTCGATCGCTGGAGCGTCGTCTCCGGGCCGCACCTCTCGCTCCTCGCCGCGTCGGACGTCCTCCTCGTGGCCTCCGGCACCGCGACGGTCGAGGGGCTTCTCGCCGGGATCCCGATGGTCGTCGTCTACAAGGTCGCCACGATCAGCTACCTCCTGGGCAAGCTCCTCGTGAAGGTGCCGAGCGTGGCGATGGCGAACATCCTCTCCGACCCGGGCGACGGTACGCGGGCGGTGCCGGAGCTGATCCAGGGCGCGGCGACCCCCGAACGGGTGGCGGCCGAGGTCGAGCGCTTCCTCGACGACGCCTCGCACGCCGCGGAGGCCCGGCGCCGCCTCGCCGAGGGGCGGGAGGAGCTCGGAGAGCCGGGCGCTCCGGAGCGGACGGCCGAGGCCGTCCTCGCCCTCCTCGGTCGGAGGGAGGCGTGAGGGACTTCCTCCGTCTCGCGCGCCTCTTCCGCCCGCACGCGCGGGCGGCGCTCGTCGCCGTTCTCGCGATGGTCGGCGTGGCCGTCTTCACGACGCTCGTCGCCTACCTCTTCGGGCCGCTCTTCGACCAGGTCCTGACCCCGGGGCAGAGCTCGGCCGTGAAGCAGGAGCTGGCCGCCGATCCGGCCGCGCGCGGCCTCGGCAAGGCGCTCGGCGCCGCCGAGTCGGCCCGGAAGACGCCCGTCATCCAGTGGCTCGACGATCGCCTGCTCGACCTCCAGTCCGCCGTCGGCGTGACGGAGGCGAACCGCGGGGTCGTCCTCCCCGTGATCCTCCTCGTCGCGTTCGTCCTGAAGAACCTCTGCGCGTTCGCCGCCGAGTACCGCTTTAACGCGGTCGGCCTCGCGTTCGTGAGGGACGTCCGGCGCCTCGTCTACGAGCGGCTCCTCGGGCAGTCGGGAGCCTTCCACGCGAAGAACCCCTCGGGGGACCTGATCTCGCGCGTGACCGGGGACGTCGACCGGATCCAGAGCCTGTTCGGGACCGACCTCGCCGACCTCGTGCAGTCGATCGCGACGCTCCTCGGCCTCTCGGTCCTCGTCGTGTCGCGCTCTCCCCAGCTGACGCTCGTCGCCCTCGTCGTCGCGCCCGCGATCGTCGTTCCGGTCGTCCTGATCGCGAACCGGCTCCGGCGGATCTCCAAGGCGGGGCGGGAGCGGATGGGAGACCTGACCGGCGTCCTCTCCGAGACGCTTCGCGGCCACCGGGTCGTCCAGGCCTACGGGGCGGAGAAGTACGAGGCGGACCGCTTCGGCGAGGTGAACGAGAGGACGTTCCGCCTCCTTCGGAAGGGCGCGGGCGTGATGGCGCTTTCCTCGCCGCTCGTCGAGACGGCCTCGGTCCTCGCGTTCCTGGTCCTCCTCGGCTACGCGGGGAAGCGGATCGAAGCGGGGACGATGACGCTCGGGGCGTTCATCTCGTTCGGGGTCGGGCTGGTGATGATGTACCAGCCGTTCAAGCGGGCGACGCGGATCAACCTCGCCCTCCAGCAGGCGCTCGCGTCCGCGCGCCGGCTCTTCGAGGTCCTCGACGCCCCCGTCCTCGTCGTCGACCGGCCCGAGGCCGCGCCGCTCCGGCCGTTCGAGAGGGAGGTTCGCTTCGAGGGGGTCTCGTTCGCCTACCCGGGCGGGCCGGACGTCCTCTCGGGTGTCGACCTCGTCGTCCCGCGTGGCTCGGTGACGGCACTCGTCGGTCCGTCGGGAGCGGGGAAGACGACGCTCGCGAACCTCCTCCCGCGCTTCATGGACGTGACCGCGGGGCGGATCTCGATCGACGGCGTCGACGTCCGTGACGTGACGCTCTCCTCGCTCCGCGGCGCGATGGCGCTCGTGACTCAGGAGGTGGTCCTCTTCGACGACACCGTCCGGAGGAACGTCGCGTACGGCCTCGCGGACGTGCCGGAGAGCCGCGTCCGCGCGGCCCTCGCCGCCGCGAACGCCGCCGACTTCGTCGACGCCCTCCCGAAGGGGCTCGACACGCCGGTCGGGGAGGCGGGAGGCCGGCTCTCCGGAGGCCAGCGACAGCGGCTCGCGATCGCGCGGGCGCTCCTGAAGGACCCGCCGATCCTGATCCTCGACGAAGCCACATCCGCGCTCGACACCGAGAGCGAGCGGGCCGTGCAGGCCGCTCTCGAACGGCTCATGGCGGGGCGGACGACGCTCGTCATCGCCCATCGGCTCTCGACGGTGCGACGGGCCGACCAGATCGTCGTCCTGGACCGCGGCCGCCTCGTCGAGAGGGGCCGGCACGCCGAGCTCCTCGCGCTCGGCGGCGTCTACCGGAGGCTGCACGACCTCGCGGCCTTCGAGGAGGAGAAGACACCGTGAAGTCGATGACCGGCTTCGGCCGCGCCCAGGCCGCGCTCCCCGACGGGACGCAGCTCTCGATCACGCTGCGGAGCGTGAACCACCGCTTCCTCGACCTCTCGCTGAAGATGCGGGACGACCTCGGCGCGTTGGAGGCCCCCCTGCGCAAGCTCGTCGGCGCGACCGTCGCCCGCGGGCACGTCGACCTCTCCGTCCGGGTCAGCCGTCCCGCCGGGGGAGCCGTGACGATCGACGGTGCGACGGCGGAGCGTTACGCGCAGGCATGGGGCGACCTCGCGCGGGAGAGGGACCTGCCGCGGGAGCTGACGGCCCGCGACCTCCTTTCTCTCCCGGGGGTCGTCCGCATCGCCGAGGACGAGGCCGGGGAGACTCTCGCCGCCACGATCCTGGAGACCGCGGGCGCCGCCCTCGTCGACCTCGACGCCTCTCGCAGGCGCGAGGGGGAGGCGGTCCGTTCCGCCCTCGCGGCGATCCTCGACCGCCTCGAGGACGGGATCGGCCGGGTGGCGAACGAGCGCGAGGGGCTCTCCGAGCGCCTCCTCGCGCAGCTGCGCGAGCGCGTCGCGAAGCTCGCCTCGGGGGTCCCGCTGGACGAGGCCCGGCTCGCCCAGGAGATCGCGCTCCTGGCGGACCGGGCCGACATCACGGAGGAGGTCGACCGGTTCCGGGCGCATCTCGTCGAAGCGCGACGGCTGATGTCGGGAGAGCATGCGTCCGGGAAGCGCCTGGACGTCCTCGCCCAGGAGCTCCACAGAGAAGCGAATACGGCGAGTCAGAAGGCCCGCGAGCTCCCGCTCACGCGCGTCCTCCTCGACCTCAAGTCGGATGTCGAGGCGCTCAAGGAACAGATTCAGAACGTGGAGTGACGTTGCCAAAGGGCGCTGTTCGCCGCCCCCCGGACTCCCCGAGCGCGTTCCTGCTGACGGGCGGTCGGGTACCTCGCATACTCTGGGGATGAGACCCGCAGGAGACCTCTTCATCGTCTCGTCCCCGTCCGGCGCCGGAAAGACGACGCTGATCCGCCGGATCCTCGCCGACCCCGCGTTCGTCGGGACGATTCACTTCTCCGTCTCTCACACGACCCGCCCGGCGCGGCCGGGAGAGGTTCACGGCCGGGAATACCACTTCGTCTCTCCGGAGGAGTTCGAGTCGCTCGCGGCCCGGGACGGGTTCCTCGAGCACGCGGTCTACGACGGGCACCGCTACGGCACCTCGCGCGGCGAGGTCGAGCCCCGCCTCGCCGCCGGGATCGACGTCGTCCTCGACATCGACGTCCAGGGGGCCCGGCAGGTGCGGTCGCGCATGCCGGAGGTCGTGAAGGTCTTCGTCTTCCCGCCGTCCCGCCAGGTCCTGGAGGAGCGCCTGACCGCCCGGGGGCACAACACCCCGGAGTCAATCGCGCGCCGGCTCGGGGCGGCCGCGCGGGAGCTCGCCGAGTTCGGCGAATACGACTATGCGATAATCAACGACGTCCTCGACGCGGCCGTAGACGAGCTGCGGTCGATCGTCGTGGCGCGCCGTTCGAGCCGCCGTCGGCGGCAGGAACGGCTCGAAGCCATTCTGCGGACGTTCCCCGCGTAACGGGGCCGAATCGAGGGTGAAAGTGACGACACCGAACGACGAAACCGGAGCCAGCCCGATGACCGAGACCCCCGAAGAGACCCCGGAAGGGACCCCGCCGTCCCCGCAGATCGAGTCGAAGTTCCGGCTCGTCCACATCGCCTCCCGTCGCGCCGAGCAGCTGATGCTCGGAGCCCGGCCGAAGGTCGAGACGAAGCACACGAAGTACTCCCGAATCGCCCTCGACGAGGTGGCGGGCGGCCACGTGAAGTGGCAGCTCGGCCAGCGCCCCATCGAAGGCGCGGTCGAGGGCGAGCTCGAAACGGGCGCGATCGAGCCGATCGACCCGCTCCCGCTGATCACGCCCTGACGTCGGCGTGAGCGGAGGCGGCTTCCCGGCCCCGCGCGTCCTTCTCGGCGTCAGCGGCGGCATCGCGGCCTACAAGGCGGCGGAGATCGTCCGGCTGCTGGTCGAGAAGGGCGCCGTCGTGCGGGTCCTCATGACGCCGGCCGCCCAGCGCTTCATCACGCCGCTGACGCTCTCGGTCCTTTCGAAGTCGCCGGTCGTGGCGGACCTCTGGGACCCTGCCTCGGGCGCCGTCGACCACATCGAGCTGGCGCGCTGGGGAGAGGTCCTGGCCGTCGCGCCGGCGACCGCGGACGTCCTCGCGAAGATGGCCCGCGGCATCGGCGACGAGGCGCTCTCGACCTACGCGCTCGCGCACCGCCGGGCGATCGTCGTCGCGCCGGCGATGAACACCTGGATGTGGGCCCACCCGGCGACGCAGGAGAACCTCCGGATCCTGCGGGGTCGCGGGGCCGTCGTCGTCGACCCCGATTCGGGCGACCTCGCCTGCGGCGACGTCGGTCCCGGCCGGATGGCCCCGCCGGCGCGGATCGTCGAGGCCGTGGTCGGCGCGGCGCGGGTCTCGAGGAGCCTCCAGGGGCGGCGCGTCGTCGTGACGGCCGGCCCGACCCGCGAGCCGATCGACCCGGTTCGCTTCCTGACGAACCGCAGCTCCGGGCGGATGGGCTACGCGCTCGCACGCGAGGCCGAGAAGCGCGGCGCGGAGGTCGTCCTCGTGAGCGGCCCGGTCGCCATCGACCCGCCCCCGAACGTGAAGCTCCTGAAGGTCGACCGGACGGCCGAGATGCTCGAGGCCGTCCTCGCCGAGCTCCCCTCCTCCGACGCCCTCGTCATGGCGGCCGCACCTGCCGACTTCCAGGCCGAGGCCTTTACGCCGAAGAAGATCAAGCGGGCCGGCGGGATCCCCGAGATCCGCCTGGCACTCGCCCCCGACATCCTCGCCGCGGTCCGCGCCGTGAGGACGCCGCGGCAGGTCGTCGTCGCGTTCGCCGCAGAGACGGACGACCTCGCCGGGAACGCGCGTCGGAAGCTCCTCGACAAGGGGGCCGATCTCCTCGTCGCGAACGACGTCTCGCGGCCGGGAATCGGCTTCGACAGCGAAGAGAACGAGGTCCTCCTTCTCGCCGCCGGCGCGTCCGAGCCGGTCGCCGTCCCTCGCGCCGCGAAAGCGGTCGTTTCCGCCACGATCCTCGAGCGCCTTGCGGCGCTCCTCGACGAGAGATGCCCGCCCGCCGCCCCCGCCGAAACGACGCGCTGAGTGCCGCGCTCGGCTACTTCCGGGACCTCGGCGTCCGCGAGCTCCACCTCGCGGCTCCGCCCGCGGTCGCGGGGCCGACGTCCGCGCGACCGGGCGCGCGGCCGGAGACGAGAGACGCCGTGCCGTCCACGCGCCCGGCCTCCGCGAAGGGCCCGGCCGTTCCGGCCCTTCCCGACCTCGACACGCTCCGGGCCACCGTCGCGGCATGCCAGCTCTGCGGTCTCTGCCGCACCCGGACGCAAACCGTCTTCGCCGACGGGACCGGGCGCAGCCGCATCATGTTCGTCGGAGAGGCCCCCGGCGCCGACGAGGACGCGACGGGCGTCCCGTTCGTCGGTCGCGCCGGGCAGCTTCTGACGAAGATGATCGGGGCGATGGGTCTGGACCGGGCCGACGTCTACATCGCGAACGTCCTGAAGTGCCGTCCGCCGGGGAACCGGAACCCCGAGCCGGCGGAGATCGCGGCCTGCCGGCCCTACCTGGAGACCCAGATCGAGGTCGTGAAGCCCGCGGTGCTCGTCGCCATGGGCAAGTTCGCCGCGCAGTTCCTCCTCGAGACCGAAGAGCCGATCACTCGCCTCCGCGGAAAGTGGGGAATGCGTCGAGGTATCGCCGTGATGCCGACGTTCCACCCCTCGTTCCTCCTCCGCCAGCCCGAGCGGAAGAAGGAAGCGTGGGAGGACCTCCAGCAGGTCCTCCGGAAGCTGGGCCTCCCGGTCCCCGGCCGGAAGGAGTCCGGCTCGTGATCGCTCGCCGGGTCGTCGGCGTCATGTTCCTCGCCGCTTTCGCCGCCTTCGGCACGGCACTCGTCCTTTCGGCCCGGGCACGAGGAGGGGAACGGCTCCCCGGCGAGGTCGAGAAGGGACGCCGCGGGCCGCCCCCGAGCGGGCGAACGGAGGCCGAAGAGGAGGCCGTGGGGGCCACGTCGACCAGCGGCGTCCGGCCGGCCACCGACGAAGACGCCCTCGAATCGGAGGCGCGGCAGGAGCTACGGGACCTCTACGGGGCCTACCGCCCGTACTTCGTCCGGGGCGACTTCGATTTCGACGGCCGGCTCGACTTCGCGCAGGCGTTCGTAAGGCGGGAGGGGCCCGAGCCCCTTTTCGACGTCGCCGTGTACTTCGGCGAGGAGGGGGGCGGCTTCGGGCTCGCCGTCTGGGTCGACCGAGGCCTCCTCCTCGCCGGCGGGGACCTGAGCATCGACCGTTCGGTCCTCGTCGTCTCGGAGGACGTCGAGCAGGACGTCTCCCGAAGGTGGCGCTGGGAGCCGTCCGCCGGCCGCTTCGTCGACGTCGACGCGGAGGCCGGGGAGGGTGACGAGGCCCCCTGGGTCGAGCCGGACCTCCGGACCGGCACGACGGCCTGACACCGTGACGTCCGACGACGTCGCCCGGAGAATCGCGGTCCTCCTTCCGACCGGGTTTCCGGGGCTCGCCACGTACCTCATTCCGTCCGAGCAGCCTCTCCCCCCGGCGGGCGCGCGCGTCGCCGTCCCCTTCGGACCGCGGCTCCTTACCGGCCTCGTCGTCCCCGGGGAGCCGGACCCGGCTCCCGAGGGGACCGTTCTTCGCGAGGTCCTCACGGTCCTCGACGAGGAGCCCTTCCTTTCCGAGTCGTTCGTCGGTCTCCTGACGCGTGCCGCCGATTACTACTTCGCCCCGCCCGGAGAGCTCCTGCGCGCGGCCGTTCCCGCTCGCCTTCTCGCGGCCGGGACTGCGGCCTACGTCCCGACGAGCCGCGCGGTCGGAGCGCATCCGCCCGAAGGGCTCACGGGGGCCGTCCTGACGGAGGTCCTGTCGTCGGGCCGCGCGACGGCGCTCGAGCTGGGTGAGAGGCTCGGCTCCCGGGGCCTCGGCAAGGCGATTCGCCTGCTCCTCGACGGGGGACTCGTCCGGATTCCCTCGGAGGAGCTTCGGGCCTCGCGGCCTCCCACGACCCGGAGCTTCGCGGCGCGAGGGAGCGCCGACGACCCCCGCCTCGCGAGGCGGCCCGGGCAGCGGAAGGCCCTCGCCACGCTCGCGGCGCTCGGGAGACCGGCGTCGGGGGCGGAGCTCCGGGCCGCGGGCGTGTCGGCCGGCACGCTGGCCGCGCTGGCGAAACAGTCTCTCGTCGCCGTCGTCGACGAGGAAAGGCCGGCGGACGCGGCCGCTCACGCGCTGCCGGCGCGCGCCACGGCTCCCATCGAGCCGACGGCGGCCCAGCGAGCCGCCATCGACGCCGTCGCCGAAGCGCTCGAGCGCGGCGGCGAGGCGCGATTCCTCCTCGACGGCGTCACCGGCAGCGGGAAGACGGAGGTCTACCTCGCCGCGCTCGAGAGGGCGATCGCGCTGGGCCGGCAGGGGATCCTCCTGGTGCCCGAGATCGCCCTCGCGCCCGGGCTCATCCGGCGGGTCGTCGCCCGGTTCGGCTCACGCGTCGCCCTCCTCCACAGCGGCCTCTCGGACGGTGAGCGCTCCGCCGCCTGGGAGCGGGGGCGACGCGGGGAGGTCGACGCCGTGGTCGGCCCCCGCTCCGCCGTCTTCGCTCCGCTGCCGAGGCTCGGGCTGATCGTCGTCGACGAGGCGCACGACGCCTCCTACAAGCAGGCCGAGGCCCCGCGGTACGACTCCCGGACCGTGGCCCGCGTTCGGGCGCACGGCGAGGGAGCGGTCCTTCTCCTCGGGACGGCGACGCCCTCGATGGAGGACGAGCAGGCCGCCCGCGACGGACGCTTGCCGCGCCTCGTCCTGCCGGCGCGCCCCGGCTCGCGCGAGAGGGCCCGCGTGGAGGTCGTCGACCTCCGGGGCGAGGCCGCCCGCCCCGGCGACCATGGCCGCGTCCTTTTCGCCGCCCGGACGGTGGAGCTCCTGCACGGGGCGTTCGAGCGCGGCGAGCAGGCGATCGTCCTCCTGAATCGCCGAGGCTTCTCGCCGGCCCTCCTCTGTCGCTCCTGCGGCCACGACTTCCGCTGTGCCTCGTGCTCGGTCGCCCGGACCTATCACCGGCGCGGGGAGAGGCTCCTCTGCCACTACTGCGGCGACTTCGTCCCCAGGCCCCGAGCCTGCCCCTCGTGCGGCTCCGAAGTCCTCATGCCCGTCGGCTTCGGCACCGAGCGCCTCGCCGAGAGGTTCGAGGAGCTCTTCCCGGAGGTCCCGTACGCCGTCCTCGACCGGGACGCGGCCGCGCGGCGCGGCGGAGCGGTCCGCGTCCTCGCCGACTTCGAGTCGGGCGCCGCGCAGGCGCTCCTCGGGACGCAGATGGTGGCGAAGGGTCACGATTTCCCGAACGCCACGGTCCTCGCCGTCCTCGACGCCGACGCGCTCCTCTCGTTCCCCGACTTTCGCTCCGCGGAGCGGACGTTCCAGCTCGTCACCCAGGCGGCGGGCCGGGTCGGCCGGGGGGAGCGGCCCGGGATCGTGGCCGTTCAGACGGCCAGGCCAGAGCACGAAGCGATCGCGGCCGCCGTCGCCCAGGACCACGCCTCCTTCGCGGAAGGGGAGCTCCGGTTCCGCCGGGCATTCGGCTACCCGCCCTTTTCCCACCTCCTCCTCGCGCTCTGGACGGCGAGGGAACTCCCCGAAGCCGAAGCCGCCGCGCGCGCCGGTCGGGTCGCGATCGCTGGGCTGCCGAAGCTCCGCCTGCTCGGTCCGGCGCCGGCGCCGCTGGAGCGGCTCAAGGGGCTCTACCGCGTCCAGCTGCTCGTCCGGTCCGACTCCCGCGAAGCGCTCGCGGCGGCCGGCGAACTGCTCCGGTCCCTGCCGGAACCGCCCCGGCTGGACCGGGACCCGCAGAGCCTCCTCTGACGGCCCGGCCGTCGCGGTCTGGTACATTCCGGGGGTGAGTTCCGATCACCGGTTCGAGGAGCCGCTGGAGCGGCTCCGAGCGCGCATCGACGGCCTGCGGGAGAGCCCCGGGAGCCCCGCCCGGGACAAGGCGATCCGCAAGATCTCCGACAGGCTCGTGAAGCTCTCGGGGGAGATCTACGCGAACCTCACTCCCTGGCAGAAGACGCTCGTCGCGCGCCACCCGGCCCGCCCGTTCACGCTCGACTACGTCCGCGTCCTCCTGCGCGACTTCGTCGAGCTGCGCGGCGATCGGGCCTTCGCGGACGACCCCGCGATCGTGGCCGGCTTCGGGGTCCTCGGCGACCGGACGGTCGCCATCGTCGGCCACCAGAAGGGGCGCGACACGAAGGAGAAGGTCCGCCGGAACTTCGGCATGCCCCGTCCGGAGGGCTACCGCAAGGCGCTTCGCGTGATGAAGCTCGCCGAGAAGTTCCAGCGGCCCGTCCTGACGTTCATCGACACGCCGGGCGCCTATCCGGGGGTCGAGAGCGAGGAGCGGGGCGTCTCGGAAGCGATCGCCGTGAACCTCCTCGAGATGGCGCGCCTCCGGGTGCCCCTGATCGCGACCGTGACGGGCGAAGGCGGATCGGGCGGCGCCCTCGGAATCGGCGTGACGGACGCGATCCTGATGCTCGAGCACTCGGTCTACTCCGTCATCTCGCCGGAAGGGTGTGCCGCCATCCTCTGGAAGGACCAGGCGAAGGCGCGCGAGGCCGCGGAAGCGATGCGGATGACCGCCGCCGACTGCAAGGCCCTCGGGATCGCGGACGAGGTGATCCCGGAGCCTCCGGGCGGCGCCCACTCCGACCCGGTGGCGACGATCGACGCCGTCGGGCAGGCGCTCGTGCGCCACCTCGACCGCCTCGCGGCGATCCCGGTCGACGCCCTCCTCGAGGCCCGCTACGCGAAGTTCCGCCGCATGGGGGCCTGGGAGGGGCCCGCGGCGTCCCGGTGACCTCGGCCTTCCCGCCGCCACGCGTCACACGCAGACTCCGGCCTCACGACGCGGGCGCGGCCGCTCTCCTCGTGCGGGAGCTGGGGGTCGCCGCGCCGCTCGCGCGGGTCCTCGCCGCGCGGGGATTCTCCTCGCCCGCCGAGGCGCGAGCGTGGCTCCAGCCGGACCCGGCGTCGCTCCACGATCCGTTCGGCATGGGAGGCATGGACGCGGCCGTCGCCCGGCTCGCCGACGCCTGCCGGCGCGGCGCGAGGGTCGTCGTCTTCGGCGACTACGACTGCGACGGGATCGGCGCGCTCGCGATCCTGACGACGACGCTCAAGCGGCTCGGGGCCGACGCGGTACCGTTCCTCCCGCACCGGCTTCGGGACGGCTACGGCCTCCGCTCCGAGACGCTGCGCCGGGTCCTCGACGAGCACGCGCCGGAAGGAATCGTCACGGTCGACTGCGGCATCACGGCGGTCGAGCCGATCCGGGAGGCGGTGGCGCGCGGCGCGTTCGTCATCGTCACGGACCACCACCTGCCGCCGGAAGAGCTTCCGACCGGCGCCGTCCTCCTGAATCCGCGGCTTCCGGGCTGCTCGTACCCGTTCAAGGAGCTCGCGGGTGCGGGGATCGCCTGGAAGCTCTCCGAGGCTCTTCTCACGGCGGACGGCGCCCGCGTCGGGCTGGACGGGAAGGCGGTCCGCTCCTGGATGGCCTCGCTCGCGAAGGTCGCGGCACTCTCGACGGTGGCCGACATGGTTCCGCTCACGGGCGAGAACCGGATCCTCGTCTCGTGGGGGCTCGCGGGCCTCGCCGGGCCGCGCTCCGCGGGCCTGACCGCCCTCCTGTCGCGCTCGTCGGTCCGGGCGGGCAAGAGCCCGTCCGTCCACGACGTGGCGTTCCGGATCGCTCCGCGCCTGAATGCCTCCGGCCGGATCGACCACGCGTTCCGCGCGCTCGAGCTGCTGACGACGGCCGACGCCGTCCGGGCCGGGCAGCTGGCCGACGAGATCGAGGGGGCGAACACCGAGCGGCGGCGGATGCAGGAGCGGGTCGTGGCCGCCGCCCTCGAGAGGCTCGAAAAGACGTTCGACCCCGTACGCGACGCTCTCGTCGTCGAGGCCGGTTCGCCGGAGGACGGGTGGCACCGCGGGGTCCTCGGCATCGCCGCCTCGAAGGTCGCCCAGACCGTCTCGCGCCCCGTGCTGCTCCTCTCCCGCGAGGACGGGCGGGTCGGCGGGAGCGGCCGGACCTGGGGACGGACTCCGCTCCACGAGCGGATCGCGCCCGTCGCCCGGCGGCACGAGGCGGAGTTCGGAGGACATCACGCGGCGATCGGGATCTCGGTGGCCGCGAACGCGTTCGAGGCCTTCCGGGACGACGCGAAGGAGACCTTCGCCCGCAGCCGCGACGAAGAGGAATGGTCCGTCGTCCTCGAGGCCGACGCACCGCTCCGGGCCTCGGAAGTGACGCCGGAGCTCGTGGAGCACCTCGGACGCCTCGAGCCTCACGGGATGGGGAACCCGAGGCCGCTCTTTCTCTTGCGCTCCCTCTCGTGGAACGGACGCGGCCGCCCGGTCGGCGAGCGCGGTCTCCGGCTCGCGTTCGAGGGCGAAGGGGTGCGTCTGGACGCTGTCGGGTGGACGCTCGGGAGCATCTCCACGGGCTCCAGAGCGGGGACCTGGGACGTCCTCGCGAACGTCGCTCACGATTCGTTCCTGGACCGGCCGGCGCTCACCGTTCTCGACGCGGTCCCCGCGGAGGCGGCGTGAGGCCGGGCGCGCGCCGCAGGCTCCGCCAGGCGTTGGGGTCCCTCGCCTTCGTGGTCTTCCCGGTCGCGATCGTCCTTTCGTGGCGACCGGCCGGAGCCCGTACGGACACGACGCCGGCCGAGGTGGCCGAGACGCTTCTCGCGGAGTCGGGCGGGGTCCGCGACCGCGTGCGGTTCGAGGAGTTCGACTACTCGGAGACGGAGGGAGACTCGGAGGTCTACCGCCTTCGGGCCGCCGAGGCGATCGCGTTCGCCGACGGTGCGGACCGGACCTTCCGGCTGAAGGACGTGGCGTTCGTGACGCGCGACGCCGAGTCGGGCCGGACGGCGCTCCTCGAGGCGCCCCGGGCGGAGTTCGTCCCGTCCACGAAGGCCTTCCGCGTCTTCGACGGAGTGCGGGTCGAGGGAGCGGGTGTCGACCTCGCGGGACGCTCCTTCCGGTACGACCCGCTGACGCGGCTCCTCGTCTCTGAAGGACCGGTCACGGCGATGCGGGGCGCCCTCGTGGCCCGGGCTCTCGGCGGAGCGGTCGAATCGGGCGTCGGGATCGTCCGTTTCCGCGACGACGTCCGGCTCGGCGGAAAGGACGACCGAGGCCGGCGGATCGCGCTGACGGCGGACGCCGTCGACCTCGAGCGGGGGGGCGGCCTCGCCGCTCGAGGGAACGTGGTCCTGAAGACGGACGACCTCGTCCTGCGAGGGCGCGAGGTCGAGCGTCGCCCGGCGGGAGACGGCGATCGCGTGACGGCCCGGGGCGACGTCGTGGCGCTCCTCGCCCGCGGCGCGGAAGGGGAGCTCGACGCCCCGATCCGGGCCGCCGGTGAGAGCCTCGAGCTGGAACGCGACGCCGAGGCCGAGCCGTCGCGGCTCGGCCTCACGGGCGCGCCAGCCCGGCTCGACCTTCCACCCGCCGCGGGATCGGGCGCCCGGCAGGCGGTCGCCGAGAGCTTCGAGGCGAAGCTCTCGGACGGAAGGCTCGCCCGCGTCGAGGTTCCGTCCTCGTTCCGGCTCGAGGAGTCCGCTCCGCCGGCCCAGGCGGGCTCCGCGCGGGTTCCCGCGTCCCGCCGTCTTGAGGCGGGTCGGGGACAGCTCGCCTTCGGCTCCGACGGCCGTGCCCTCGAGACGGCGGTCCTCGAAGGAGGCGTCGTGCTGAGCGAAGGCGAGCGGACGCGCGTGACCGCTCCGTCCGCGACTCTCCGGTCCGCGGACGAGTCGGCCGTCTTCGCGGGGAGCGGCTCGGAGAAGGCCCGTTACGAGGACGAGACCGCTCGCGTCGCCGCGGACGTCCTCACCTGGTTCCGTCGCGAGCAGAGGATCGAAGGCGCCGGCGGCGTGAAGACCACGTTCCGCGGCCGGGAAGGCTCGGAGGTCCTGGGAGGCGGCTCGGACGCGCCGGTCTTCTCCGAGTCGGACTTCCTTCGCGTGCGCTCCGATGAGAAGACGGTCCTCCTGACGGGGAACGTCACGGCCTGGCAGGAGGAGAACGTCCTCCGCGGGCACTCGATCCTCCTCGACGACCGGGACCGTTCGCTCCGCGCGGAGGGAGACGTGCGAGCCGTCCTCCGGAGACGTCGCGTCGACCCGAAGACGAAGGCGGCGACGGTCGAGACGGTCACGGCCTCGGGGAGCGTCCTGACGCACCGCGAATCGGACCGGCTCCTCCGGATCGAAGGGTCGGCGAGCGTCGTCTCCGGGACCTGGACCATGAAGGCCGACGTGACCGACGTCGTCCTCGGTCCCGAGCGGACGATCGACCACGCGGAATCCCGCGGGAACGTCGTGGTCGAGGACCGGGCCGACGGCCGCCGCGGAGAAGGGGCGAAGGCGACCTGGGACCCTCGCGTCGACGCCGTCGCCCTCGAGGGCCGGCCGGCGACGGCGCTCGACGGAAAGGGGAATCGAATGACCGGCGCGCGGCTGCGCTTCCAGCGCGGAAGCGGCCGCGTCGACGTGGAGACGGGCCCGGGCATCCCCAGCCAGGGGGTCCTCCGGCCGGAGGGAACGTGAGCGAGCCACGACCACGCCTCGCCGCGGAGGCGCTGAAGAAGAGCTACCGGGGACGCACCGTCGTCGACGGCGTCTCCATCGAGGTGAACGGAGGCGAGGTCGTCGGCCTCCTCGGCCCGAACGGGGCGGGGAAGACGACGACGTTCTCGATCGTCGTCGGCCTCGTCGAGCCTGACGACGGGCACGTCCTCCTCGACGAGGAAGAGATCACCGCCCTGCCGATGTTTCGGAGGGCGCGGCTGGGCGTCGGCTACCTCCCACAGGAGGCGTCCGTCTTCCGGAAGATGAACGCGCTCCAGAACCTGGTGGCGATCCTCGAGACGCTGCCGCTCTCGCGCAACGAGCGGCTCGAGCGCGCGCACGAGCTGCTCGACCGGTTCAAGCTTTCACACCTCGCGGCCTCGGTCGCCGATACGCTTTCCGGCGGAGAGCGGCGGCGCCTCGAGATCGCGCGGGCCCTGACGCTCTCGCCGCGGTTCCTCCTCCTGGACGAGCCGTTCGCCGGTATCGACCCGATCACCGTCCTCGACCTGCAGCACGTCATCCGCGAGCTCGCCACGACCGGAATCGGCATCCTCATCACCGACCACAACGTCCGGGACACGCTCGCGATCGTCGACCGCGGCTACATCATCAACGCCGGCAGGATCTTCCGGACCGGCTCGCCCCTGACGCTTTCGGAAGACCCCGAGGTGCGGCGCATCTACCTCGGGGACCGCTTCCGGCTGGACTAGAATCGAAGTAGGAAGCGCGCCGTCCGGCGCGGCCGGCTCACACCGTGGGACTCGAACAGAAGCTCTCCCTCAAGCTCTCGCAGCGGCTCGTCATGACGCCGACGCTGCAGCAGGCCATCAAGCTGCTGCAGATGACCCGGCTCGAGCTGCACGACGTCGTCAACCAGGAGATCGTGGAGAACCCGGTCCTGGAGGAGGACGAGGCCGCGGAGGTCCCGGCCGGAGCCGAGGTCGACGAGGCCGTGGCGGCGCGGGAGAGCGCCGAGGCGGCCGACGCGGCCGACCCGCGCGAGCGCCCCGCGGAGGGGACCGAGGCGGGAGACGCGGCCGCGCTCGCCTGGGACGACGCGGGCGGGGCTGCCGGCGAGGTCGCGCCGCCGCCGCCGGCCGTCGGAACGGCGGAAGCCGAGATCCCGGCCGAGCCGACGCAGGAGTCGTTCGAGGCGATCGACCTCGAGGCTTACTTCGGCGATTACCTCGAGGGGAGCGCCTCGACGGCTCCCCGGATGGACGAGGAGGGGGAGGAGTACTCGCTCGAGAACCGGGCGGAGGCCCCGCCGGGTCTCGACGCCCACCTCGCGGAGCAGCTCGGCGTTTCCGAGGCGAGCCCGACCGTCCGGGCCGCGTGCGAGTACCTCATCGGGAACCTCGACGCGGACGGCTACCTGCGCCTTCCGCTCGACGAGGTCGCCGCCGCGATCCCGTGCACGGAGGCCGAGGCGCTCGAGGCCCTCGAGCTCCTGCAGTCGTTCGACCCGCCCGGGGTCGGCGCCCGGAGCCTCGCCGAGTGCCTCCTGATCCAGGCCCGCGTGGAGGGAGTCGAGAGCCCTCTCCTCGAGGAGCTCGTCACGAACCGGCTCCACGACCTCGCGACGAAGGCCGTTCCGGTCCTCGCGCGCCAGATGAACGTTCCGGCCGAGGAGCTGCAGCAGGCGATCGAGGTCCTCAAGCGCCTCGACCCGAAGCCCGGCCGGCGCTACGACTCGACGCGGACGATCTACGTGGAGCCCGACGTCCAGGTCGTGAAGGTCGACGACGAGTACGTCGTCCTCTTCAACGACGACGGGCTGCCCCGGCTCCGCGTCTCGCCGTTCTACAGGCGCCTCCTCTCCTCGAGCAACGGGCCGCTCGACGGCGAGGGACGGACCTACCTGCGCGAGAAGATGCGGGCGGCCCAGTGGCTGATGAAGAGCCTCGACCAGCGCAAGCGGACGATCGTGCGCGTCGCCGAGTCGATCGTCCGGAAGCAGCGCGACTACCTCGAGTGGGGCGTCGCGCACCTGAAGCCCCTGATCCTCCGGGACGTCGCCGACGACATCGGCATGCACGAGTCGACCGTCTCCCGGGTCGTCTCGAACAAGTGGATGGCGACGCCGAAGGGCCTCCTGCCGATGAAGTTCTTCTTCCATTCGGCGATCAGCTCGTCGGCCGGTGAGGACGTCTCGTCCCTCGCCGTCAAGGGGAAGATCAAGGCCCTCGTCGACGCCGAGGACGCGTCGCAGCCCCTCTCC